>JAMIFL010000064.1:0-2569 GCA_035906295.1 Alphaproteobacteria bacterium | reverse complement strand
AAAGGGGGAGGCCGGACGTCCGGCCTCCCCCGCTCGCTACCAAAGGGGCATCCGTGTTTCGGCGCGAAAAGGGCAAACGCGCCTGTGAAACGCAGGATGCCGCCTTATGCGGTGAACGTCGTCACCGTAATGACGCCGTTGCTGTTGCCCGTGACGATGTAGAACACCGTCGAGGCCGAACCGCCGGTAGCGATGTTGGCGATGATAAGGTCGTTGACCCGCAGCATGTCGGACGCGGCGTTGAAATAACCGGCCCCCGTCACGCTGGCGTCGGTGGTGGTGTAGTGCCACAGCGTGAAATTATTGGCATAGGCCAGCACGCTGAGATTGTCGGATTTGTAAGCCATTGAATATCTCCTCTAAAGGTCGCGTGGGGTTATGCCGGGGTTTCGTCGCAGGTCATGACCACGACGCCGGTATTTTCAATCAACCCCGCGCCCTGGCTCATCATGTTGTTGACGAAGAACGCCGCGCGGTCGCCGTGCCACGTGATGTCGGTTTCAACATCCGCGCCCACCGCGTGGCCGATGGCGTTCTTGTGGAACCAGAAGCATTTGCGCACGCCGGTCGTGTTATTGATGGGCAGGCCCGAATGCGGCATCCACAGCGTGCCCAGCCACATCTTGGCCTGCGTGCCCTGGAACGGAAGCTGGTCCGCGCCCACGTAATCGGCGGAGGCGAACTCATCGATGGCCAGCAGCTGCGACCATTGCTTCCAGCCCACCACCGCGGTGCGCTGGCCGTCATCCGGCACATCGACCTGGCCGAGTTTTTCGAACGCTTCGAGCACTTTTTCAAGGCTCATGCCCGCAGCCGAATCCGTGACCGTATTGGTGCTGGCGGCCAGCGCGTTGATGATCATTTCATCCGTCTTGCGGCCCAGCGCATAAGCCCCCGCATTGGCGATGACCTGCCGTTCGTCGTGGTTGACCTTGAACTCATCCAGCTTGTCCAGCCAGTCGCCGGCATAATAATCGGCCAACTGCACTTCGATGGCGGTGTGGTTGATGTTCATCACCGGCACCATGCCGTGCGTGGACTTGGTGGACGCCGTACCCGCGCCCACTTTCTGGAACACGGTGGACGAGCCTTTGACATTGCTTTTGCTGCGCACCTGCGGGCGCAGTTTGGAACCCATGCGCTGATAGGCTTCGAACACTTCGCGTTCGAATTGTTTGACGAACGCGTTATCGATGGAAATGGACATGACAGTCCTCTCATAAGTTAAGGGTTGAGAATGAAAGGGGAGCGCCTGTCGTGGGTTGTCCGGCTGAGTTCGGGCCATGCGTCAGGAAAGATGCGAAGGGCGGGAGCCGTTATCCTTCGGCCAAAGAAAATCCGGGGCGCCTCCACGCCAAACGCCGTATGGCCGTGGAAGCGCCCCGGATGAAAAATGCGCCTTATCCCATGGACAAGGCGCACCTCTGGCGTTTACTCGTTCAATATAGGATTAAATTCCTTACTCTGTCAACATTTTTGTTTCTTCGTGTTTTTGAAAGAAAAACGTATGTTTTTTCACTTATGCCCTTTTCTCGAGCGACGAATTAGGTATTCTGCACGATTTTTTTGACGCCAATATGCGCTTGCCCGTACACTTCCAACATATGAGCAGCTACGACCGCATCCGCAAAGCACTGGCCAGCGCCACCAACGACAATACGGAAATGACCCGCCGTCGTTTCCCCCGCCGCATGACCGATGTCTGCGTGGCGGAAGTCGACGGCACCACCTACCCGGTGCAGGACTGGTCGCAGTGCGGTGTGTTGTTCGAAGCGGACGGCCGTGGCTTCGAAGCGGGCAACGCCGTGCAGGTCGTCATGAAATTCAAACTTTCGGGCGCGGTCAGCGAAATTCCGGTGAAGGCCGTCATCGTGCGCAGCGGAAAAAAGAAAGTCGCGCTCGAATTCATCAACGTGCCGAAAAAAACCGAAAAAGCCTTCGCCAAGGTCATCGAAGACGCCCTCGCCCAGCGCGAAGCCGAATCGATCGCCTGATAAAAACCCCAAAAGGGGCCTCTGGAAAAAACCCGGCCTCTCGAAGGCCGGGTTTTTCATGTTCAGTTGGCGCCATAAAGCTGGCGGAACCCTTCGGTGACTTTGGAAATGGTCGCCGGGTCCTTGTCGCGCCAGTATTTGGGATCGCGCATCAACGCGTGGATGTCGGCTTCGCTGACAGCCGCGGGGCTTTGCGCATTCGGCATCACGCCCGGGGCGTCGCCCTTCATCATGCGGTGCAGCGCCATCACCCCGTCATACGAGCCGGAAAGACCGTCCAGTACAGCAGGCGGCAGGTTCTTGCGGCCATAGGCCAGCAACTGGCGGGACACTTCGCGCCATTGCTCGGGCCCGCCGAAATCCTTCACCAGCCGTTCGATTTCGCGGTCCGCCTGGAATTCGGCAGCGACATCCAGAATCATCGGCACCAGCCGGTCATTCGCAAGGTCGTAAACCTCCTGCACCTGTTCGGGCGTGAAACCCTTGGCGTGCAGGCGGCGGTTGACGTCGCCGTCGACCGACAGCATGTCGCTTTTCATGGTGACGCTGTATTCATCCGGGCTTTCCGGTACGCC
>JAMIFL010000063.1:0-4477 GCA_035906295.1 Alphaproteobacteria bacterium | reverse complement strand
TCGCCGTCGTATCGACGGTTTTTTTATACGAACGGCCGGAGAATTTTCCGGCCGTTTTGTTTTTTGCTGATGTCGTTTTATTGGCGTTTCGTTTTGCGCGGTTTGTTCTGTTCTGGTTTTCGTGCGCGCGTCACATCATCTTGGGCGCGCAGATGTCGCGCATGATGGAATGGAGGTCCCGGTCGGCGCCCTGCGCGGGGCTGACGGCGGGTTCGAATGTGCCTTCGACGATTTCGGATTTGAGGCGCGCAGCAGTCATCGGGTCGGTCGCCAGGCGGAAGCCGCCTTTCGAGTCGATGATGAAGGTGTAGCTTTCGATGGTGCTTGGCGCTGTAGGGGCCGGCGGCGTGATGGTTTCGTCCAGCACGCGGGCGAGGCTGTCTTTGCTTATGGGGACCATGAGGGCGTCACCGGGTTTGCCATCTGTGCATTCGGCGATGACGAACGGGATGTCGCCGTCCACGCCCAAACCGCGGTCGATGCTGAAGGGTTTGGCGTGGGCCGGGGCCGTTGTGCCAAGTGCGGTGGCAAAGGCGAGGGCGGCGGATAATGCAGGGATGGTTTTTCGCATTCTGTTTTCATAACATGCAATTTTGTGTGGCGCAAATACAGGGTGGGGGAACCAACGCGGGGCCGGTTACGTTTTTTTGAGTATGGATTACGTGAGTCTTTTCGACATGCCCGACTGGGGCGCGGTGGCGCTGTCCGCCGTGCAGAGCGTTATTCTGTACCTTTTGGCGCTTACCGGCCTCAAGCTTGCGGGGCGGCGGATGTTCGCGGAAATGGGGGCGCAGGACCTGGTGGTGCTTCTGCTGGTCGCGGATGCATCGAATCTGGGGCTGACGCATGACGGGGGCGGGTTCTGGTCATCCGTCGCCAGCGTGGTCACGGTAATTTCGCTGGGTGTGGTGCTGGAGCGTATTCCGGTCCTGCACATGCTGGTGGAGGGCAGGCCGCTGACGCTTTACGACAACGGGCGGCTGAACCGGCGGTGCATGGACAAGTGCAAGGTGGAAATGGGCGAGCTGGACGAGGTGGCGCGCAAATACGGGCTGGCGCATTACACGGCGTTCCAGCGCATCGTCATCGAAGCCGACGGGACGCTGACGGGTACGGTGCGGCATCACCGGGCTGTTCGCCATACCGGCAAAGACTGAAACCGCTAGCGGCAACGCTTGCTTTCTGCGGCAAAGTTTGGTTTTCTCGCGGCGCGGGTGATTAGCTCAGCGGAAGAGCATCTCGTTTACACCGAGAGGGTCGGGGGTTCGAACCCCTCATCACCCACCATCTTTTTTACAAATTCCCAGTCTTATTCGCCAATTGCCGGTGCGCTGCGTTGTGCCGGCGTCATGGTGGTGCCGTCGATTTTATAACTGTCCACCGGCTGCGGTTCGGTCGGTTTGTGGAACGTCATCCAGAGGAAGCTGATGATGAGAAGGGCGATGACCGTGCCCGCGAGGGTCAGCATCATCGGGCGTTTATCCGGGTCGGCATACATCATGGTCGTATCTCCGTGCGGTTGAGGGTAACCATCCAACGGGCGGAAGCGGGCGGGTGTTCCGGGAATGTTTGACTCCTGCGTAAAGTGCCGGTATCACATGCCGGTCTTTACGACACGTCTATCAAGACGGGCAATTAGCTCAGCGGGAGAGCACATCCTTCACACGGATGGGGTCGCAGGTTCAATCCCTGCATTGCCCACCATTTTTTACATTCCTTTGAAAATTTGTTTCTTTTGACGCGCTGCGCCATGTGCAGGGTTGGCAACGGGCATATACTTTGCGCCACGTTCCACCCACACCCGGAGATCACATGCTTATTGGCGTACCCAAGGAAATCAAGGCGCAGGAAAACCGCGTGGGGCTGAACCCCGCGAGCGTGGCCGAGTGCGTGCATCACGGCCACACGGTTATCGTGGAGACGAATGCGGGGCAGGGGATTCTGGCCAGCGACGCGGATTACAAGGCGGCTGGCGCCGAGATCGTGGGCAGTGCAGCCGAGGTGTTCGCGCGGGCCGGGATGGTCGTAAAGGTGAAGGAGCCGCAGGAGGTTGAGTGGAAGCAATTGCGTAAAGGCCAGGTTCTGTTCACTTACCTGCACCTGGCGCCGGACCCGAAGCAGGCGCGGGGGCTGATGGAATCGGGCGTGACGGCCATCGCGTATGAAACCGTGACGGGCGCGCGCGGCGGGTTGCCGCTGCTGGCGCCGATGTCGGAAATCGCGGGGCGCATGGCGCCGGTGATGGGGGCTTATTACCTGCAGCGCCATATGGGCGGGCGCGGGCGGCTCATTTCAGGCGTGCCGGGGGTGGAGCCTGCGAAGGTGCTGGTGCTGGGCGGCGGCGTTTCGGGCTTCAACGCCGCGCGGGTGGCGCAGGGGATGGGCGCGCGCGTGACCATCCTTGAAAAGAATCAGGAGCGCATCCGTTTCCTCGATGAATTCTTCGGGCCTTCGGTGAACGTGGTGGCGGCCAGCAAGGCCAAGGTTGAACATTATCTGCCGCAGGTGGACATGGTTATCGGGGCGGTGCTGGTGCCGGGCGCGGCGGCACCGCGGCTGGTGACCAAGCAGATGCTGCTGGAGATGAAGCCGGGCGCGGTGATGGTGGATATCGCCATCGACCAGGGCGGGTGTTTCGAGACCAGCCGCATCACCAAGCACGAAGACCCGGTGTACGAGGTGGACGGCATTCTGCATTACTGCGTGGCTAACATGCCGGGGGCTTACCCGCACAGCTCCACGCAGGCGCTGAACAACGCGACGCTGCCCTATGTGCTGGCGCTGGCCGACAAGGGCTGGCAGAAGGCGCTGGCGGACGATGCGGGGCTTGCCAACGGCCTCAATGTGCACGAGGGCAAGATTACGCACCCGGCGGTGGTCGAGGCGCTGGGGTTCGGCTGATTTAGAGACAGCGATAAGGCATTCGGCGGCGCGGCGGATTTTCTGCCGCGCTGTATTTGCATAATTTTCATAAGGTGTTTATGACGGGGGCATGGACCAGAGCTATTCCTGCTACCTGCTTTCGGATGACGCACGCGTGGCGCTTTACGGCGCGGTGCAAGGCTGGGCGTTCCCGGAGCGCCGGGGCGACCACATCACCGAGCTTTACGATGCCGATTCCCTGCGCGACCTGCGTCCGGTGACGACGGCGGAGGTTTACGGTTTCGCTACGGATTGCCGGGGCGTGGAAGCGTTTCTGGTGCGCGTGGGCGGCGAGGATGTTTCGCGCGACGGGCGGCATTACCATGTGACGTGGTCGATGGACCCGCGCCGGGAAATCCCCGCGCTGTACAGGGAATACGAGATGGACGTGAAAGAGGGCGCGCCCATCCGTTACCGTTCCCGCCATTCCAATTCCATGCTGGCGGCAGCATTCGGTAAGGCTTCAACGTATGTTTCGGTGATGAATTTCCGCAAAAGCTTCGAGATACAGGTTACGCCTGCGCTGGTGCGCGTGGACGGGGCGGGCAGGAAGCACATCCAGCGCCTTCAAAATCTTTGAGAAAAGGCGCAAGGAATTGGTTGCATGGGGTGAATATTTACCCTATACACCCTGCAACGCTGAATTGACCTGAGGCTTGGGCATCCTTAAACTGCCCAAAGTTCAACGGTTACGCGGGTGTAGCTCAGTTGGTTAGAGCGCCTGCCTGTCACGCAGGAGGCCGCGGGTTCAAGTCCCGTCACTCGCGCCATTCAGCGTTTTTTTATTTTCGGGGTTCCCATGTCCGAGCTTCAGCCTACGCTTTTCGCTCCTGCCGCCTATCTGGCCGATTACCTGCCCATTCTTATTTTCATCGGTATTGCCGTGGGGCTTGGCGTCGTGATGATGCTGGGGTCTTTCCTCGCCGGCAAGCAGCGCCCGGACGCCAACAAGCTTGCGCCGTATGAATGCGGTTTCGACGCGTTCGACGATGCGCGCCACAAGTTCGACGTGCGCTTCTACCTTGTGTCCATCCTGTTCATCATCTTCGACCTCGAAATCGCGTTCCTGTTCCCGTGGGCTGTGACGCTGAAAGACATCGGCATGGTCGGTTTCTGGTCCATGGTGGCCTTCCTCGGCATCCTGACCATCGGGTTTATCTATGAGTGGAAGAAAGGCGCGCTGGACTGGGAATGATCCGCGACTTCACCCCCAAGGAACTGCGCACGCATTTCACGCTTTTGAGCATGGCGAGCCGCAGCGCCGCCGCCGAACAGGACAAGACACACGCGGACGCAAGTCCGAAGAAAGACCCCAAGGTGAAACCCTATGTCGCATGAACGGGACGTCGTTATCGCGCCCAAGGCGCCGGTGAAGCAGCCGGGCATTCTGGTGCCCGCCGTGAGGCAGGACGAATTCGCCGCGCGGGTGGCGCAGGAGGTTTCGGACAAGGGGTTCGTGCTGACGCAGGTGGACAAATTGTTCGACTGGGCGCGCACGGGTTCCATGTGGCCGATGACGTTCGGCCTCGCGTGCTGCGCGGTCGAGATGATTCAC
>JAMIFL010000062.1:0-8538 GCA_035906295.1 Alphaproteobacteria bacterium | reverse complement strand
TCGCGCGGCCTTCCGCCGTAAGGTACGGACTGCCCTGGTCGTTGGCGATTTTGGCCTTCAAACGACGCAGGTTGAAGAACAGCGATTTCTGCGCCGACGTCGTACCCGTCCGCACGATGGACCAGTTGCGCAGCACATAATCCTGCATGCATGACCGCACCCACCACGAAGCGTAGGTCGAAAAACGCACATCGCGGTCCGGGTCGAAGCGGTTCACCGCCTCCATCAAACCGATATTGCCTTCCTGGATAAGGTCGCCCAGCGGCAGCCCGTAGTAACGGAACTTGCCCGCCATGGCGACAACGAGGCGGCGATACGCGCCGATAATGGTCTGCATCGCGCGTTCGTCGCGCTTGTCGCGCGATGAGCGCGCCAGTCTCTGCTCATCCTCTTTCTCAAGCAGGTGCACTTCCATCGCCGTGCGAATGTAATCGAGGTTCGCTTTGTGGGTATGGGGATCGTCGATATGGGCCATGTGAATGCCTTTCCCTGAAAATTGCCTGACACCGGAACCTACGAACCGGGCAAGGGAAAGGTTTCACCTCAAGCCGAATTATTTTGAGGCGTGAAAGGGCGATTTTGCGACGAATTGTTTTCGTTCTGTAACAACCGCGGAAACCAAGGTCCGGCACCGCTAGTTATGAGAAACGAAAAGCGCCGGAGCGCCACGGCTACCGTTCAAATATATGGCTGACCGAATTATCGGCAAGCCATGCCGCGCAGGTGAGGGACCCGCCGAACCCGCAGCCATTATCCATAGTCGCGGTCACGCAGTTGATGTACAGCCCCCGGCGCTGCGGGTCATACCCGCGGATAACGCGGCTATACGGGTCGTAAGCCGCCGTGATGGTCTGGAAATCATCCCCGCCCCACCAGAACCTGTCGCCCTGATCCTCAAGGCGCAAATCGGTCTTGACGCCGGTATTCACGAACAGCATCGGCTTCTCGGCATCATTGGTATGCGCCGCGCGCTTGAGCTGCCCGTAAAACAAGTCATGCCCCTCGCGGCGGTGGACCATGTGGCGCACAAACCCCGTCCACCGCGCCAGCCGCGCGGAATCGGACGACGCCGCGTTCAGCCCCTCGCGCGTGTCGATACCGTAGGATTCAAGCGTCTGCGCAAGTCCCTGGTCCAGCATCCACTCGTAAACAATCCACGGGGACGACGCGAAATGAAGCTGGAAAGCCCGCTGCAATAATTCTTCCTGCTGCCCGCGCAGGTACACAAGGTCGCCGGGCTGCATGCCCGCAATGGCCAGCACCTGCCGCCGGAAACCGAGAATTTCCTCAATCACCGGCGCCGAATCCTGCCCCACGCCGATATAATTGCCCAGATAGACGATACGGTCCCCCGGGCGGATGTTCTGGATGAGATTGTCGTGCAATTGCCGCAACCGGCCCACTTCACCGTGGATCGACGGCACCGTCCACACGCGCTTGGCCCCCTTCAGGGATGCGAAACGGAAGTCAACGGCGGCGCGAAAAGCGGGCTGGGACAAGACGAATAAACCGCGAGAAATAAATGTGAACTATCAGGGACTTGAGAAGAACGTGACCCGGAGCCGAATCACATAATCAATTGTGCCTGACCCGCGATTCCCCTGTCCAGCGTTGCGGCGTAATTTTTTCTAAACTTATTGATGCCACGTGGAATACGTGTTTAATTCGCATAAAGGGCTATGTATGCCCCAACCTCGCCCATCACAGAAGGCGCCTAACAAGAGGACATTAAAATGAGCTATTGCTCCATCACTCCTGTATTCAATTATAAAATTTGGGACGGCTATCGCCGGTCGTATTTTATTCATGATTACTCTGCTACCGCTGAGTTTATTCAACGCCATAGCTGTTACGAAATAATTCCGACATCGCTCCGGTACGTCAGCGATAGCTTGGTTGAAAACGGACAGGTGAATTAAAAAAAAACCGGCCGCATGGGCCGGTTTTTTAAAAGGGTAGGGGGTGTATTAAGCCGCCTGCGCCAGCACCGTTTCGAGATGCTCGACAGCCTTGGCTTCCGCGATGCGCTGGACAGCCGCGACTTCGCGGGCCAGACGCTCAAGCGCCGACTGGTAGATCTGGCGTTCCGAGTAGGATTGCTCGGTATCGTCCTTCGGACGGCGCAGGTCGCGCAACACTTCCGCAATCTGCACCGGGTCGCCGGAGTTGATTTTCGCTTCGTACTCCTGCGCGCGGCGCGACCACATGGTGCGCTTGATTTTGGCCTTGCCCGTCAGCGTCTTCAGGGCGTCCTTCAGGCGGTCGCCCGAGGAAAGCTTGCGCAGGCCCGCGGTCTGGGCCTTCTGCACCGGAATTTTCAGGCGCATGCGGTCTTTTTCGAACGAAATGGCATACAGCGTCACCGACATGCCGGCGATGGACTGCGTCTCAACGCCTTCAATCGTGCCCACGCCATGCGCCGGGTAAACGACGTAATCACCGGCGCGGAAATCGACCGGCGTGTCATTGGCCGGGCGGATGGTGGTCGCCGGGCGGGCCACAGGGGCGCCGGGGCGGTTCATCATCGGTTGGCCCATCGGGCGTGCCATCGGCTGGCCCGGGCGTTGCGGCACCATGCGCGGCGCCATCGGGGCGGCTGCGGCAGGGCGTTGCATCTGCACGATCTGCGCCTTCACCGGGGCCACGGCTTTCACCGGGGTCTTGGAAACCAGTTTCGGGGCCACTTTCACCGGCATCTTCTTGGCAACCGTATTCTTGGAAACCGCGTTCTTTGCGGGCGCGTTCTTGGAAACCGGGGCCGCTTTCTTGGCAACGGTCTTCACGGCTTTTTTAGCCACGGGCGCTTTCACGGCTGCTTTCGGCTTGGCTTTGACGGCGGCTTTAACAACGGTTTTGACGGTTTTAGTTTTGGTTTTGGTCTTGGCCTTGAGGGCGGTCTTCTTGACCTTGGCCGCTACGGGCTTGGTGGCTTTTTTAACGACTTTAGCTTTGTTTTTGTTAATTTTTTTTGTCATTTCTGCCTCATAAAAAAATGTCCGAACCAAAACTGCTACTTAAATTCCAGAGTCCTCCGGCTGCGCCAAAAGCGCATGCGTTGCAACCCCAATAAAATCGTAATGGCGTTCTTTTTAACAAAAATTTTAGAATTTTTCAATAAAATCTCGGCCTCATCCACAGAAGCGCCGAAATGCTTAGCCCCGGGGCGTATCCTTGGCGAGGTCCTGTCCCCGTCGGCAGGCGGCTTTTATCGCCTCTTCCATAAGGGTGTTGAACACCTGATTCTGCCCCAGAACATCTAGGGCGGCTGCCGTGGTTCCGCCAGGGCTGGTCACCGCGCGGCGCAAATCCGCGGTTTTTTCACCTTCCTTGGCGGCTATCAGCCCCCCGGCGCCCGAAACCGTCACCCGCGCCAGCTTTTCCGCCACATCCGGGGCAAGGCCCAGCGTTTCGCCTGCCTTGGCCATCGCCTCCGCCAGCGCAAACACATAAGCGGGGCCGGAACCGGACACGGCGGTCACCGCATCCATCAGCTTTTCGTCCCCAATGGCCACGGTTTCACCTAAGGCAGAAAGTAAGAAAACACTCGTATCAATCTGTTTTTGCGTCAATTTACCGTTATCACAATATCCAGTAATGCCTTGCCCTATGGCCCCCGGCGTGTTCGGCATCGCCCGCACCACCGGCCTGTCGCCCAGCAGGCTGGTCAGCCTGGCCATCGGCACGCCAGCCGCTATGGAAATTACCATCACCCCCGCTGCAAGGTGCGGGGCGAGGGCGGCGCACGCCTGTTCCATCATCTGCGGCTTCACCGCCAGCACCACCGCGTCATAATCATGCGGGGCGAGGGCGCCCGCATCTGCATGCACGCGCACCCGGCCATCATCCGTCCCGCCCCAGTGCGGGTCCACCACGTCCACGCGGGCCATGCGGTCATGCCGCAGCCACCCCGCCAGCATCGCCCCGCCCATATGCCCGCAACCGATCAGAAGAATATCCATGCCGAAATCCTATCAAAAAAGTGGTGCCTGCCATACACAGGTCATGTTTCATTGTCATGATAAGCCTGCTTACGAATTTATTCCCGCTGCCGAAAGTCTCAATGCCCGCCGTCGCCCGTGTCCAGAACCCCGTAAAAGCATCGCTGATGATGATGGGCGCGGGTCTTATGGTCACGCTCATGGTGGTCTTCGCCCGTCTGGCCGCCGCAAACCACGCCATTATCGAAATCACCTTCTGGCGCAACCTCGTCGGCGCCATTGCCGTGGCCTGCCTTCTGGCGCTTCAGGGCAGGCGCGGCGGCCCCGGCTTCGCCATCCTCAAAACCAACCGCCCCGGCGCGCACATCGTGCGCGGCCTCATCGGTCTCACCGGCCTCTCGCTCAATTTCTGGGCCGTCACTTTGCTGCCGCTGGCGCAGCAGACCGCGCTGTTCTTCGCCATGCCCCTCATGGTCACCGTGCTGGCCATCCCACTTCTGAAGGAACGGGTGGACTGGCGCCGCTGGTCCGGCGTGCTGCTCGGCTTCTGCGGCATTCTGGTCATGACCAGCCCGACCGGCGGCGGCGCCGTCAACCTCTTCGGCGTGGCCGTGGCCTTGGGCGGCGCGTTCTTCACCGCGCTCGTCGCCATCGCCCTGCGCAATCTCGGCTCCACCGAACCGGAAACCCGCACCGTGTTCTTCTTCTGCACCCTCGCGGCCATTCTCTCGGCCTGCTTCCTGCCGTGGTTCTGGACCACGCCCACCCCCTACACCTTCCTCTGCCTTCTGGCCTGCGGCCTGTCCGGCACCACTGCGCAGATTTTAACCACCCGCGCCTACGCCATGGCCCCCGCCGCGTTCCTGAGCCCGTTCAACTACCTCTCAATCCTTTACTCCACGCTGTTCGGCTGGCTGCTCTGGGGCGAATGGCCCGATCACGCGGTCTTCGTCGGCGCCGTCATCGTCATCGCTTCCGGCGTGCTGACGCTCTGGCTCGAACGCACCCGCACCCGCAAAGCCGAGACGGAGGCTGAAAGCTCCTATGGTTGAAACCCCCGTAGCCCGCCCGTGGCGTGTGTTTTACCTCGCAACCATGTCGGTCGCGCTGTTCTCCATCATGAACGTGTTCGTGAAACTCGCCTCCGAAACCCACGCCGTGGTGGAGGTCATGTTCTTCCGCAACGCGCTGGCCGTCATTCCGGTGCTGTTCCTCATTCAGGCCCACCCGGAAGGCTTCGCGCTGCTTAAAACCCGCAAGCCGCTGGGCCACCTCCTGCGCGGCACCGTCGGCACCATTTCCATGACCTTCATGTTCTGGTCCTTCGCCCTGCTGCCGCTGGCCGACGCCACGGCCCTGCAATTCGCCATGCCTTTGATGCTCACCGCCCTCTCGGTCCCCTTCCTGAAAGAAGTGGTCGGCCCGTGGCGCACCGGCGCCGTCATCGCGGGCTTCATCGGCGTCATGGTCATCGCAAGGCCGTCCGGCGACATGAATTTCCTGGGGGTGGGGGTGGCGCTCATGGCCGCCTTCCTCACCGCCTGCGTCATGATCATCATTCGCAGGCTGGGCCGCACCGAACACGCGCTCACCATCGTCTTCTACTTCTCCACCTTCGGCGCCATCATTTCGGCGGTCTTCCTGCCGTGGTACTGGTCGCCCCCATCCTTCAAAACCTTCATCTATCTGGTCATGACCGGCATCTGCGGCGGCGTCGCGCAGGTCTTCGTCACCAAGGCCTATGCCGAGGCGCCAGCAGCCTATGTCTCCCCGTTTTCCTACCTCGCCATCATCTTCGGCTCGGTTTTCGGCTGGATTATCTGGAACCAGCCGCCCACCACGAACGTCGTCATCGGCTCCACCATCGTGGTGTTTTCGGGCCTCTTCATCCTCTACCGCGAAACCGTCATGAAAAAACACCTGGTGCAGGACGCCGTGATGGACGCCCCGGCCCCCACCGAAGCCGACGAATTCGGCCCCGCGCCGGAGGCGCAGCCCGGAGAGACTGGACTTTCTCCCGAGATGATGACATATCACGCCCCCATAGAGGATAAGGAGAAACCCGGGCAATGACCTTCGTCGTCACCGACGTCTGCATCATGTGCAAGTACACCGACTGTGTCGAAGTGTGCCCGGTGGACTGTTTCTATGAAGGCGAAAACATGCTCGTCATCAATCCCGACGAATGCATCGACTGCGGCGTCTGCGAACCCGAATGCCCCATCGACGCCATCATCCCGGACAGCGACCCCGCCGCCGCGAAATGGGTTGAGGTGAACCGCGACTATTCCAACGCCTGGCCCAACCTCACGCGCAAAAAACCCGCCTTGCCGGACGCCGAAGCGTGCAAGAACAAGCCCAACAAATTCGAAACCGACTTCTCCCCCGAACCGGGGCAGGGCGACTGACTGGCCCGTTGAGGGCCCGCGAGAGCGTAAGCGAAGCGAGCGGGTGCGTGCGAGGCACGCAGCGGGGGCGGCGGTTGAGCCCCCAAAAATTAAGCTAATTTTCTGATATCTTCGTTTTTAAGATGCCCCGGCACGATGATGACCGGCACGGCCAGTTGTGAAATGCCTTTTGCCGTGAAGTAATTAATCAAAGGCCCCGGGTTGCCCTTATCAGGCGCGGCGCCCAGTACCAGCGCCACCAGCGCCGGATTGCCTTTGGCGATGGCGACAATCTCGTCATGCCTATGCCCTTCGCGGATGATGAGCGACGGCATGATGCCCGTCTCTTCCCGCACGCGGCCCGCCAGCGCCTCAAGCTCCACTTCCGCCTTCGCGCGCGCCTCTTCGCGGGCGGCCGATTCAACCCCCTGCCATTCCGTGAACGCCACGGGTTCGATGATGCGCGCCAGCGCCACATGCCCCCGGCGCAGCGATGCCATGTGCGCCGCATAGTTCAGCGCCACACTGAATTCCGCCGTCCCGTCCGCGATGACGAGGTAAGTGCCGCCGTCGCCTTCGCGGCGTTTCCCGGTATTTTCCATCGTCGTGCTATCCGTCATGGCATCAATCCCGTTTCAGTAAAACCGTGGCAAGCCAGCCTGCCAGCATCGCCATCAGCACGCCGCACAGACCGTAAAGCAACCCGTTTTGCGTGGCAAAGCGGCGCAGGTCGGCGCTCAGGCCCTCCGGCACCACCACGAATGACCCGCTGTCCTGTTCCACCACCTGTCCGTTCTCGAACAGATAGGCCGAAACCGTGTAGGTTCCCGGCGGCACCGTCGCCGGCACGTTGAACCGCGCCTTGAACAGTTGCGGGCCCGGGTAGGTGAGGGGCGCTATGTCCTGCACGAACAGGTGGCTCCTCTGCTGCATCTCGATCAGCGCCTTGGTAAACGCCGGGCTGTCCGGGTCGTCGGCTTTCCTGGCAGGCACGATGCTCAGGTTGTCGAGGCCGATGCGCTTGGCCCGCAGCACCTCCGGCTGGGCCGCCACCGTCAGCGGCCCGCTGGCCGCCACCTCGTAGAAGGCGGGAATGTTCTTGTATTCGCGGCTGTCCGTGTTGGTCCACATGCCCAGCACGCGCGATTTTTTACTGACCTTGATGGTCTTGGGCGGCCCTTCCACCACGATGATGACGTTCCCCGCCTTCTCCTGCGCCCCGAAAACCGTGATGCCCGCACCCGTAAAGCCGGTGGTCACGCGGATGGTATCGTCCGAAACGTCAATCGCCATCGCCGCGGCGTTCCCCGCAAACCCCAGCACCAGCGCGGCTGTAAGAAGCGCCCCCCGCATCACTGCACCCCCCATCACTGCACCATCGTCATGCTGAACGGGTTATGCGGCGGTATCAGCAGGCCGTACCCCATTTTAATGGCCACCAGCGTAATCATCGTCGCCAGCAAAAGGCGCGCGGGCATGCCGCGGATATATTTGGTCGCCCGCAACCCCAGCACCGTGCCGATAACGCTGCCCACAATCAGCAGCGCTCCCAACACAAGGTCGATACGGTGCGTCGTCGTCGCATGCATCAGCGCCGAAAGGGATGCAAGGCACAGCAATTGCAGCATCGACGTGCCCGTCACCATCAGCGCCGGCATGCCGAGGAAGTAAATCATCGCCGGCACCACCATGAACCCCGCGCCCGTCCCCAGAATGGCGACCAGAATACCGCTGAGGAACCCGATCCCCATCGGCCCGAACCGGCTGATGGTGATGGACGAAGTTTTGTATTCCGTCTGGTAAGGCAGCGTCTTGAGCCAGCGGTGCACCTTGTTTTCCGGCCCCTTGCCGGCAGGCCCGCGCCGGAAATACGACCGCGCGATTTCCACCACCATCGAAATGCCGATACCGCCCAGCAGCAGCGTGTAAAGCGCCGTAATCACAAGGTCTATCTGCCCCAGCATGCGCAGAAGCTGGAAAATCCCGAGGCCCAGCACCGCGCCGATGGCGCCGCCCGAAAGCATGTGCAGCGCAATCTGCACGTCCACCCCGCGCCGCTGCCACTGGCTGATGACGCCCGCGGAAGACGACGCCACGATCTGGCAGGTCTGCGTCGCCACCGCCACCGTGGGCGGAATGCCGAAGAACATCAGCAGCGGCGTCGTCAACGCCCCGCCGCCGATGCCGAACAACCCCGAAAAGAAACCGACCAC
>JAMIFL010000061.1:0-7365 GCA_035906295.1 Alphaproteobacteria bacterium | reverse complement strand
ATGAGAATCTTTCCAAGCTCGACCTCGTTCTGAACGAGATGAACGGGCGGGCGAATTCCCTGCGCAATCAAGCCAAGCAGGCGATGCGCTATCGCGACCTTTCGGACACCATCCGCCGGTTTGAATCGCTGCTGGCGTGGCAGGACTGGGCGCAGACGCGCGAACGGCTGAAGAAGGAAGACCAGCGCTTTACCGAGACCGACCTTGCCGTGCGCGACGCGCTGTCCATGTCCAGCGGGTTGAACGTGGCGGTGGCGGATGCGTTCGGCGCGGTTGAAACCCTGCGCAAGGACGACATCGAGGCGCGCGCGGCGCTGCAACTGCTGCGCCAGACGGCGGAGCAGATTGCCCGCGAAGCCGCGCACCGCAAGAACGAATTCACCGACATTTCGCGCCAGATGGAACAGGCGCATGACGACCTTGAACTGGTGCAGGAGCAGCATGAGGCGCTGGCCGAACGTGCCGCCATCATCGCCGCCGACCTCGTGCGCATCGTGGCGGAAGACGCAGGCACGCCGGATGAACTGGCGCAACTGGAAGCGCAATACGTGCAGGCCAAGGCGGATGCCGCCGGGGCCGAGAACGACGTGTTGACGTTGCAGGACAAAATTCGCCGCGCGAAGGCCGAGCGTGATGCCGCAGCCACCGCGCTGTTCCGTGCGCAGAGCGACGAAACCCGCGTGCGCAACCAGTTGCAGGCGGTTGAAGAGAAATTCGCGGCACTTCAGGCCGAGCCTTCGGAAGAAGGCGAACTGGAAACGCTGCTGGCGCAGGTGGCGGAGCTGAAAGAGCGCCGCGCGGGCGCCGAAGCCGCCCTGCCCGCCGCGCAGGAAGCGCAGGACGCCGCGCGCGAAGACGTGAATACCAAGCGCGATGCGTTCAGCACGCTGCAACAGGACCGCGATTTGAAAACGCGCGAGGTAAAGGGCCTGAACGACCAGTTGGCGCGTTCGAGCAAGGGGTTTGAAAACTCGCTGCTGCTGTCGCTGGATATTCCGGCGGATCTGGCGCGGGCGGTTGCCGCCGCGGCAGGCGATGACGGCATGCGCGCGACGCAGGCCGAATGGGCCGGGCATGGCGAAGCGTTTGGCAAAGACGAATGGCCCGCGGGCGTGAAAGCGCTGGCGGCGCTGGTGGATGTGCCTGAGAGCATAGCGGCGTTCGCATCGGCAGTAGGTATTGCGAATAACGACGACGCGGCGGTGGCTGCGGCGGACAAACTCAAGCGCGGGCAGATTGTTGTGACGCGCGAAGGCGCGTTGTGGCGTTGGGACGGGTTGCGCGTGGCGGCGGTGGAAGCCGAAAGCGCCGAGACGCGTATCGTGAGTTTGCGCGCGCAAATTCGTGACGCTGAAAAAGCGGCGACGGAAATCGTGCCGGCGCTGGAAGCGGCGGAAGCCGCGATGCAGACGGCGGCAGTGGCGCGTGACGCGGCGCAGGCCGCCCTGGCGCAGGTGCAGGCCGAGGCCAAGAGCGTGACCAACCAGTTTTATGCCGCCGAAGAGCGTGCGACGAAACTGCAACGCGTGGTGAACGACCGCGTGATGCGCCGCACCCTGCTGGAAGAACAACGCGCGCAGGCGCAGACACAAGTGGATTCCGCCACGGCTGTGCGCGAACAGGCGCAGGCCGCCAGCGATGCGCTGGCATCGGCGGATGCCGACGCGCAGATGCAGGGCGAACTTGCCGCCGGTGACGAGGCCTTGAAGGCCCGCCGCGCCGGACGCGACGATCTGGCACAGAAAATCGAAACGGTGAAAGCCGCGGCGGCGCAGGCCAGACACCTGCGCGAAAGCCTTGAAGCCGAAGACAAGCGCACGAAAGAACAGATGATGCGCGGCCAGTCGCAGGCCACGGCGCTGGAGAAACGCGTGGCCGAGCTGGCCGTACGCAAAGAGACGTTGCAGCCGCTGGTGGAAGCGGATGACGCGGGCGCGGCGCAACAGGACATTCTGGACCGTATCGACGCGGCGGAAGAGGTTGTGCGTACGGCGTCCGACAAGTTCACGGAAGCGGATACGAAGGCGCGTACGCTGCAAAGCGAACTCAAGAAAATAGAAGAAGAAGGTTCCACGCTGCGCGAGCGCCGCGCGGTCATTCAGGCCACGGTGGCGGCGCTGCAAAGCGAACAGACGCGGATTGCGGCGGATATCGAGGACCGTTTCTCATCCTCCCCCGCCGCGCTTGAAAACCTTGTGATGACGGAGTGGCCGGACGGGCTGCCGACCGTTTCCAAGGCGCGCAGCGAACGCGAATTCCTGAACCGTGAACGCGAGGCCATGGGGCCGGTGAACCTGCGCGCCGAGGTGGAACTGACGGAAACGGAAACCGAGCAGACGCGCCTTGAGGCCGAGAAGAACGACCTGACCGCGGCCATCGAGCGCCTGCGCGAAGGCATCGGCATGCTGAACGGCGAAGCGCGCGAGCGCATCACCAAGACGTTCGCCGACGTGAACACGCACTTCCAGGATTTGTTCAAGCGCCTGTTCGGCGGCGGGGAAGCCCATCTGAAGCTGGAAGGCGACCCGGACCCGCTGAACTGCGGCCTCGAAATCTACGCGCAGCCGCCGGGCAAGACGCTGCAATCGCTTTCGCTGCTGTCGGGCGGGGAGCAGACGCTGACGGCGCTGGCGATGATTTTCGCGATGTTCCTTTCCAACCCCGCGCCGGTTTGCGTGCTGGACGAGGTGGACGCGCCGCTGGACGACGCCAACGTGGACCGCGTGTGCGGGCTGCTGGAAGAAATGGCAAGCAAGTGCGCCACGCGCTTTTTGGTCATCACCCACCATCGCATGACCATGGCCCGCATGGACCGCCTGTACGGCGTGACCATGGCGGAACGCGGCATCAGCCAATTGGTGTCGGTGAACCTTGCGGCGCAGGGCGACCTGCTGGCGCACCACGCGGCGGCGTAAGCCCTTACAGCGAAAGTTCGGACAGGCGCCGGGGTTTGACGCCTTTCATGGAGAGCAGCAGGAAATCGGCGGCGACGCGCAGGTTGTAGTCGGCAATGCCCATGGGTTGGTCGTAGCCGTTGGCGACGGCGTCGGGCAGGATTGTGGCTTCGTAGCCCAGCGTTACCGCGTCGAGTGCGGTTTCCGTTACGCACAGCCCCAGATGAAAGCCGCAGAACACCAGATGATTCACTTTCGGGTAATCGTGCCGCAGGGCGCGGTGGAGGAAGGTTTCGTCGGACAGGACCTGCGTGTCGCCGTATTTTTCGCGGAAGGCGGAGCCGGCCCATTTGGCGCATAGCTCGTAATTGCCGGTGAGGTACTGGCGGTAGAGGCGCGTGTCGCCTTCGAGATGGGCGTCTTCGCGCGGCAAGCCGCCCGGGTGCACGGGTTTAGCGGTGTAGACCAGAAATACCGGCAGGTTGAGGCGGTTGAAGGCGGCGCGCGCAGATTCGATGCCGTCGAGCGCGTCTTCGATATTGTCGCGGTTGGCGGCGGCGGTGCAGTATTCGGCCTGCGCGTCGATCACGACGAGCGCCGTTGCGGCCGCGAACACGCCGGATTCGGTGCCGAGGCGGGTGTCGAGACCGTTCTTCACATTGAACTTGTATTCAGGGGCGCTTATACGCATGGTCCCTTGGTAACCAAGAAGCCAGAGCCGCGTCAAATATGACAAACGAAAAAGAACAGATGGAAGACCTGCAGTCGCGCATCGACGCGCTGCGCGCCAAAACCGAGCCGAAACCCGCGGAAGTGACCGCAGATGCCGAGAACATGTCGGTGGGCGTGCGGGCGGGTACGGAGCTTGTGGGCGCCATCGGCGGGGCGGGTCTTATCGGGTACGGTCTGGACGCGTGGCTGGGCACCAAGCCGTGGCTTTTGATTGTCATGCTTTTGCTGGGGGTTGGGGCGGGGTTCCTAAACGTCTGGAAAACCACGCAAAATATGGGCACGACCGTTGGCTTTAAAAAAACGTCTGAGAAGTGAAAGAAATTCTTGGCAAAACCGCTTCGGCCCTTTAGACAGGACCGCGAAATCGTACCAACCCCGACCCTTGTAAAGAGCCGTGGCTGACCCTATTCATCAGTTTGAAATTCATAACATCGTCCCCCTCAGCGTAGGCGGCGTCGATCTCTCTTTCACCAACTCCGCGCTTTGGATGGTTATTGCCGCTGCCGTTTCGGTCGGCGGGCTGACCTTCGCGATGGCGAACCCGAAAATGGTTCCGGGCCGGTTGCAGGTGTTCGCCGAAAGCATGTACGGGTTCGTGGCCAACATGGCGCGCGAAAACGTCGGGCATGAATGGCGCAAATACTTCCCGTTCGTGTTCACGCTGTTCACCATCGTGCTGATGGGCAACATGCTGGGGCTTATTCCCTATTCCTTCACCTACACCAGCCATCTTGCGGTTACCGCGGGTCTGGCCGTGTTCATCTTCCTGTGGGTTACGGTGCTGGGCTTCGTGAAGCACGGCGCGCATTTCCTGCACTTCTTCTCGCCCGCCGGGGTTCCGATGGCGCTGAAGCCGCTTATCATTCCGCTTGAGATCGTGTCGTACCTGACGCGCCCCCTCACGCTGTCGATGCGTCTGTTCGCCAACATGATGGCGGGCCACCTTGTGCTGAAAGTGTTTGCGGGTTTCTGCGTTTCGCTGATGTCCCTGAGCATCGCCGCCAGCATCGTGCCGATGGTTTTCAACGTCGTCATGATCGGGTTCGAGGTTCTTATCGCGTTCCTGCAGGCGTATGTGTTCGCGGTGCTGACCTGCATCTATTTCCGCGACGCCATCGAGATGCACTGATTTTTAAAAAAACTATCCATCAACTTTAACATTAACACTGAAGGAAAATTAAAATGGACGTTCAAGCCGCAAAACTCATCGCCGCCGCACTGGCCCTCCTCCCGCTCGCGGGCGTTGGTATCGGTCTCGGCCAGATCTTCTCCTCCTACAACAACGCCGTGGGCCGCAACCCGGGCGCCGTCGACCTGCTGGACAAGAAATTCTTCCTGTCGTTCGCACTGACGGAAGCACTCGCGATTTTCGCGCTCGTCGTTTCGCTGATCATCCTGTTCGGCTAAGAATGACGAAGACGGCAACCCTTTCGATGATCGCCGTGCTGGCCGTTTTGGCCGGCACGGCGGTTCATGCGCAGGAAGCGGCGCCCGCGATGGCGGCTCCGGTTCCGGCCGAGAGCACCATTCAGGCCCCGGATACGGGCGTTCCTTCCGGTGCGACCACGGGGCTGCCGTTCGCCAACGACAACGCCAACCAGCCGGTTCTGCAACCGCTGACCCCCGGCGCGGCCCCGATTGAATCCGCCGTCCATGACGGCATGGAAGCATCGGGCGCGCAGGGCGCGGAGAATGCACATGGTGAGAAGAAGGGCCTGCCCCAGTTCGACCTGAGCACCTTCCCCCGCCAACTGGCATGGCTGACGCTGACGTTCGCGTTCCTGTACCTTGTCTTCGCACGTAAAACGCTGCCGGCCATCGGCCGTTCGCTCGAAACCCGCGAACAGCGGATTGCGGGCGACCTGAATGCAGCCGAGCAACTGAAGGCCGATGTCGCCCGTGTCAAAGGCGAATATGAAGCCGCGATTGCACAGGCGCAGACCGATGCACAGGGCCTCATCAACGGCATCCAGGCGGACATGAAGCGTACGCTGGAAGCGCGTGACGCGGCGTTCAAGGCGAAGGCCGAGGAAGACGTGTCCCGCCTCGAAGACCGCATCGACGCAGGCCGCGCCCGCGCGGTTGCGGAACTCAACAGCCTTGCCGCCGACCTTGCCGCCGACATCACCGCCCGCGTGGCCGGTGTGAAGGCGGACGCATCGGCAGCCCGCGCTGCGATAGACGCCGAAACCGGCAATGTAAAGGCAGCTTAAGATGGCAAACTTCCTTCAGGATCCGACCAACTGGGTTGCGCTGTCATTCGTGATTTTCGCAATCGGTTTCGTGAAATTCGGCTGGAAGGCCGTGACCGCGAAACTGGACGGCCGTATCAACGAAATTCGCAGCGAGCTGCAGCAGGCCGAGCGCCTGAAAGCCGAAGCGCAGACGATGCTGGCCGATTACCAGCGCCGCCATGCCGAAGCGATGCAGGAAGCCCGCGAAATTGCCGACCGCGCCCGCCAGCAGGCGGACGTGATGCGCCAGCGCGCGGAAGCCGAGTTGCAGGAAACCATGGCCCGCCGCGAGAAACAGCTTCAGGAGCGCCTTGCGCGCATCGAGGCTGCCGCGGAAGCGGAACTGCGCAAGGCGACTGCCGAACTTTCCTTACGCGCAGCGGAGGCGCTTATCCGCAAGTCGATGGACGCCAAGGCGCAGGGCGCGCTGGTGGACAAGGCCATTGCGGCGCTGCCGGGCAATTTGAACTGATTGGTTCTTATCGCTATTCCAGACCCCGCTTCGGCGGGGTTTTTATTTTGGTTTCGTGGTAAAACAAAGCGCATGAGCATCACCCCTGCCCCGCACCCTTTATCCGCCGCACGCTGGCGGGGGTTGCGCGTGGGGCTGCTGGGCGGGTCGTTCAACCCGGCGCATGCGGGACACATGCATATCGCCAAGCAGGCCATGGTGCGCTTCAAGCTGCATGCCGTGTGGTGGGTGGTAAGCCCGGGCAATCCATTGAAGACGAAGGACGTGCAGGGCGACCTTGAGAAGCGTGTGAAGGCGGCGCGCGCATTCGTGAAGCACCCGCGCATGGCGGTGACCGGCATCGAAGGGCAACTGGGTACGCGCTATACCCATGATACGCTGAAAGAGCTGCGCAGGCGGTTCCCGACCACGAAATTCATATGGATTGCGGGCATGGACAATGCCGACGCGTTCGACCGCTGGGACCGATGGCGGGATTTGCCGCATATCGTGCCGTTCGTGTTTTTCGACCGACCGCCCGCGACCGATAAAATCAAACGAAAACGCCTGCGGCAGGCCAAAAACATACCCCAGAAAACCAAGGTGGTGACGCATCGCATCAAAGCGGGTGAAACCGGGGTTTTCTGGATGTTCCGAGGCCGCGCGGTTGACCTTTCCTCGACCGAATTGCGGGGGAATTTTGCGGTTTTGCGCGACTCCGCGCTATAATGAAGGTGACGATGTGGAAAGCGACCCCGCCTGCAGAATGCAGTGAAGTCCAGTACAGCCGCACAATGCAGCGCGGTTTTCCATGCGTACACACCGCCGGGGGCGTTGACAGCCCCCATGGCGGTTTTTTATTTTAACCCAAGCCTGAAGGAGTGATCACCATACCCAGAAAAAAGACAGCGACGCCCCTGAGCGCCGCGGAAACCCTCAAAGACGCCCTCGTCGGCGTACTTGACGACAACAAAGCGGAAGACATCGTGGTCGTGCCGCTTGAAGGCAAATCATCCATCGCCGATTTCATGATCATCGCGTCGGGCCGGTCCGC
>JAMIFL010000060.1:0-8551 GCA_035906295.1 Alphaproteobacteria bacterium | reverse complement strand
GATTGCCGCAGCCGCCTTTGGTCCGGCCGGTGCCGTGCCTGCGCGCGCGGAAGCGGTCATTCAACCGTGCCTTACCGACATTCTCAATCATGGCGTGATGAAAACACCCCCGACGCTGGACGAATTGCAGGTCATTCCGCCCAATGCCGGCAGCGCGGTCAAAGCGGGCGATTCCAGCCCGGAAATCCGCAACCAGGGTTTGACCGAGGCCGCCATGTCGTTCGGTGCGCGCGGGGGGCTTGCATCACGCACGTTCCAGATTCGCCAGACGCTGGAAGACAAGGGCGAATATCTTGACCGTATTTACGATTTCAAACGCCTGCTCATCACGGCCCCGTCGGGCCTGCTGATCGAACCGCCGGTTATCGGCGAGGCGGAAGACGCGCTGCTGATTGAAGGCGACGGGCAGACCGCCGCCGTGGCCGACCGTATCTACAACATCAACGTCGATGCGAAAATCGTGGCCGCCGCGCGCCACTGGCGCGCGTATCTCGAGCGCGACTGGGGCGACGTGACGCCGCCGCCGTCGGTGCTGTACCCGACCACCGACGAAGAACGCGTGCTGTGGCTGGCCACGCTGCGCAAAGGCTGGGAAGAAGGCCTGCGCCAGGCCGACGAAGTGTTCCAGGCCGACCTCGACCGCCTGAATGCCGACTTCAAGGGCATGATCCGTTACCGCATGCTGCTGGCGCAGGGCATCGTGTCCCCGCCCTTCACGCTGCAGACCGACCGCGGCGTGACCGGCGGCGGCAAGGAAATGCGCGTGGGCGACCGCGCGCTGCAGATTACGGGCCCGTCCGAACTGCAGGCCGGAGCGTATGAATGGCAACCCGCAAGCCGATAAGCCTCATCAAGGGAAGCGGCGGCGCCGGCCAGACATGGCCCGGCGAACCGACGCGTTTCAACGACGAGCATATCGACCCGTTCCTGTTGTGGTGCGTGCAGCAAGGTTCAAGCGACATTACGTGGCAGACCGACCGCCCGGTTTATAACGAGATTTCCGGCAAGCTTTACCCCGGCACGTTCCGCCCGATGGACGCCGCCGACATGGCGATTACGCTGACCAAGATTTACGGGCCGGAAGCGCAGGCGCGCCTCGCGGGCGGCGACGACCTCGACGTGTCGTACGAAATTCGCCCCGACCGTTACACGCGCCACCGTTTCCGCGTGAACATCACGGCCATTCTGTCCAAGGGGCGCGACGCGGCGCAGATTACGATGCGCGTTCTGCCCAGCGAACCGCCCACCATGGAACAACTGAACATCGAGCCGGACATCGTGGCCAACTGGGCGCCGCGGCAGGGCATGGTGGTCATCACGGGCCCCACGGGTTCGGGCAAGACCACGCTGCTGGCGTCGGGCTGCCGCATGCTGCTGGAGCGCAAGCACGGCTGCGGCAAGATGCTGACGTATGAAGCGCCTATCGAATTCACGTACGACACCATCCACTCGCCGCACTCGGTCGTGGCGCAGACGGAAATTCCGCGCCACCTGCCCAGCTTCTCCGCCGGGGTGCGCAACGCGCTGCGCCGCAAGCCGCAAATCATTCTGGTCGGTGAATCGCGCGACAAGGAAACCATTTCAGCCGCCATCGAAGCGGGCCAGACCGGCCACGCGGTTTACACCACGACGCACACCACCGGCGTGGCCGCCACCATTCGCCGGATGATTTCGACCTTCGACGCGGACGAGCGTGCGGAACGCGCCTATGCGCTGATGGAAACACTGCGCATGGTGGTGACGCAGGCGCTGGTGCCGAAAGTGGGCGGCGGCCGTGTAGGTGTGCGCGAGTGGATGGTGTTCAACGACATCGTGCGCGAAAAACTGCTGGATATGGATTTCAACCAGTGGACCGTGGAAATCCAGCGCATGATTCCGAACTATGGGCGGACGCTGAACGCGTCGGCGGGCATATTGTTCGAGCAGGGCGTCATCGAGCGCCGCTGGTACCTGACGCTGACGCAGGCGACGGGCGCAAGCTAAGGCTTTTTTTATTTTCCGTAAAACTTGACTTCCGTGAACGGGCCCGTCTATAACGCGGGCATGAAACGCCGCTTCAGATTCGCCGCCGCCTGCATGATTCTCACGGGATACACGTTCCACGCGTATGACCAGTTCAGCCACCATGTCGATATGGGTTTTCAGGATACGGCGCGGCTGATGATGAAACGCGATACGCAGGACATGCCGTGTTCCGCTGCGCGTAAAGCCCGCTATGCTGCGGGCATGGCCATTACCGGCACGCTGTCGTTCATGCTGCCCGCGCTGGGCCGCGTGATGGGGCAGAACAATCAGCCTACCGGAAGCCTTGCAGCCAACGCCACCCGTGATATTTCCACCCTGCCTTTCAACGGCGTAGCCCGCGCCCTGGGCGCCTATACCGCGCTGGATTTCGTCTGCGGCATGCCGGCCAACGATGACCATGCCCCCGCCACGGGCGACAGCATCACCAATTTCGAGATGCCGTCGCTGCCGTCACACTTGCGGCATTTTTCCATCTGACCATTTTTCACCTGAAGCGGGTTTGCCGCGCACGGTAGAATCCGTGTTATAGTCGGCCCATGCCCGATATTCAGACCGAAGGCGACTGGCACTGGCGCAACAGCATGAAACCCGTGCGATTTTTCGCAATGGATGCGCGCGTGGCGCTGTTTTTCCTCATTTTCCTGATGCATATGCGGACGTGGACGCTGCTTCTGTTCGTCGCCATGTGCCTCCTGTTCTGGCTGCTGGAGCGCAAGGGCCTTACGTTCGACGCCGCCGTGCGTTCGACCCGGACGTGGATTCTGGGCACCAAGCGGCCCGGCCTTCTGTGGCACCGCAGACGTCGGATGATCGATTACGGCTGACCCCGCTTTTCCGCCCGTTGAAGCGGTTGTGGTCAACTGGTTTCAAACGGTTTCAAATACTTGTCTTTTGAATAACAGGCTTCTAGACTTGGCCCCAAAATCGGACCCGGGCGATTCGCCGGTTCGTGGACATTTGGTAAGGGGTCACTTGATGAATAATACATTCCGCAAACTGCGTCTGGCGCAAGCCGCGATTATCGCCGCCGGTTTCATGGCCGCCGCCCCCGCGCATGCCGGTTTCCAATGGACCGCGCCCGCCGCAGGTTCCCTGACCGTGCCGACTTCGCCGGTCGGAACCATGGCGCCCAACCGCCCGTTCGAAGCGGCGCCGCGCGCCGCCGCCGCGCCCGTTTCGCCGGTGATGTCGGAATCGCTGCCCAATTCGCTCGGCACCATCTCACGGTCCGGGCCTATCGCCACCACGCCGGACGGCCCGGCCAACGCCGCGCCGATTTACGGCAAGGGCATGACCAACGACCCGATTACGTGGAACCCGTCCCACAACGCACAAGGTAACGCCATGGGGGGTAACGCCATGGGCGGCGCGCGCGCGCCGCAGGGCATGAACGCCGCAGAAGTGGTGCCGCTGGGCCAGCCGATGGCACTGACCTCGGCCCCGCTGCTCGGCCCCACGCTGGGCGCACCGGCAGCCCCGCAACAGGCAACCAGCGCGCCGGTTACCGGCACGCCGATGATGCAGCCTGCGTCCGTGGGTAATTACGGGTCGGGCAATTACGGGGCGGGCAACTACGCCGTTGCCGAAGGCTTCGGCCGCGACCTGCCGCTGGTCATGGCGATCCGCCAGATCGTGCCCGCGCAATACGGTTTCGTGTTCGACCAGGGCATCGACGTTTCCAACAACGTGTCGTGGCAGGGCGGCCAGCCCTGGGACATCGTGCTGCAGAACACGCTGGCGCCTTTGGGCATGCAGGCGACCATCCGCGGCAATGTCGTGACCATCAGCCGCCCGGGCAACATGGGCAGCGCTTCCGTGCCGGGCATGCAGCCTTACGGCGCGCAGGTTTCCACCAACATCATGCAGGCATCGGCCAGCAACACCATGGCGCCGCCGGTCATGCAGCCGGCAATGGTTTCGCCGTCCATGCAGCCGGCCATGATTTCCCCGGGCACGGGCAACATGTCCAGCAGCCCGGTGCCGGGCATGGATGCGGTGGTTGACGACATGTCGGGCACGACGGGTTACTACAACGCGGCGTCCGCCCCCAGCGCGACCGACCTGAACGCCACCATTACCTGGAGCGCGGCGCGCAATTCCACCCTGCGCACCATTCTGGAAGACTGGTCCAAGCGCGTGGGCGTCGAACTGTACTGGGCTTCGGAATACGATTACCCGATCCAGTCGGCAGTCTCCATCGACGGGACATTCGAAGACGCGGTGCAGACCTTGCTGAAAGGCCTGACCGATTCCAAGCCGCGCCCGCTGGGCCGCCTGCACCCCAACCTGCCCAACGGCCCCGCGGTGCTGGTCATCGAAACGCGCCAGAACAGCATGTAAACCGCAGGTGCGCGGAAACCCGGCAAAACAGCCGGAGATTTTACAAAAGGCGCACCACACGGTGCGCCTTTTGCTTTCGGCCCGGTTTGCAGCCGCATTTGGGGCGGGAAAACCCGTTTAATTCTGCTTTGCCAAGCGTTTGGCTTGGCTTACACTTGAGTCGTCATAATTCCGGGCCCGTCCTGCCCGTTAAAACAACCACTTCCACGCCGGTGGCACCGCCTATGATGTCTTTCCGTTTCCGGGTTCTTCCCCTCGCTTTCGCCTTCGTCGCCATGTTCGGGCTTTCGTCGTGTTCCGAATTCAAAAAGGCCAATGAATCGGTCGAGATCAACCAGTCGCAGGCCGAGCGCGCGTTGCAGCAGCTCAGCCCCAAACGCCCGCTGGCGCGTTCGCTGGAAATCGACAGCCGCCCGTATTACGGCTCGGAAGCCATTCCCATCACGAACGGCACGCCGTTGCCGCCGCAGTTCGAGCAGTCCAATTCCATCGTCATGACCTTCGCGCGACCCGTCACCATGCCGGAGCTGATGCGCATGGTGCAGGCCGTTACCGGCATGCGCGCCGTGGCCGCGGGCGCAGGCGTCAAAGCCGCCGACAGCGCGGGCAGCACGGACGAGCAGCCGACCGCCTTCATCCCCACCGACGGCGAACAGGTCGCCGGCGGCCGCGTGGTGTGGCAGGGCCGCCTTTCGGACCTTCTGAACCAGGCCGCCGATACGTTCGGCGCCGACTGGCGCTATGACGGCGCCACCATCGAATTCGCGCAGACCGTTACGCGCACCTTCATGCTGCACGCGCTGGCGACCGAGATGTCGCTGACGGGCAAAGTTTCCTCCGGCAGCGGCGGGGACGAGGATTCCACCCTGCCGGAAGTCGACGTGTCTTCGACTTCCTCGCTGAAAGTCTGGGAAGAAATCAAGGAAGCCGTGGGCACCATTCTGGGTGAAGCGGGCACCGCCGCGTTTTCGCCGTCCACCGGCACCATCACGGTCACCGGCTCGCCGGACGTGGTGCGCCGCGTCGAATCCTACCTGAACCAGCAGAACGCCATGCGCCTGCGCCGCGTGGCCGTCGCCATCAAGGTGCTGTCCATCGTCGCCAGCAACGACCTCGACCTCGAGGCGGACTTCACGGGCATCATCAAGCGCGCGTTCGACCAGGCGTCGTTCCGCACCGTGGGCACCGCCGCCAGCGGCATTTCCATCGGCGTGCTGAAAGCGCCGACGGACGGGACCTCGATTACCCAGATCGAGGCTGACCGCCTTGTCGCCGAACTGCGCGCCGACAAGCGTATCGAGCGCGCGTCGGTCGTGCACTCGGGCGCCCTTGTCACGCTGTCGGACCAGCCGGCACCGCTGCAGGTGGGCCGCCAGATTTCGTACCTCGAACGCACGTCGTCGACCTCCGGCGATACGGGCGGTTCGGTCAGCCTTGAGCCGGGCACCATCAATACCGGCCTGATGATGACCATCCTGCCCCGCATCGTTGAGCAGAACCGCATCCTGATGCGCCTGTCGGTCGCCATTACCGACGCGCCGCAGCCTTTCCGCACCTTCGGCGCGGGTTCGGGCGACAGCGCCATCAGCATTGAGATGCCGGAAGTGGAAACCACCGGCTTCCTGCAGAACGCCGTGGTGACGTCGGGCGAAACGCTGGTGCTGGCCGGGTTTGAGAAGAACCTCGATTCGGCCGTCGATTCCGGCACGCCGTTCGCAACGCTGCTGTCGGGCAAACGCACGACCGCGCGTTCGCGCGAAGTGACGGTGCTGTTGCTGACGTCCGAGATTCTTCCCGAAGACCCGATCACCGTGGTCGGCGAGTAACAGGCAAAGGGCAAGCACGCCACTATGGCCCGCGACGATAACGACCAGAACCAGGAAAAGGATTTCCTGGATATCGACCTCGACGAGCCTTTAGAGGGCATCGCCGACGACATCGTTGCCGAGGTCGAGGCCGAGCAAGCCGCCGCCGAAGAAGCGGAAGCGGAGGAATCGCCCATTGCCGCCCCCGTGCGCCGCGCGGGCGACGGGGTCCTGATTTACGACAACAAGCGTTATGCCGTCGGCCTCAACTGGCTTATCGCCGAGGAAGAGGGCGATACCGTCCTCGCGACCCAGCGGGCGAAGGATTTCAAGGCCGACTTCTACTGCCTGCGGCAGGGCGTCGCCACGCAGCATGGTTTCGCCTACCTGTCGAAGGGGCACCGCATCGGCCTCGGTGCGCTGGCGTCGGTCGCGGCGGATGCGCTGGTGGGGGAATGGCACGGCGTGTTCGTGGCCGACAACGGCTGGTGGTACATGGCCGTCCACTCGGACAACATCGCGCCGGACGGGGACATCCTGTTCGCGTCGGAAGAGGCCGCGTACAACCATTTCATCGCCCAGAACGAGGCGTTCCGCTGGCCGCGCACCTATGCGCCGGAAAGCTGGAACATTCCCGATTCCACCGGCGAAATTCCGCTGAACAAGGTCATCGGCGAAGCACCGACGCCGACGCTGAAGCCGGTGACGCTGGACGCCATCTTTTCCGGCAAGCGCAACAAGAACATGGCGATGGGGGCGCTCGGCGTCATCGTCCTGCTGATTATCGTCAGCATCATGGGGCAGCAGCTTCTGCCCTCCCTCGTGCCGATGCAGGCGCAGGTGCCGGTGCCGGACGTGGCGGTTTCAGATACGCTGCAGGCGCCGCCGCGCGAGCCGGTCATTCTGCAGGAAAAGGCGGGGGAAAGCCTGACCAACATGTCACTGACCCGGCCGTCCAGCATGATTGCGGCCTGCGTCAACGGCTTTTCAGGCCTGACCATTCCGCTGCCGGGCTGGCGCCTTGGCATTCTGCGGTGCAGCGAAACCTTCGTGGAAGGGGCGTGGAACCGCGAATCCGGCTCGATGCAGATGGTTTTGCCTTATCTTGAGCGTTTCCCGGAGGGCGTGCAGCGCAGTTTCACCGACAGCTCGACCCTGCAGGCGACCCGCCGCATCAGCATCGAAAAAACCACAATGGCTTCGCAGGAACTTTACGAGCGAAACTATGCTATCATGGCGTTGAGCGACCGGTTCGCCAATATGGGCCGGGTGACCGTCAAGGAAATGACGCCGATTGCGAGCACGGAACTGCTCAGCAACATCGACGCCATGCAGCAGGCCGGGTTCGGCCTGACGCAGAGCAAGGCGACCGTCCGTCCGCTGGGGCGCGACGATTTGCCTTATCTTGATATCACGCTGATTACCAAAACGCCGCCGAACATGATTGCGCGTTATTTCGACATGCCGGGGGTCGTGATGCTGGCCATCACCAGCGCCCGCCGCGAGGGGACGTGGAATTATTCCGCCAAACTGATCCTGCGCCCCGAAAAGCGCCTGATCGAAGCCAACAACAAGGCCAAAGCCTTGCAAATGCGTTAGGATGAGCCATGATTGACGCCGTTCGCACAGACCCTATCAAGGCCCTTCTGGCCGTCTTCCTGGCCATCGGCATGACCGTGCCCGCCTTCGTGCCTGCACTGGCGCAGGACGCGACCCCGCCTTCGGACGCGCAACTGGTGGCGCCGGGTGCGGACGCGCAGCTGGTGGCGCCTTCCGACACTGGCGCCGTTCCGGCGCCGAACGCCGCAACGCCTGCGGCCAATGCCGGGGAGATGCCGGTTCAACCGAACGCCGTGCGCAATGCCGGCGGCGGCAGTGCCGCCAACGCCCCCGGCGGCAGTGCCGCCAATGCACCCGTGGCCGCCAATAACGGCAAAGACCCCTGCCCGGCGCCCGAGACCGCGCTGAACGATTCACCCGACGACCTGGCCAAGGTGCAGGAAGACATCGATCGTTTCACCCTGTGCGTGCAACGCGCGCAACTTCTGGAACGCCTGAATGAAAGCGTGACCAAGAACCGCGATGCCGACGACATGGCGCTGGGCTTCAACCCGGCGATGGCGCAGGCGGTTGCAGGACTGGCCGCCGCCCAGCAAAACGGCATGCCGGGTGCCGCCGGCACCATGCCGGGCATGGGCGCCGCAGGTGGCGCCATGGCCATGCCGATGCCGCCGCTGCCCTCGGGCGCGATGGGCATTGACGTCGAACCGAAAGCCACGCCCAAGACCGCGGGCGCGAAGGAACCGCGCACCGTCATCGAGGACGAGCCGAAGGAACCGGCGCAGAAGAACTGGACCATCCGGGAAGTGTTCGGGTCGGGC
>JAMIFL010000059.1:0-7898 GCA_035906295.1 Alphaproteobacteria bacterium | reverse complement strand
TTATTTAGATGTTCCAATCACCCATGAAAGGTGATTGTATCCGAGGCGAACTACTTAGCACGGAAGGCAAACATGGCAGGCAGCGTAAACAAGGTAATGCTCATCGGTAACCTGGGCCGCGACCCGGAAATCAAGACGATGCAGAACGGCAGCAAGGTGTGCAACCTGTCTGTCGCCACGTCCGAAACGTGGAACGACAAGGCCTCCGGCGAACGTAAGGAAAAGACGGAATGGCACCGCGTCGTCGTCTTTAACGAGAACATCATCCGCGTCTGCGAGAATTACCTGAAAAAAGGCGCCAAGGTTTTTGTCGAAGGGCAACTTGAAACCCGCAAATGGACCGACCAGTCGGGCGCCGAGAAATACTCGACCGAAGTGGTCTTGCGCCCGTACCGCGGCGAACTGACCATGCTCGACACCCGTGGCGGCGCAGGCGCCGGCAACGACAATGGCGGCAGCGATTACGGCCAGCAGCAGGGCGGCGGCTATCAGCAACAACAACGACCCCAGCAACAGCAGCAGGCGCAAGGCGGCGGCAATAACTGGCAATCATCCAAGGGAGGAAATGACTTTGAAGACGACATTCCGTTCTAAGCTTTCGACGTTCGCACTGGCGCTGCTGGTGATGGTGCTGGGCGCTGTAGCCCCGGCGTTCGCCACCGGCACCCCCGCCGCGGCAGGCACGGCAGCCGCACCGGCCCCTTCGGCCGAGCGTATGGCGCTGGCCAAGAAATACATCGACACCGTGCCGGTCGAGGCCGAGGTGAAAGCCGCCGTTGAAAAGCTTTCTTCTTCCGTGGCGCCGGAACAGCGCGTGCTTTACCGCAGCATCGCTGACAGCTCGATTGATTTCCAGCGGCTGCGTTCCGAAGCCACCACGGCGATTGCCGCCATGTTCACGGAAGACGAAATCAAGGCCATGACCACCTTCTTCGGTTCACCCGAAGGCAAGGCCATCCGCGCCAAGATGCCCGCCTATGAAGCGCGCATGCAGCCGGTGATGATGGAGCTGATGCAGGCCTTCGTGATGAAGCTTCAGGAAAACAAGATCCAGATTACCCCGCCCACGCCTGCCCAGTAACGGGACCCGCCCAGTAACGGGATAAGCAGCGGAACGGTTTTGAAGGGCGGCAGGCCAACCCTGCCGCCCTTTTCCTTTAGGGGATTTTTAACGCGGGAATCGCTAAACTTATCGGTAATCAGGGAGCCAGATACCTTTAAAGGTGCGATTTGCCTTACAATTCCTCAGCGTTTGAAAAACAGCTCGCCAAACATAAGGCCGAGCAGGCCGCGAAGGCCATTGCCGACCTGCCCGATGCAGGCCATCGCGGCGCCCTGCGCGCGACCCCCGGAAAGGGGGCGGGCAAACAGGGTGTTGAACCGCGCAGCACGCCCGTGCGCAGCCAGTCCCTCCAGCAGATTATAAAGGACGGGCCGGAGCGCAAACCCCTTCACCGCACCGACCAGATGCTCGATGCCCGCGACGGCAAGGTCGTGGTGGTGGGGCGCAGGAAGCCTCTCTACCGCCGTACATGGTTCGTCATGCTGGTGTTCTCGGTCGTGTCCACGGCCCTCAGCCCGGTCATCTTCAAGGATGAAATCGCCCATATACGCGGACTGATGGAGGGCATTAAAACCTCCACCGGCATCGACCCGCTGAGCATCGATACTTACAAGGACATGGCCAAAGGCAGGCTGGCATCGCCGACCATGACCGGCATAACCGGGAATACCGCGCTCCAGCCCGTCGTTGCAGTACCGGCCCCGACCACGAATACAGGGCAGGTGGTCGAACAGGCGCAGGAAAGGGTGCAGGGCGTCATCCGGCAGGGGCCCGACACCAGCATGCGCTATATCGAGGAAGAGGCGAAGCGCCTCGAGGCCATGGCCCGGGAACTGGACGGCAAGCGCAGACCGGCTGCCGCCGACCCCGTGCCTGATACCCAGTAACGGCCCCGAGGCACTGATTCTACTGGATATTTGAAGCGGGTGCGCCATATAAAGGCGCTATGAAATCGCTCATCGTGCGCGGCGCCCGCGAACATAATTTAAAGAACGTCACCATCGAAATGCCGCGCGACAAGCTGGTCGTGATTACCGGCCTTTCGGGGTCAGGCAAATCGTCGCTGGCGTTCGACACGATTTACGCCGAAGGCCAGCGCCGCTATGTCGAAAGCCTGTCGGCCTATGCCCGCCAGTTTCTTGAACTGATGCAGAAGCCGGACTGCGATTCAATCGAGGGCCTGTCGCCCGCCATTTCCATCGAACAGAAGACCACCAGCCGCAACCCGCGTTCCACTGTGGGCACTGTCACGGAAATTTACGATTACATGCGTCTTCTGTGGGCGCGTATCGGCATTCCGTATTCCCCGGCCACCGGCCTCCCCATCGAAAGCCAGACCGTCAGCATGATGGTCGACGCCATCAACCGCATGGGCGCGGGCACCAAGCTGTACATCATGGCCCCCATCGTGCGCGGGCGTAAGGGCGAGTATAAAAAGGAACTCATCGAACTGCGCGCAAAGGGTTTCCAGCGCGCGAAAATCGACGGCAACCTCGTCGAGCTCGACACCATCCCCACCCTCGACAAGAAATACAAACACGACATCTCCATCGTCGTTGACCGTCTGGTTTTGAAGGACGATATGGGCAACCGGCTGGCGGACAGCCTTGAAACCGCGCTGCGCCTCGCCGACGGCATCGTGATTGTGGAGAACGCGGACACGAAAACCGAAGTCCTGTTCTCCGAAAAATTCGCGTGTCCCGTATCGGGATTCACCATCGCGGAAATCGAACCGCGCCTGTTTTCCTTCAACTCGCCGCACGGCGCATGCCCGCATTGCGACGGCTTGGGCGAACAGATGACCTTCACCGCCGAACTGGTGGTGCCGGATGAAGCGCTGTCCCTGACCAAGGGCGCGGTTGCCCCGTGGTTCAAAAGCCAGTCGCGCTATTACCTCCAGACCATCGAGGCGCTGTCCAGGAAATACAAATTCAGCATGTCCACCCCGTGGCGCGACCTGAAGGACACGGCGAAGCAGATCGTGCTGTTCGGCAGCAACGACGAAGACGTGACCTTCCTGTACGAAGACGGCGCGCGCAGCTACAAGACCACCAAGCCGTTCGAGGGCGTCATTCCCAACCTGCAACGCCGTCTGGTGGAAACCGACAGCCAGCAGGTGCGCGAAGACCTCGGCCGCTACCAGACCGCCGTGCCGTGCCCGCACTGCCACGGCGCCCGCCTGAAGCCCGAGGCGCTGGCCGTGCGCGTGGCCGACAAGCACATTTCGCAGGCCGCCGATATGTCCATCGAGGACGCCTGCGCATGGTTCGGCAAGCTGAACAGGAAACTCTCCGCCAAGCATCAGGAAATCGCGGCCCGCGTGCTCAAGGAAATCAACGAGCGCCTGACCTTCCTGATGAACGTGGGGCTGGATTACCTGACGCTGATGCGCGCCTCCGGCACGCTGTCGGGCGGGGAAAGCCAGCGTATCCGGCTGGCAAGCCAGATAGGCTCGGGCCTGACCGGCGTTTTATATGTGCTCGACGAACCCTCCATCGGCCTGCACCAGCGCGACAACAACCGCCTGCTTGAAACGCTGCGCCGCCTGCGCGACCTCGGCAACACCGTGCTGGTGGTGGAACACGACGAAGACGCCATCCGTTCCGCCGACTTCCTCATCGACATGGGGCCGGGGGCAGGGGTGCATGGCGGCAACATCGTGGCCTCCGGCACGCCCGAAAAGGTGTTCGCCAGCAAGACCAGCCTGACGGCGGATTACATGACGGGCCGCAAATTCATTCCCGTACCCGCCAACCGGCGCGAGGGGAAACCCAAGCAGTCCATCACCGTCAAGGGCGCCACCGGCAACAACCTGAAGAACGTGTCGGTGGATATTCCGCTTGGCACGTTTACCTGCGTGACCGGGGTTTCAGGCTCCGGCAAATCCACACTTATTCTGGATACGCTTTACAAGGCCACGGCGCGGGCGCTGAACGACGCGTCCGACGTGCCGACGCCGTACAAGGAAATCAAGGGCCTGCATTTCATCGACAAGGTCATCGACATCGACCAGTCGCCCATCGGCCGCACGCCGCGTTCGAACCCAGCCACCTATACCGGCGCGTTCACGCCCATCCGCGACTGGTTCGCAGGCCTGCCGGAAGCCAAGGCGCGCGGGTATGACGCGGGGCGCTTCAGCTTCAACGTCAAGGGTGGGCGGTGCGAGGCGTGTCAGGGCGACGGCGTCATCAAGATTGAAATGCACTTCCTGCCGGATGTGTATGTGACCTGCGACGCATGCCACGGAAAACGTTACAACCGCGAAACGCTGGAAATCAAATACCGCGATAAATCCATCAGCGAAGTGCTCGACATGACCATCGAGGAAGCGGCGCAGTTCTTCAAGGCGGTGCCGAGCATCCGCATCAAGATGGAAACCATGGAAGAGGTGGGCCTCGGCTACATCCAGGTGGGGCAGGCCGCAACCACGCTTTCGGGCGGCGAGGCGCAGCGCGTGAAGCTTTCCAAGGAACTGTCCCGCCGTTCCACCGGCCAGACGCTCTACATTCTCGACGAACCGACCACCGGCCTGCATTTCGACGACGTGCGCAAGCTGCTGGAAGTGCTGCACACGCTGGTCGATCAGGGCAACACGGTGCTGGTCATCGAACACAACCTCGACGTCATCAAGACGGCGGACTGGATTATCGACATGGGGCCGGAAGGTGGCAACAAGGGCGGCACCGTCATCGCCACCGGCACGCCGGAAGAAATTGCCGCGACCAAGGGCAGCCATACCGGCGAATTCCTGAAAACCGTGTTGCGCGACAGTCTTGCCGCGCAGAAGAAAGCCAAGAAGACAGCTTAAGCGGGTGCAAAAGCGGGCAGGGAAAACTGCGCCGTGAAGCGGCTCAGGTCGAATTGCTTCAGGTCGTCATACCGTGCGCGTTCGTTGACCGCGTCCAGCATATGCGGGATGACGGTGGCATACTCCACCACGAATGCCTGACGGAAAGACCGGATGCCGAGATAGTCGAGCAGCAGGCCGCGCGCGCCGGTCAAATCCGGCTGTTGTGAAAACCGTGCAGGCAGATGCGCCAGACGCGCACAGCGGTCAAGATTGGCGAGCGCCCCGCCGTCCAGCGATGCAGGAAACACCTGCGTGACGCGTTGCAGGTCCATGACCGACAGGCCTGCGAAAAGCAGTCTGAAACCTTTTGCCATTGTTACCGTAGCTCCCTAGGCCGGTCTTGGTTGCCGACTTTGCCACAAAAAGTACACAGACGTTAATTTTGTGGGTTTGGTTTGTCAACTCAAGGGGCCTGTCCTATAAACGCGAAGCACGAACAAAGGGTTCAAACAAAATGCGTCTGACGATTTTCGGTTCCGGGTATGTGGGTCTTGTAACGGGGGCGTGTCTGGCCGACATTGGCCATAACGTTATGTGCGTGGACCGCGACGCGGAAAAGACCAAGGCCCTCCAGCGCGGCGAAATTCCCATTTACGAACCCGGGCTGGACCAGAAAATCGAAACCAACGTGAAGGCAGGCCGCCTGAGCTTCACGACGGACGCGCAAAAAGGCGTGGACCACGGTCAGGTTGTTTTCATCGCCGTCGGCACCCCGCCGGACGAAGACGGCTCCGCCGATATTTCCGCGGTGCTCTCGGTCGCAAAAACAATCGCTACCTACATGACCGATTACAAACTCGTGGTCACAAAATCCACCGTGCCGGTCGGCAGCGCCGATCAGGTTACCCATGTCATTACCCAGTCGCTGCAGGCGCAGGGCAAGGACATCAAATTCGACGTCGCCTCGAACCCGGAATTCCTGAAGGAAGGCAACGCCATCGACGATTTTGAAAAACCGGACCGCATCGTCGTCGGCGTATCCAATCGTGAAAGCGCAGAAATCCTGCGCGAGATTTACGCACCCTTCAACCGTCGCTCCAACCGCATGGTGGAAATGGACGTGCGCTCGTCCGAGCTGACGAAATACGCCGCCAATGCCATGCTGGCGACCAAAATCAGCTTCATGAACGAGCTTTCGAACATCGCTGATGCCGTGGGCGCCGACATCGAACAGGTGCGCGTGGGCATCGGGTCCGACGTGCGCATCGGCTACCACTTCATCTATCCCGGCGCCGGTTACGGCGGGTCCTGCTTCCCGAAGGACGTGAAGGCACTGGCCGCCATCGCCCGCCGCAATAACGTGCATGCGGCGCTGACCGAAGCGGTGGAAGCCGTCAACGAACGCCAGAAGCGCGTGCTGGTCGAAAAAATCGCGCGCCACTTCAAGGGCGAAAGCCTTGAGGGCAAGACGTTTGCCATCTGGGGCCTGTCCTTCAAGCCCGCCACCGACGACATGCGCGAGGCGCCGGCGCGCACCATTATGGAAACGCTGTGGGCGCAGGGCGCCAATATCCGCGCCTATGACCCCAAGGCCATGGAGGAATGCCACCGCATTTACGGCGACCGCGCGGGCCTGACCCTGTGCGATACCGCCATCGAGGCGCTGAACGACACCGACGGCCTTATCGTGGTGACCGAGTGGAAGGAATTCCAGGCGCTCGATACCGAAGAGCTTAAGAAACGCATGCGCGGCGTGGTGGTGTTCGATGGCCGCAACATCTACGACCCGAAACGCATGCAGGCGCATGGCATCCCGTATTACGGAATCGGCCGCGCCGCCTGACAGCGTTCAACAGTTTCGCCTGACAAAAGCCCGCGCCCCGTCGCGGGCTTTCTCATTTTATATACAGAATCATATCGCGCAAAAGTTGCAACGTGGTGCAATCTTTTAGAGATAAAAATACACAACCATAAAGAGAATAAACTGTGATATATATGAACGTGCCTGATGTATGAGTGGTCTATTGGAGTCCGTTAAGCAAGGGTTATGACCATTCTACGCTTCGCTCAATAAAAGAATAATAAACCAGAAGGGTACTTGGACATGTTCAGAAAAAGCAAAGACGAAGGCGCGAAGAACACAATGGATGCGATGTCGCGCTCTCAAGCCATAATTGAGTTTGAGCCGACGGGCAAAATCATCACCGCCAACGGCAACTTCCTGAGCGCCGTGGGCTACACGCTCGACGAAATCGCCGGTCGCCACCACGCCATGTTCGTGGAGCAGGCATATTCCCGCAGCGCCGAATATGCCGACTTCTGGGCGCGGCTGGCGCAGGGCAAATACGAGGCCGCCGAATACTGCCGCTACGGCAAGAACGGCAGGGAAATCTGGATACAGGCGTCATACAACCCGGTGCTGGATAAAGAGGGCCGCCCTTACAAGGTCATCAAATTCGCAACCGACATCACCAGCCAGAAGCTCAGGGGCGCCGACGTTGCGGGCCAGCTTGCGGCCATCGACAAGTCGCAGGCGGTCATCCAGTTCAACCTCGACGGCAGCATCATTACCGCGAATGAAAATTTCCTGAATGCCACCGGCTACAGGCTTGATGAAATTCAGGGTCGCCACCACAGCATGTTTGCCGATCCCGATTATGCCCGGTCAGCCGAATACCAGGAATTCTGGCGCAAGCTGAACTGCGGCGACTTTGACGCGGGCCAATACCGGCGCATCGGCAAGGGCGGCCGCGAAATCTGGATCGAGGCCAGCTACAACCCGATTTTCGACATGAACGGCAAACCCTTCAAGGTCGTGAAATACGCAACCGACATTACGAAACAGCGCGAGGTACTTGATACGATTCTGCAAAACCTCGTGCGAATTGACACGGGCATGCAGAACGCCGAACGCCAGACCTCCGGCGCCAACCTTGCCACCAGCGAGACGCGCGGCAACGTCGCCACCGTCGCAGCGGGCGCCGAGGAGATGAGCGCCGCAGCGCAGGAAATCGCAAGCAGCATGGTCAAGACCAGCGAGGCCGT
>JAMIFL010000058.1:0-4470 GCA_035906295.1 Alphaproteobacteria bacterium | reverse complement strand
GTCGGTCATGGCCAGCGACAGGCGGAAAGCGTCGCTTAAGCGGTCGTCCCATACCGCGCGCAGGAACGCGAAGATGGGCTGGCCCATCAGCATCTTCACGCCCTGCAATTCAGTGAATCCGGGCAGGTTGTCGGTGCCTGCGAAAGCGGGGCCGAAGCCGCGGAACATCAGCGCGTCCCCCTCAAGCGCGCACTGCAAAATCATGTCGGTGGAAAGATGCGCCGGGGGCGGCGGGGCTGCGTCTTCATCCTCGTCCGCGTCGAAAATGCTGCGCGGGGCGGAAGGGGTTATGAGATCGGCCCGTTGCGACAACGCGAACGCGCGGGTCAAAGGGATAACGTTATTATCCTTGGCCACGTGGGAAACCTGCCTGTATTGGACTGTTTTTAGTTATAGAAATTAAAAGCAATCCAGAGGGCCGGCGTCAAGCCTTCGGTGTGATGGCGGTGTAATGACCCATCTTGCGGCCCGGCTTCGGTTCGGCCTTGCCGTAATCGGTAACGAAGGTGCCGGGCTGGGCCGCCAGCGCGTCCTTCTGGAAGATGTCGTCGCCCAGAAGGTTGGTCATCACCGCGTCGTGGTGGCGTTCGAACGAACCCAGCGCCATGCCGGACACCGCGCGCATATGCTGTTCGAACTGCGAGCAATCGCACGCATCCATGGTCCAGTGGCCCGAGTTGTGCGGGCGCGGCGCGATTTCATTGGCGAGGATGCGGTTATCGTTGGTCACGAACATCTCGACCCCCAGAACCCCGACGAGATTGATTTTAACCGCAAGTTGTTCCGCCAGCGCCTGCGCCTGCGCCAGCATGGCGGCGGGCAGGGGGGCGGGCACGGTGGTGGTGTCGAGGATGTGGTGTTTGTGCACGTTCAGCCCCGGTGTGTAGGAGCCGACATGCCCCTGCTGGTCCCGCGCGACGATGACAGAGATTTCGCATTTGAAATCAACCACCTCTTCGACGATGACGATGTCAGCTTTAAGTTTGGCCCATGCCTGTTCGACCGAACCCATGTCGGGAATGAACGCCTGCCCCTTGCCGTCGTAGCCGAAACGGGTTGTCTTGATAATACAGGCGCTTCCGCCCCATTGCTGCATGACGGATTTAATCTCGTCGGCGCTGCGCGCGGGTGCGAAACGGGTGGTGGGAATGCCGTAATCGTTCAGCGCCGTTTTTTCGGCGATGCGCTCCTGCGCGACGGCGAGGACGGATGAAGACGGGTAAACCGGTTTCAGCGTTTCAAGGAACCGCACCGTTTCGACCGGGATGTTTTCGAATTCATAGGTGATGACGTCGACACTTTCGGCGAACTTGGCCAGCGCGGCCTTGTCTTCATAGGCGGCATTCGTAACAAGGTCCGTCACCTGCGAAGCCGGCGAATCGGTTTCGGGGCAATAAACATGGGTTTTCAGCCCCAGTTTCTCGCCCGCCTGTGCGGACATGCGGCCCAGTTGCCCGCCACCCAGCATGCCAATGATTTTTGCGCTCATGGCAGGCAGATGTAAGGGCGAACGCCTTGTTTGTAAATATTAAGCGCGCGGGGCCGCGGTTTTCGCGCGGTGATGCACGTAGCCGACGCCGCCATACGTCCATCCCGCCCATTTGATGGCCATGCAGGAAAGAATGGCGGCGGTGTAGAAAATGGCCTTGTTGGCGGGGGTTGCGCCGGTTTCGGCGGCGGCGGCCTCGGCAATCAGGCTGACGGTGGCGGGTTCGCGGACGATGTCATAGCTGAGAAGCGCCACCAGCGCCCAGCGCCCGGCCCAGCCCAGCGTGCCGACGATAAGCGCGGGCCTGCGCCAGCGCGCCGCGCGGTCGAGGTCGCAATAGCGGCCGACCCATACGGTGGCCTTTTCGGCGTTGGCAAGGATTTGGCTGAACATGGGGCGACATTACCACCCGCGCGTTCGGGATGCCAGCATCGTAAAACCAGCAAAAAACCGTGGTTTTAAGACGGTTCGGGCCGGTAGCGGCGCCCGAGATACAGGTACGCCATGGCGCCATAACCCACGGCATACGAACCGCCGATAGCCGCCAGCGACAGCATCAGCTGCGTGTAATTGCGCTGTTCCTGCGCGGGTCTGGCCGCATCGGCATGCACGGCGGTGACGCTGGAATAAAGCCCGCCCGCGAACGGAATCCACGAAGCCGCGACCAGCGCGATGGCTGTTTTGCGGAAACGGAAAATCCGGGCGGGGTCGCCTAAACGGTTGAAGAGGGGGGCGAGCATGAAGGCACGCATCATAACCGCATGTCCGGCTGTCAGGCCAGATGCATGCGGTGCGGCCGCACGGTCGGCGTTACGGTGTGGCGGTTGCGGGCGTTCATGTCCGGGCGGGTTTCAACCGCCACGACCTCGAATTCGCCGTCGATGATGGTGTTGTCGTTGCTACAGGCGATACGGTGCACTTCGCGCAGCAAATCCTGATGGCGCAGCATGAAGGCGTGGAGGGATGTAAGTTCGTTCTTCGTCATGCCCCGTGTAATGGGGGATAACGCCAGTTTAACGCAAGAATTATTTTGGAAATTACTTAGGCGGAGCGGCTTGGGTCCCGTTACTTGGGCGCGTCCGCGACGCTGTCCGTCTGTTTCTGGCGGAAGGTTTCAAGGCGGCGGGACAGGGCGGCATCCGTCGTGGCGAGGATGGCGGCGGCGAAAAGCCCTGCGTTCTTGGCGCCCGCTTCGCCGATGGCAAGCGTGCCGACCGGGATGCCCGCGGGCATCTGCACGATGGACAGCAGCGAATCGAGACCTTTGAGCGCCTTGGACTGAACCGGCACGCCCAGAACCGGCACGCTGGTCATGCTGGCGCACATGCCGGGCAGGTGGGCGGCGCCACCGGCGCCCGCGATGATGACGCGAAGCCCGCGCTTTTTAGCGGTTTTGGCGTATTCGACCAGCCGGTCCGGCGTGCGGTGGGCCGACACGATGGCGGTTTCGTAAGGCACGCCCAGCATGTCGAGATTGTCGGCGGCGTTCTTCATCGTCTCCCAGTCGGACTGGGACCCCATGATGATGCCGACAAGGGGCTTTGAGGCAGGTTTTTTGGCCATCAGGCGATGATGTCCGGCACGAGGTCGCTTTCAAGCTTCAGGATCATGTCCTTCAGCGACAGCTTGCGTTTTTTCAGGCGCTGGAGCTGGAAAAGGTCGACCGGCTGGGCATTCGAGAGCTGGTTGATGACGGCGTCGAGGTCGCGGTGCTCGATCTTGAGCTCCTCGAGCTTTTCCTTCATCTGAATGGAAGCTTCATCCATGGCGAAAATGGGCCTTTGACCTGTTAAAACGGGCCTCATGTGTACCATAAAAGCTTTTGATTTTTAAGTTTTTTATCCCTGTACCCACGCGCCTGTGAAAAATTCCCGTTTTCCCCTTTGGAAACGGCGCGCGATTTCGTACAACAGAAGCCATGACAAAACGCATCGGAATTCTGACCAGTGGCGGCGACTGCGCCGGCTTGAACGCGGTGATTCGTGCCGCAACCCATCGCGCGAGCCTTCTGGGCTACGAAATGGTGGGCATCCTCGACGGCACGCACGGTCTCATCGCCCGCCCGCCCGAGCACCGCGTGCTCACGCCCGACATGGCGGATTTCAACATGATGCGGCAGGGCGGCACCATTCTGGGCACCACCAACAAGGGCAACCCGTTCGCCTTCCCCATGCCCGATGGGTCCAAGAAAGACCTGTCGCAGGACATCATCGACGGCATCAGGGACCTGAACCTCGAAGCCGTCATCGGCATCGGCGGCGACGGCTCCTTCGCCATTCTGCGCAAGCTGGCCAAGCAGGGCGGCTTCAAGATGGTGGGCGTGCCGAAAACCATCGATAACGACCTCGGCAAAACCGAAGTCGCCGTCGGCTTCGACACCGCCGTCGCCGTTGCGACCGAGGCTTTGGACCGCCTGCAGCCGACCGCCGCGTCCCACGACCGCGTGATGATTCTGGAAGTCATGGGCCGCGACGCGGGCCATATCGCGCTGTGCTCCGGCATCGCCGGCGGCGCGGACGTCATTCTCATCCCTGAAATTCCCTACGACCTCAACAAGATTGCCAGGAAAATCAAGCAGGTGAAGGATTCGGGCCGCAACTTCGCGCTCGTCGTCGTCTCCGAAGCCGTGAAAAGCGCGGACGGGCAGGACATGAAGGTCACCTTCTCCGACGGGCAGGAACGTTACGGCGGCATCGGCCAGTATATCGGCCATGCGCTGGCGAAACTCACCGGCTCCGAAACCCGCGTTACCGTTCTGGGCCACGTCCAGCGCGGCTGCCCGCCGACCTACTCGGACCGCCTGATCGCCTCGGCCTTCGGCGTCCATGCCGTGGACCTGATTGCCGCCGGCAAGTTCGACCGCATGGTGTCGTGGACCAACCGCGGCGTCATCGACGTCGCCATCGAGGACGCCATCGCCGCCTACCAGCAGGTGGACCGCAACGGCTCCATGGTGCACACCGCGCGCGCGCTGGGCATTT
>JAMIFL010000057.1:0-39707 GCA_035906295.1 Alphaproteobacteria bacterium | reverse complement strand
TCCTGAGCCCCATCGGCGAACAGCCCCGGAATACGGCGCAAAGCCTGCTTCAGCGGGTATTCCTCTATTCGTTCCGCTAAAACGGAAAAATATAAGACTTGAGATTCCGGTACCTTTTCCGCTAATACGGAAATGATGTTCCGGAAAAAAATCATAAGGTGTGGACTGGAATGTATCGTGGGTGTGCTGGGCTTCATGGCCGTGGCGCTGCCCGCTTACACCCCTGCGTTCGCCATGCAGAACGCCCCGGCCTATCCGATGCAGACCATGCCGCTGCCCGCCTCGACCGGGCCGCAGGCGCGCGACCCGTGGGATATTCCGGTCGGTTTCATCCCCATGGGCCGGCAGACGCAGGCCCCGCGCGGCTTCCTCGATTTCTGCAAACGCTACCCCGAAGACTGCATGAACCCGCCCGCGGTCTACACCCCCGTGCTGCTGACGACCCGCCGCATGCGGGAACTGAACACGGTCAACGGCGACGTCAACGCCACCGTCTTCTTCAATTCCGATTACACCGACCGCTGGGATTACCCGGAAGACAATATCGGCGATTGCGAGGACATCGTGATCGAGAAACGCCGCCGCTTGATGGACATGGGCTGGCCCGAGGAAACGCTGCTCATCACCATCGTACGGTTGAAGGAAGGCGATTTCGCGGGCCGCCGTACCCACGCGGTGCTGACCGCGCGCACCGCCAAGGGCGATTACATCCTCGACAACGAAATCAACCACGCCGTGCCGTGGACCACGGCCGGTAAATTATTCGACTATGTGATGATGCAGTCTGAAAAGAATCCGCGCGTCTGGGCTTTGGTTGATTCCAGCAACCGCCTGCAATAACATTCCCCCATGTTGAAGAAGCTTATTGGCATACTGGTTGTTGCGGGCGCGCTCGCATTCCTGTCCCCCTATTACGCGGTCACGCAGCTGACCGAGGCGCTTGAGGCGGAAGACGCGCAAGCCGTGGATAAATACGTCGATTTCGACGCGGTGCGCGGCTACGTCGAAAACGACATGCGCCAGCAGGCGGGCGGCACCGGCATTGCGGGCGCCATCGGCGGCTTCGTGGGCGCGGCGGCAGGCAGCATGGTAACGCCGGACACCATGGTCGCGGCCCTGAAAGACCAGTCGCGCCGCGACAGCATGGGCATGTCCAGTTCCCTGCGCCAGATGATGCACCGGGGCCAATGGCACAGCGCCGACCAGTTCATCGTGCACAACACCGAAGGCCGCCCCACCATGCTGCTGACCCGCAGGGGCATCGGCTGGGAAGTCACCGGCATCAAGCTCTGATTTTACGAATTATTTTACCGACCACTCGGTGCCGTGCGGGCCGTCCTTGATGACGATGCCCATGGCCACGAGTTCATCGCGGATACGGTCGGACTCGGCCCAGTTTTTGGTATCGCGCGCGGCGATGCGCTGATCGATGAGGGCTTCCACGAGGGTGCGGTCGATGGCGTCCTCGCGCGCCTGGCGCGCGGTTTCAAGCGCGTCGTAAAACGCATCGGCGTTTTGCAGCAGGCCCAGCATTTTGCCGGCCTCGCCGACACCTTCGAACTGCCTGTCCTTGATACGCGCCAGCAGGATTTGCAGCGCCTGATGGGTATTGAGGTCGTCGCACAAAGCCGCCACGAACGCCTCTGGCGCGGGGCCTGAAACATCGCGGCCTTCGATTCCGTCATACATCTCCTTCACCAGCAGCGTGCATTCGCGCACGCGGGCGTCCGTCCAGTCGAACGGCAGGCGGTAATGGGTGCTGAGAAGCACGTAGCGCATCACCTCGCCCGGGATGGTTTTCAGCAAATCATGCACCAGCAGGACATTGCCGATGGATTTGGACATCTTCTCGCCTTCCACCGCGAGGAAACCGTTATGCAGCCATACCCGCGCGAAACCTGCGCCTTCATGCGCGCAGACGCTTTGCGCGATTTCGTTTTCGTGGTGAGGGAACGTCAGGTCGAGGCCGCCGCCGTGAATGTCGAAATCGCGGCCCAGGAATTTCTCCGACATGGCCGAGCATTCGATATGCCAGCCCGGGCGCCCGCGGCCCCACGGGGAATCCCAGCCCGGCTGGTCTTCGGCGGACGGCTTCCACAGCACGAAATCCGCCGGGTCTTTCTTATAGGGCGCGACATCGACGCGCGCGCCGGCAATCTGCTCGTCGCGGTTGCGGCCCGAAAGCCTGCCGTAGTCTTTGAACGACGGCACGTTGAACACGACATGCCCTTCCGCGACATAGGCATGCCCACGCGTGATAAGGTTCTCGATGATGGCGATCATCTCCGGCACGGTATCCGTCGCGCGCGGCTGGTGGTCGGGCGCAAGCACGCCCAGAGCCGCCATGTCGGCGTTATAAATGTCGGTAAATTTTTTGGTGATGGTCTCGATGGGCACGCCGGTTTCTTTCGCGGCGTTCATGATTTTGTCGTCGATGTCCGTGATGTTGGAAACGTAGGTCACCTTCGGATACAGGTGCATCAATACGCGGCGCAGCACGTCGAACACGACGGCGGGGCGGGCATTGCCGATATGCGCGTAATTGTAGACCGTGGGTCCGCAGACATAGACGCCGACATTGCCGGGGTTCAGCGGTTCGAAAGCCTGTTTGTGACGGCCGAGGGAATTGGTGAGTTTCAAAGTCTGCATGCGGGCAGTAAACCGCATGTGGCGGGGATTTTCAATTGACCTTGAAGGCCTTGAAGTCCTGAAGCTGGCTTGTGCGCACATGGACGGGAATAACGGTGATGCCTTCCATGACCAGCGTCGCCAGCACATCCGGCCCCGCGCCGATTTCGACATTGTCGAAGATACCGATGCCAAGGACCGGCTTTTCCAGCGCCGTACCGGCGGCCAGCGCCGTGCGGATGCGTTCGCGCTTTTCCATGCGGGCTTCGGAGATGTCTTCATCCCCCTTCACGAAACCGTTGGAATCCACCAGTTCGTGCGCCATCAGCGACCTGCGCCAGTCCTGCAGCACGCGCACCGCGTCCACCCTAAGCTCCGCATAGCGTTCCGGCTGGGCCAGGGCCACCGGATTGTCGGTGAAAACAGGGGCGGGGGTCGAGATCTTGGCCAAGGCGTTCATGCGGTCCGGGTTTGAAAAGACGGTTATTTGCCTTGATAAGGCGGGGGTTTATAGTCAATGTATACCCCGTCAAGCGTAAGCAAACCGTTAACCAAGCCGCTGTATTTCCTATGGGAAACACCAAGACCGCACCTGAAATCGTCCACGTCCCGGAACATGCCGACGAAGTCGCCTGCGACGGCGGCAACGGCGCGCTGGGCCACCCGCTGGTTTATTATTCCTTCGACCGCCGCGACACGGTTTCCTGCGGCTATTGCGGGCGCATCTTCACCAAGAAGGCCCACGCCTGATAATCAGCGCTGGCCTTATAAGACTCTAATCCTATATAGTGAATGTATACCGGCTGCCTGATGGGGCCGGATGCATTTGTCGCTTTGCAAAGGACAAGACATGACAACACGACTGACTCTTTTTGACTCGCCCCTTTTCCTCGGCTTCGAACATTTCGAACGTTCGATGGACCGCCTCAAGAAAATGGGTGGCGACGGGTATCCGCCTTACAACATCGAACAACTGGGCGATAACGAGCTGCGCATAACCCTGGCCGTTGCGGGCTTTTCGATGGACGACCTGGACGTCGAAACCGACAACAACCAACTGACCATCCGCGGCAAGCAGGTTGACGACAACGCGAGGATTTTCCTGCATCGCGGGATAGCCGCCCGCCAGTTCCAGAGAAGTTTTGTGCTAGCCGATGGAATTGAAATCGCCGGTGCGACGTTGGACAATGGATTGTTGCATATTGATCTCAAGCGCATCGTGCCTGAAAGCCAGGTGCAGAAGATAAAAATACAGAAAGCCGCGAAACCGACCGAGAAGGTCATCGATGTGGAGGGCCGTACGTCATGAATAACCAGAGCTTCAAAACCACCGTCAACGCCATCAAGGCGATGAAAAGCACGGAATTCGCATCCCTCGGCGTTCCGGTCGTAGCCTACGTCAAGCGCGTGGACCTGACCGACGGCATGTCCGCCTACGCCCTGCACGGCGCCGACGGCGCCCCGCTGGGCATGGAAGCGAGCGAGGCGCTGGCCGCCCTCGCCGCCCGCGATAAAAACCTGCTGCCCGTCATGGTGCAGTGACAATTCCTGTCAGTGTGTGTGACAGAAACAAAAAGGACCCCTCGAAGGGGCCTTTTTTCGTTTTCATTTCATGGCCCATTGAGGGCCCGCGTAGCGTAAGCGAAGCGAGCCGGGGAGCGCATGCAATGCGCGACATGGGGGCGGCAGTTGAGCCCCCATAAACCTCACGCCGCCTGCGTAAGCGCCATGTCGCGCGCACGGAACAGGCCGGCGATGCGATCACCTTGCTTGGCGTCGCGCAGGCGGTTGGTGAAGTCCTGGTCGCGCAGGGTGCGGATGATGCAGGACAGGTCGCGCAGATGCGCCTGCGCTTCATTGTCCGGCGACACCATCATGAACACGAGGTCGCACGGATGCTGTTCGACACCGCGGAAGAACACCGGCTTGTCCAGTTGCGCGAAGGCGCACAGGCGGCGCGGCGTGACCGAGGCCGGCACCCGCGCGCTGATGACCGCGACGCCGTCGCCGATGGAGGAACCGCCCGTCGTTTCCGCATCCATCAAACACTTGGCCATGGCCTGCGCGTCGATGCCGTGCGAAACGGCCAGCGCGTCGGTCAGGTGACGCACCACGTCACGCACAAGCGTGGCTTTCATGGAAGTCAGGACAGTGTCGGGAAGAGGAAAGGCCGCTTTCATGCGAATCATCCTACGCCAGTTTTTTCGAGGCCGACCTTAGACAAACTGCCGCATCCGGTGCAAGCATTGTTTGTTTTTTCTGAAGAATCAACAAAAAACCCAAGCGTCGATTGCCTTTCGGCCAACTGCCGGAAAGACGTTAAGCGAAGGTTAAAAAGACGATGCGCGGTTAAAGATATTTCTGCGCGAGAATCTCGGCGATCTGCACCGCGTTGAGCGCGGCGCCCTTGCGCACGTTGTCCGAAACGCACCAGAACGACAGGCCGTTTTCGACCGTGATGTCCTCGCGGATGCGGCTCAGGAACACGTCATCCTCGCCCGCGATTTCGGCGGGGGTGATGTATTCCATCTCGCTCTCGCGCTCGATGACGGAGATGCCCTTGGATTTTTTCCACGCGGCGCGCGCCATCTTCGGCGTCATCTCGGATTCGAACTCGACGTTCACCGCCTCGGAATGGCCGATGAACACCGGCACCCGAACGCAGGTCGCGGAAACCTTGATGTCCGGGCCCATGATTTTTTTCGTCTCGACCATCATTTTCCACTCTTCCTTGGTCGAACCGTCATCCATGAACACGTCGATCTGCGGGATGACGTTGAAGGCGATTTGCTTCTGGAAGATTTGCGGCTTGATGCCGTCGGTCACGAAAAATTTGCGCGACTGTTCGAACAATTCGTCCATGCCGTCTTTCCCCGCGCCGGAGACGGACTGGTAGGTCGCAACCACCACGCGCTTGATGCGGGCGATGTCGTGCAGCGGCTTCAAGGCAACCACCATCTGGATGGTGGAGCAGTTGGGGTTGGCGATGATGCCCTTCTTTTTGTAATCAGCGATGGCCTCCGGGTTCACTTCCGGCACCACCAGCGGCACGTCCGGGTCCATGCGGTAATGCGAGGTATTGTCGATGACGACTGCCCCCGCCTTGGCGGCGATGGGCGCGAATTCCGCCGAAACCTTGGCCCCGGCGGAGGACAGCACGATATCCACGCCCTTGAAGTCGAACCCGTCGAGCGCCTGAACTTTCAGCACGTCGTTGTCACCGTAGGACACGTCACGCCCCGCCGACTGGCGCGAAGCCAGCGGAATGACGGTATCAGCCGGGAAATTGCGCCCCGCCAGCGTCGCCAGCATTTCATGACCCACCGCGCCCGTGGCGCCCACAACAGCAACCTTGTAACCCATCGTTTTCTCACTCGTTTTCATCTTGAGACGACATAAGACCATGCCGGGCCGCGAACGTCCATAACGTCCTGAATTTAATAAATTTTCATATTTTGAAATTACCCTCGTGGATACGAACGCCAACGATTCAGATAAACTGGCGCGGGTCAAAGTTGAGGTCACATCATGATGCAGGGCCAACAGACGGACTTTCTGTCCATCATCGATACGGCGCCGTTCGGGTTCTGCCTCGTCAACGGGCGGGATTATTCCATCACCTACGCGAACCCCGCGTTCGGCCCCCTCATCGGTTTCCGCGGCATCGTCAAAAACCAGTTGCTGGCCGAATTCTTCGGGCCGGAACTGGAAATGGTGCTGTACAACCACCCCCGGTCTTTCGAACACGAAATCGCCGTCCGCCTGTCCGAAATCAACCAGGACCGCTGGATGCGCGTGAAGGGCGAATTGCTGACCTACAAGGGCGTGCCCAGCTATGCCCTTTGGTTCGTCGACACCACCACCACGAAACTTTCGGAAGAAAAACTGCGCGACGCCATCCGCGCGTCCGAAGCCGCGGCGGAAATGAAATCCAACCTGCTGGCGACCATGAGCCACGAAATCCGGACCCCCATGCAGGCGGTGTTCGGCTTCCTTGAACTCATCGGTCAGGAAAAACTCTCGCAGGGCATGGAGGAGATGATCAACACGGCCAAGGCCTCCGCCTCCGGCCTTCTTGAAATCCTCGACGACGTGCTGGACCTGGCGAAACTCGACGCCGACAAGATGGAGCTGGACCAGTTCGAGGTGCCGTTGCGCATGCTGGCGCGCGGCACGGTGGAGGCGCTGTCGGTCAAGCGCCATGGCCGCGGCGTGGCGCTTCTGGACGACATCGAACAGGGCGTGCCCTTCGTCATCAAGGGCGACCCGAAACGCCTGCGCCAGATTCTTATCAACTTCATGAGCAACTCGCTCAAATTCACCAAGGAAGGCTCGGTCACGCTGCGCGTATCGACGCAGGCGAAATTCGTGAAGCCGGACACGGATGACGGCATCGTCATCCGCTTCGAGGTGGTGGATACCGGCATGGGCATGACGCAGGAAACCTGCGACCGCCTGTTCCAGAGCTTCACGCAGGCCGACAACACCACCACCCGCAAATTCGGCGGCACGGGGCTGGGCCTTTCCATCTGCAAGAAACTCGTGACGCTGATGGGCGGCGAAATCGGCGTGTTCTCGGAAGTGGGCAAAGGCTCCACCTTCTGGTTCGAAGTGCCGACCGTCGCCATCACCACGTCCGACAACAGCGTCAACCTGCCCAAGCTGGACGGCATCGCCGTGCTGGTGGTGGAAGACCACCCGCAGGGGCGCAAGGAAATCGTCTCCTCCCTCAAATCCATGGGGGCGGATGTGGAGGCGTGCTCGTTTTATCAGGAAGGCCTCGACCTCATCAAACGCCGCCCCTTCGACGTGGCGGTCATCGACCACGGCCTGCCGGATGGCGAGGGGCTGGAGCTGATGCGCGAAATCAACGATTTGCGCCCGTCCACCGGCCTTGTCATGTACACGGTGCACGACGATTACGGATTGCAGCACCAAATCAGAACGCTGGGCGCGACCTACCTATCCAAGCCCGCAAGCCGCCTCGGCCTTGGCGAAGCGGTCAAGGACAACGCCAAGAAAGGCGCGGAGATGCTGACAGGTTCGCGCCGCCTGCTGATTGCGGAAGACACCGACATCGTGCGCAACATCCTGCAACGCCAGTTGGAATCGCTTGGCGGCGTCGAGGTTGATTTCGCCAAGAACGGTGTTGAAGCGATGGAGATGCTGAAAACCGGCAATTACGGCATTCTCTTCACCGACCTGCATATGCCTGAGATGGACGGCTACATGGTGGTGCGCGAAATTCGCGGACAGGAAGAGGCGGACCCCGCCCGCCCCCGCCTGCCCGTCATCGTGCTGACCGCCGACGTGCAGATGGCGCAGCGCCAGACCTACCTGAAGGAAGGCTTCGACGAATGCCTGCTAAAACCCGTCTCACTGGGCCAGTTGCGGCATTTGCTGGTGCGCTGGGGCCTGATGACGGAAAACCAGAACATCGCGGCCGTCGCCGAAACAGGGAAGAAACAGGCTGAAACGGCCCCTGCCGCCCCCCCTGCCGCCGCCGCAGCGGAAGCCGAACTGAAACCCGCCATCGACCTTGAAGCCATGGCGGCGCAGATGGGCGCGGTGGACGCCGGCACCATCGAAATGGTCGGCATGTTCTGCGAAATGACGAAGCCGCTGATTGGCCGTATCCGCACGGCGCTTGACGGCGGCGACGCGCACGACCTGGAGGAAGCCGCACACTCCCTCAAAGGCGCTGCGCGCTCGGCCTGCTGCACCATTCTGGGCGACCTTGCCGCGACATTGCAGGACGACGCCAAGGACCTTGTGAAAAGCGCCCCGCTGGTGCCCGCCATTGAGCTTGAATTCGCGCGCGTGGAAGACGAAGCCGCCCAGCTTATGAAAGCGCACGCGGCTTAAAAGACTTCAGTTAAAAGAAAATCAGGCGGCTTCTTTGTTGGTCGAGAAGATAACGCTGTCGCCTTCGGACAATGTGGTCTTCGACGAACCATCGGCATAGGTGGTGACGGTGGTGACCTGCCCGCTCATGCTGGTGCTCGATGTTTCGCTGACCACGGTGGTGGCGGCAATGGTGTTCACTGCCGTGGCGCCAGCCTGCGGTGCTACCGCGGCGACGGAAGAGGTATTCTGGACGTTTTTACCGTAGAGTGCCGCGGCAAGCGACGGCGACACGGACGTAACGTTTGATGCGTTGATAGCCATAGGTGCCTCCCCAAGAGTGCACAGGAGTGACGTAGGGCCAAGCCTAGGCGCGCGGAAGGGCATAAATACATAAAAAATCGTTAAACAGGCCGAAACACGTGTGGATATCTAACCACGCACGGCAGAACCTTCTGATTTAAAAGAGCTTTTTAAAGCATTCCCGGTTTACGGACAGATCGGCGCAACGCGTTTGATCCACACCCGAAGGCACTTGGAATTGCTGGCGCAGCCGTTGGACCCGTCGCCGACGATGTAGTCCGCCTCGCACTGGGTGAACTGTTCGTCCACCTTCTGCATGGCTTCACCGAGATAGGCGTCTGACGCGGCGGTGCCGATCTGGAAGAACACGCCGGACACGGTCTGGCCGCTGACCGTCATGTTCGTGCCGTTGTGATATTCCCACGGGCTGAACAGCGCGGGCACCGCGGGCATGAAGCGCCCAGTATCGCCGCCGAAGATAAGCGCGTGCTGTGCCTTGTTGGTGCCGCCCGGGTTATTGCCGGGGCAGCGCATATTGGCCGCCAGCTTGTCGGACGCGGCATAGCCGGAGGCAAGGTGCGAGGAATCCGGGTCCAGCGGGTAGACGCGCTGGTAGCCGGCTTCGGTGATGGTGTTGTCGCCTTCCGGGTATTGCAGGATGCAGTCCTGGATGGCGGAGCGGATAAGCTGCACCTGCCCGTTCAGTTCGGCGGCCAGCTTGAAGCTGTTCTGCGACTGGGTCTGCTGGCCCGCGGGCTGCATGAACATGGCGGTCAAGGCCGCGATGAGGGCGATGGCGATCAGGATGTAGATGAGCGCACTGCCGCGTGCAGCATGACGATTGATGACCATTTTGAACCCCCATGAAAAAAGACAGGCCCATGATAGGGCCTGTCCTGAAAACCATAAAGGCAAATAAAGTTAGCGTTCGGCCATCACGTAGAAGAACACGTAAGGACCGGTATTACTGCCGTTCTGGAAGCAGCCGAAGGCTTTGTTAGAGAACCAGTTCTTGCCGTCAATCATAGCGGTCAAGACAGTATCCGATGAAGGATTGGTCGGCGCAGTGGTCGTAGCGGTGCGATTATTATTAATGGTCAGCAAGGATGCAGTGACCGGGATTTCCTCGTCGCTATGCAGCTCGCGGTTGACGCGGGCGCAGATGCCCTCCGTCACGCCGGGGGCGAAGGCGATGAGTTCGTTACCGGCACCGGAACTGGTTTGGCTCAGACCGAGCAATGGAATCTCAAAGTCCATGTTGAACGACCAATCGAGCGCTTGGCCCCCGGCGGTCAGGTTGGCGGGAACCTGCTGGTACGAAGCACCGCCGCCTTGCGGGTGGAACACCGCGCGGGGGGTACGGTCAATATTATTAGAGGAGTCTTTCAGATAGGTATAGCCGCCGCCTTCGAATTCGTCGGGCTTGTTGAAATAGATGTCGGACGGGTCGATGCCGCCGATGATGAGGCGCAGGACCGAGGTACGAACCGAGTTCGGGTACTGGGTCAGCGAAGCCGTGTTGATGACGTTGGTTTCTTTCGAAACGTCGCCGCCGGAACGGGAGGATTGGGTCACCGCGTAGGACAGCGCGGCGAACAGGGCCACCGCGATCAGAATAAGGAACAGCACGTTCCCTTTCTGCTGCCGGGAATTCATTGTTTTCATCGTATTCAGCTCCATAAAGTTCAGTGCGTATGCCCTTGTTTCATTCGTTCCCGACATTTAAGCGCCTACCCGGCAGGTTTGTCTACCCGCAAACGGTTAATACTAAAGGCGCCGTTTAATCCCGTGTTTGCCTTGCATTCCCGGCCGACGCAAAGCGCCTCGACCGTCAGGCGCCAGCCCTTGCCGCCATTGAACGTATGGCCCACCGCCTCGCGGAAAGCGCCATACTTGTCGGTGGCCTGACCCTGTATTTCGATACGGTTGCCCACGCCGCGCACGGTAATCTGGGGGTAAAGCTCACCCAGACGCTTGGCGAAATCGGCAATCTCGGCGGCATCCGCCGGCACCTTGGTGATGACCGGCACCGTCGGCTTCAGGCTTTCGGCCTTCAGGATGTCCGCGCGCAGATGCATGATGTTGTTGGCCTGCATCGACAGGTAAAGCACGCAGGCGCCCGCCGCTATCCACGCAACCACGCCCGCGATGATGATGCCGTTGCCCGCGCGCATGGGCATCTGCTCCAGGAACACGTCGAGGTCCTTGTACGCATTGGGCGACAGAAAGCGCTGCAGGGTTACTTTATCGAATTTCACGTGAGGATACGTCTCCACCGGGCGGTAGTGCTGCCCATATTGTCCCTTAAAATCATAACCTTGTGAAGCTTAAAACCGGGTTATTGCTTGCCGCGGCTGCTCACTGCGTGCCGCGAATGCGGACCCGTCCGTCTTTTTCGACCCCGCCGATGGGGGTGGAGCCGCGCAGGGCGTCGTTGGAGCCGGAGGTATAGGCGGGGGGCACCAGCGCCTCCCACTCCAGCACGCCGCCGGGTTTCACCTCATACCGCACCAGCGTGCCCTTGACGCTGTACAGCGCGTCCAGAAGCTCCTGAATACGGTTGAAATGCCGGAAAACATCGGATTCCAGTGCCGTGGAGGCCTGGACCATCAGGTTGTTGGTGGCCGTATCGGTTTCGGCCTTGGCGCTGTCGAGCTGCGGCTGCAACACGGCGGCGGTCAGGTAGGCGACGATCATCAAGACCATGGCCACCAGCGTCACGCCGAGGCCGGTATACAGCAACATACGCCCCGCGGCGCGGGCAAGCTGGTCGGTGCGTAAATCTTTGTTGCGCCACGGCACGAGCTGCGCCATCAGCGGGTTGATGGTCACGAAATTGGCGTCCATGGACTGGACGCGCGGCAGGATTGTGCGCGAGGGGCCGAGGAATAACTGCATGCGCATGGTCTCAGGGTCCCAGCGCAGGGCGCCGGCCTGACCTTCCTGTTCGTACAGGTAGACGGTTTCCTTGTCCCAGTATTCCGAATTGCCCGGCAGCGCCGAAGCCAGCGGGCACCAGCTATCCGGCGCGGAAGCGAGCGAGGCGGACGGCACGGCCAGATACCAGCAGCGCCCGTCTTCCACCGTGTAGACGTAATGCACACGTTCCGTGCCGCAGGCCTGCACGGCTGCGTTCCAGACCGTGCTTTCCTCAAGCCCGGCGACGTAAGGCACGGACCCGCCCACCAGTTCATGCGGCAGGACGGGCAAAAGATTGAGGGGTACGCGGCCCGCGTCGCCCGACATTTTGTCGAGCATCGTGGGCAGGTTCGGTTTCTGGGCCTTTTCGGCCAGACCGGCATCAGGCGCGGCAACGGTATCGGTCATCAGGTCCCCATCAGGTCGCCGACCATGTTGTCCATCGACATGTTCATAACGGTCAGCGCGAAAATGGCCGAACCGAATGCCAGCAGAAGGTAAAGCGCGGTCCCGCCGAACGCGAGCCAGACGATAAGCGAGTGCTTGGTCTTGGCAGCGCCCGTACGCATTTCCGCGATGGACTCCATGATTGTAGCCACTTGGGAAAGGTCGGACAAGCTGGCGAGTTCAAGACGCTCCGCCCGGGTCAGCGGTTCGCGGTCGAGCGCGATACCCATGCTGACCCCGCGTTGCAGTTCATCGAAGCAGGTGAGCCAGTAGCGGGTGACGTCCGGCATGGAGGTCGCCTGCGACGCCTGCTTGAGCGTATCGCCGATGGGCACGAGCCCGCGCAGCATGCGCGCCGCAGCCGACATGGAATCGGCGAAGCCGAGGTCGCGCATGTAAGCGCCGATAAGCGGGATTTTGCGCACGATGCGCGCGGTCGGAAAGTCGTTCTTGCCGCGGTTGTACCAGAACGACAGCAGGCACCAGATCATGAAACCGGCCATGGCGATGGCGATGCCGATAAGCGCGTCCCATGTCAGTTCGAGGTTGCCGACGACGCGGTTGAATTCTTCAAGCTTGGCGGGGTCCTTCGGCGCGTGGCTGTGGAAGTAGCCCAGCACCATGTCCTTGCCCCAGAACATGCCTTGCAAAATCGAGAACACGTCGAAGCCGAGCCACGCCATGGTGCCCTTGATTTTCGCCGAGTTGCGGCGTTTCTGCGTGATGGATTCAATGGCGTAGGGAATGCCTTCCGACAAACGGTTGGCTTTTTCCGAGGCCGCCAGAATGGCCAGCGTGTTGTGTTCGAAAATGTTGAGGGACTTCAGCGCGTCCATGACGCCGAGGCCCTGTGAAAGCGCCTCGCGCGCCGGGGCCAGAATGTTCTGGCGGCGCGGGTTGGTTTCGGCGGAAATCATCTTCCAGAGGGCGATACCGGGGCTTGCCGTGTTGGACCGGAACTGGATGCCGCGCAGCAACTGCACCTGCCACCAGCTTGAACGCGCCAGCAGCCGTTCCATCGGCGAACGCTGGTACGGGCGGATGGACAGGACGAACGCGCCCTTCTTGGTGATTTCGCGGCGCACGTCGGCCACGGTGGGCAGGTAGAAGGCTTCCGTAACACGCTTGGTGCCGGAACGGGTTTCGTACGCGATTTCAGCCAGCCATTGCTGCATAAATCTTCCCTAAGATCCGGCGTCGGCGCTATTCGTCGATGTAAAGAATGCCCGCGCGCGGATCGATCAAACCGTTGGTCATCAGTTCCACCACGCCGTCGCGGCGGGAGCGGAAAATCACACCGGGTTCCCCAAGCACATCATTCACGTTTTGTCTTAATGCTTTGTAAACGCCGTTCCGTTCGGACACCGGCGCCGTAATCAGCAGCGCGTCCAGCAGCAGCGTACGGCCAAGGATGCCGGTGCGGTTGCACAAATCGCACCCCGCCTGGTTGTGCTTGGCGACGCCCGTATTACCCGCGATGCCGAGCTTGGCCAGTTCGACCTCGGTCAAAATCTCGTCCGCCCGCGTTTTGTGGGCGCAGCCCTGACACAGGGTTTTGACGAGACGCTGGTTCATGACCGCCTTGACCTGCTGGGCCAGCGTGTAGGTGGAGGCGCGTTCACGCTCATGCGGCATGAGGGAGCGCAGGCGCTCGAACGTCTGCAGCGCCGTGTCGGCGTGGATGGTGGAAATGACGGTGTGGCCGGACTCGGTCGCGCGCAAAGCGGTTTCCACCGTCTCGCCGTCACGCATCTCCCCGATGATGATGTAGTCGGGGTCGTGACGCATCGACGCGCGGATGAGGTCGGCGAATTCGCCCCCCTTCATGCCGGGGCGCACCTGCCACTGGGTGGCGTAGCGCAATTCGTATTCGATAGGGTCTTCGATGGTCAGCACGTGGCGGCGGCGGCGGTCGATTTGCTGCACGCAGGCGTAAAGCGTGGTGGTCTTGCCCGAACCCGTAGGACCGGACAGCAGGATGAGACCGCCGCCGCCCTTGATTTCAGGCGAAAGCAGCTTTTCGAGATACCCAGCCACTTCCTCGTGGCGACGGAACAATTCGTCAAAGCCTTTCAGCGCCGCGCGGTCGAGCAGACGAAGCGTCAGTTTCTCGCCGTCCTGACCTTGCGGGCCCGCGGCCACACGAACGTCGATCTGGCGGGCCTGCCACACGAAGCCGAAACGGCCGTCTTTAGGCGTGGTGCGGTCACCGAAGTTCAAACCCGCGTCGCGCTTAAGCAGCGTGGTCAGACGCGCCATGGCGTCCGCCGGCAACAGGTGCATCGGCATCAAATCGCCGTCGATGCGGTACTTGATCCAGTTGGGCGAGTCCGGGTTGTTGTCCTGCACCAGGTGAATATCCGATGCGCGCATCTGGAGCGATTCCGCCATCATGTCGCGCAGGAACTGGTTGAGCATCAGGCCGTTGTCGATGTCGGACAGCCATTCGGCCAGCGTCTTTTCGCAGCGGTCGGCGGACAGGTCGTGCACCGTGCGCAGCGTCTCGATAAGCTCGGCGCGGTCCCAGATTTCCATTTCGATGGAATCGACGCGGAAACCCGTGCGGCGCACGACGGAAATGAGCGAGTCCTGCTGGCGCTGCGTCAGCTCATGCAGCGGCGCGACTTTCAGAATACCGCGCTCAAGGCCGATGAGGTGGATGGACAAAGGCAGCCAAGCCTGCACCGGCAGGATGGAGCGCAGGGCGTCGCCGACCGCCGTATCCTTGGCGCGGGCCTGCGCCTCGTCCTGCGTCTGGTTCAGCGCGCCGGCCTGATCGAGCAGTTGTTCGGTTGATTTGCTGATGCCCTGCTGCATGAGCATGGAACGCTCGCGCGTCACCATGTCGAGGTAACGTTCGCGCCCCTCGCCCGTACGGCGCTGGCGGATGGTTTTTTCCGGGCCTTTGCTCTCGGCTTCGCTCATCGCTTAGTTCCCGCTGGAAGAGGACGACGACCCGCCCGAAGACCCTACGACGCCGGGGCCGGGCGCAGCCGTGCTTCCGGGAACGATATAAGGCCCGTCATTGCCGGAGGAACCCCTGCCCGCGCCTGAACCCGAGCCAGAGCCGGTGCCGCCGGAAACGGAGGCGGCCAGCGAACGGTCGAACACGAGCAGCACACGGTTGTTGCCGCTGGTCATGGACACGCCGTCGGGACCGACGGTGACAACCCATTCACGCGCGGCGAGACGGATGGTCTGACCGTCGCGCACCATGCGCGAACCGCCGGGGCCGGAAATAATGGCGTTGCGCTGCGACAGGGAGGTTACGGCATACCCGTCCAGCACCGGCGGGGAATTGTCGATGGCCGGTTGCTTGACTACGGTTTCTTTCGGGCCCTGCGGCGTCTGGATGGTTTCGACCACGGTGACCACGGGTTTGGTATCGACGTTGACCGTGGCGACCGATGTGCCGCGGATGGGCAGCACCATCACGCCGCGCGCGCCGCTGTGGGAAATTTTGACGTCGTCGATGACCGCGCCGCTTTTGGTGGGCAGCCACGAAATGGTCAGCGGGCAGGCTTCCGTCGGTTGCAGGACGAGGTTTTCGACGCAGCCGTCGCGCAGGACCTTAAGCCCCTGTTCGGACCCCGAGAGTTCGATTTTGGACAGCGTCAGCGCCGCGTCGCCGATATTGACGAGGCTGACCGCGATGGAGGACTGGGATTGCACGTTCTCGCCGAAATCGACCTGTTCTTCGCTGGCGACCAGCAGGCCCTTGCCCGGGACGGGTTCGGGGAAGTCGCGCGCAGCCTCGGTCTGCAGCGGCACGAATTCGCCCTTGATGTTGGCGGACACGACGCCCGTAGCGCCCGTGTGCTGCACCACCAGCGCGCCGCTGGTCGGCCCCTTGGTGACCGGCGACCAGACGATGGAGGCGATGCACGACGCGCCCGCGGACAGACGTTTGCAATCCGTCTTCAGTGAGAAGCCGGAGGCTTCCGGCGCGTCGATGAACAAATCGTTGATGGCGATTTCATCGGACGTGATGTTGCGCAGCGTGACCGAACGGATGATGGGACGCGCGGCTTCAAGACGGCCGAAATCGATTTCGTTGGGCGTGATTTCCACGTCCGATGCCTTGATGACGTTTTCTTCCGTTTCCTCGACCGTGCCGTTGACGGTGGCGGTCACGAGACGGGAACGGCCGGTGTGGCGGGCCAGAACCTCGACGCGGAACGTGCCCGGCTGAAGCCCCTTCACCTGCATGACCACGGCGCACTGCGCGCCCGAGGCCAGCGGTTCAGCCGAACACTGGTCGGAGAACAATTGCGCCGTGACATTGGAGGACGGGAACAGCTTCACGTCGCGGAATTCGACTTCCTGCCCGCTTTCGTTGCGGAACTGCACCACCATGGAGGTGTTGGTACCGGGGTCGATGGTGCCCGCTTCCATTTTCGGTTCGACCGCGATGAGGCCGCCGGGCGCGGTGCCGTTAGGCCCCAGCAACTCGGACCCCGGGTCGTTGAACGCGTTTTGCGCGACCGCGGACGCTGTCGGCAAAATCAAAACAGGCCCCGCCAGCAATGCCAGCACGGACAGGGTCAGAAGCGGGCGGCGGAAGAACCGGAAATTCATTGGCCACCCCCGAGTGACGGGTCAAGCAGGTTGCTGGGCAACGTACCCATGGGCAGGTCGGTCGCGGTTGCCGTGGCGGCGGCGGGCACCGGCACCTTGCGCACCACGCTGGGCGGCGGCGAAACAGGCGCGGTCACCGGCGTCACCGGCGCGGACGGGCCAGACGGGTCAAGCTTGTCGGCTTTGAGTTCGGTATCGGAATTGCCGTCGGGATTGTACGGTTTCGGCACCACGATTTCGCGCTCCAGTATTTTGCTGGGCACGCCCTCGGGGCTGCCATAGGCCACGGCGTTCGGAAGGTCGGCGTTGCCGAGCGCGAGGATGGCGCGTTCCTTCGCGTTCTTTTCAATCTCTTCCAGCGGCTGGTAGACGATGACGCGCGGACGTAAGAGGAACACCAGTTCGGTGTTCGACGTGGTGCCGGTGCGCGAGAACGGCAGGATGGGCCGGGTCGCGCCCAGGCCGGATTTATCGTATTGCTGGCGTTCGCGCACGAGACCGGCGATGAGCACCGAGTCGCCCGGGCGCACGCGCACCTGCGTTTTCAACTGGCGCTCCGCCGTTTTGGGCAGGCGCAGCGTGGAATCGTTGCCCGCCGGGAAGTCCTGAAATTCGAGCAATTGCTGCAGGTCGATGTCGATATTGCCGTAGACCGTGCCGTTATCCCACGAGGAACCGATTTTCAGCGTAAAGCCAGTATCGACCTGCCCGGTGGTGGTGGAAACCGTTTCGGTGTCGTTGGTGGTGTTTTGCGTGCGCGTCAGGCTTTCGACGTAAGCTTCGGTTTCAGCCACGCGCAGTTCGGCTTCCGAACCCGACAGCACGGTCAGTTGCGGCTGCGAAATGGTTTTGACCGACCCTTGCGTGGAAATGAAGCGCAGCACGTCGCCGGTGGCAAGGTTAAGCGCCCCTTTGGTCGGCAGACCAATAGAGATCGGCGTGCCGAGGTCCGACAGCGTGGTGTTCTGGTCGAGCGAGAAGCCGAGATTGTACGCGCCGAGCTTTTCACCCAGCTGGCTCCAGCGGATACCGGCGGAATTGCCGCCGTCGAGACCGACTTCCCAGATGTAAGTCTCATAAACGATCATCGCGGTGGATTTGCGCAGGCGCTCGAAATACTGGCTGGCTTTCTTGGCCGTCCGCTCGGTCGCGGTGTAAATCATGGTGCGGGTCGTGGTATCGACCGTGCCGTCGGCGCCCGTGAAGGCCTTGAGGCCGGAGACGATGGAATCGTAAGTCGTGTCCGCCGGCAGCGGCGGCAGCGAGACGGTGAACGTCTGGTTTTCCTTCACCGTCAGCACGCCGTCGTCATAAAGGCAGTACATGTCGGCGAGCGAGCAGACTTTGTCGACAACCTTGTCGAGCGGGCCTTTCAGGTTGGAAACCGTAACCCCGGTCTTCATGCCCTTGTCGGACTCGAACGCCAGCGGAATGTCGTAATCAGCCATGATGAGCTGCAGGGCGCCGGCGAGGTTTTCGGAACGCAACTCAAAGGGACCGACTTCTTTAATCGGCAAGGGGTCGCCCTCGTCCATCGCCGGGACCAGCACGTCCTTGCCCAGCGGCACGATCATCACGCCGTCCGGCGCTTCGTTCAGCGCGCGCCGGCGTTCTTCCGGCGGGGTCGGGGCGGGAATGGAGACGCCGCGCGGGTCCGGCGCGGACATGGGCGCGCAGGACGCAAGCACAAGCCCGCACGAAGCCGCGGCCACGAGCAGCGTGGCGCGGACATATTTCATCGTGTTCGGGGTGCCTGTGCGCTGCGTCATGCTTAGGACAATCGCTGCCTCATCTGGATGGCGCGGGAAACCATGGCCAGAAGGCGGTCCTTCTGGACCGGCTTCATCAAAATCGTCGCGACCTTGAAGCGCGAGGATTTTTCGAGAATATCGGGGTTCTGATCGCCGGTGACGAGAATGACGGGCTGCTGGAAATTGCGGGCGCGCAGGGCCGAGATGAACTCGAACCCGTCAGCCGGTTCCATGCGCACGTCGACGATGACGACCTCGACCGCCTCGGTCATCTGTTCGATGCCCTGGTCCGCCGTCGAAGCCTCGACGCACTGATGCCCTGCATCGGTGAGAAAACGGACGATTTGCATGCGCACGAAGTCGTTGTCTTCAACGACGAGCACGCGGTGTGAGGCAGTATTGGACATAAGATTACGTCAGAGCCGACCAGATGTGAGACGCCCGCGCGAATCACGCGAGGTATTCGTTAAAAGGTTATCATAAATCGGACTCGCGTCTACACCCTCATGTGGACACCCCTGTGCGCAAGAGTCTGGAAGCGTTTGAAGTTTGTATGAAAAATGTGGACGTCGGGTGAAGGGATATTCAGGCCACTGCCCACCAGGCAGGCATGAAAAATGGGCCGGTTCTGTTGCTAGGTCGGCCCGCACCCCACCTTAACGTCTGCTAAGAACGAGAAGGGATTCTACTGAGTGGTAACTCGCACCGCATTAAGCGGCGAGAGCGACCGGAGCATAGTTGTCGTTGGCAACTACTTGTATGGCCCGTTTAAAGGCGGACACCATTCCTGACACCGCAAAACACCTTTATTACCCATGTCGATCCTAAATCGGCCCCACTTAAAAGCTCTTTGGTTTGGTCGGTTTTGCTTACCAAAACCTTCCGCCGCTCAAAGCCCTTATGGTGGAGCCGCCGGGCTCTGCCCCCGGGTCCATTAGGCCTATTCCGCATCCGCGTTCAGTGTCATCTTCGGTCTTGCGACCGACATCTATAATATACGTGAAAAGGCTTGGATTTACAAGGGGCCGGGCCGGAACAGGCCGGTTACGGCTTATTGCCGCCGGGACCGTCTTTTTTAAGTCTGGGCGGGCGGCCGCCGAAGCGGCTCTCCTCGATGCCCTTCTTGAAGGCGTTGAAGTCCATACCCGCCTTGGTCATTTCCTCGGCCAGCTTGCTGTGCAGGGCCAGCGCATCGCGGCGGTGCGGTTTCAGGCGGTCGAGTGCGCGGGCATAAAACGCCTTCACCGCTTCCGTATGTTCGCCCGGGGGCAATTGCCCGCTGGCCCATTGTTCAACGCTCAGTTCAATGCGTTTATCGGTCGGATTCCATACATTGACGCCCTGCGCATGCCCGTTGGTGATATGCAGGTAAGGTGCCTGCGTGCGGTTCACTTCAGGCGACCCGGCCAGCAGCACGGGGCGGGAGGTTTTACGGTTTTCGAAGAACGTCTTGAGGCGCGCGCTGTCCTGCATGCGCTTATCAAGGAAACCCGTGAGGTCCGTAGACGGCGACTTTGATTGCACCACGACGCGGTACCCCTGCAACTCCGCCATCGACAGGAAATCGAGGAAGACATCATTGGTGGCATAAGCGAAAACGCCGCTGTCGATGGTGATGGTTTTGCCCGCGCCGTCATACTCCAGCAGGCCCGGAGGGCCTTTGCGCGCCGCCTCGAACGGCGTTTTGGCGGATTTATCGGTCATGCGACCCCCTTACGGTGCCTTCAGGGCCTTGGGCGGGTTGTTGCTGCCCGGTTCGGGATAGGCCGCGGATTTCGGTTCTTCGCCCCATGCCGCCATGGTGGCGTGCATGCGCGGGTCGTTCGGTTCCCATTGGTGCTGCGCGCGGGAGGTGTAGCCGCTGCCATGCTCGTCATCGATGGTCAGGAACGGTTTCGGCATGTCGTGGGTTTCGTCTTTATACAAAATCTCAGGCTCGGCCGGGGCCTTTTCGACGCGCTCGCGGATGAAGGTGTTGAACCGTTCATGCCGGCGGCGCCAGATGGCCATGTAGCCGGTGATATTGTCGTGCGCGTTGCCGGAATGGATGATGACGTTGTAACCGCGCTGCTCGGCCGCGAACAGGAAATCGAACACTTCCATGTTCAGCCCCTTGCGGTGCCGGGCGTCGAACAGCGTGCCGTTGCAATCGCACAGAATGAGGCGCCCGGCGCCCTCGGACGGCAGGGGTTCGACGGGGTTGGTGGCATCGTTAAACGGGCCGGCGGACATGTTCATCCCCTCATAAACCATGTTTTTTGAGATTATGTCAAGTTTTGGCGCGGTTTTGGCCAACCAGTGACTTATGTGGATGGGGACCATTTTTTAGCCTGCACCCCGCCCGACAGTTCTATAATCGCTCTGACAGAATCGTGAGGAGACGCCGCCATGAAACAATATCTCGACCTGATGCGCCACGTGCTGGAAAAAGGCACGAAGAAGGAAGACCGCACAGGCACCGGCACGCTCTCCGTTTTCGGTTACCAGATGCGCTTCGATTTGTCGGAAGGCTTCCCCATGGTCACCACCAAGAAGCTGCACCTCAAATCCATCGTGCATGAATTGCTGTGGTTCCTCGCCGGCGACACCAACATCAAATACCTCAAGGACAACGGCGTCCGCATCTGGGACGAATGGGCGGACGAACAGGGCAATCTCGGCCCCGTCTACGGCTACCAGTGGCGGTCATGGCCCACGCCGGACGGCGGCGCCATCGACCAGATCACGAACCTCGTGAACATGATTAAAAAGAACCCGGATTCCCGCCGCCTCATCGTCTCGGCCTGGAACCCGGCGCTGATCGAGCAGATGGCCCTGCCCCCCTGCCACTGCCTGTTCCAGTTCTACGTGGCGGACGGCAAACTCTCCTGCCAGCTTTACCAGCGCAGCGCCGACATCTTCCTCGGCGTGCCGTTCAACATCGCGTCCTACGCGCTGCTGACGCTGATGGTGGCGCAGGTCTGCGGCCTGAAGCCGGGCGAATTCGTGCACACCTTCGGCGATGCGCATTTGTATACCAACCACATCGAACAGGCGCGCGAACAACTGGCCCGCGATCCCAAACCGCTGCCGGAAATGCACCTGAACCCGCACGTCACCAATTTGTTCGACTTCAAGTTCGAGGATTTCGAACTGGTCGGCTACGAAGCGCACCCGCACATCAAAGCGCCGGTGGCCATATAAGCCATGCCTGAAATATCCCTCATCGTCGCCATGGCGGAGAACCGCGTCATCGGCGGCGACAACAAGCTGCTGTGGCATCTGCCGGAAGACCTGAAACACTTCAAGGCGCTGACCACGGGCAAGCCCATTATCATGGGCCGCAAGACCTATGACTCCATCGGCCGCCCCCTCCCCAACCGGACGAACATAGTCATAACCCGCCAGCAAAACTGGACGGCGGAGGGCGTGAGCGTAGTACCATCCCTCGAAGAAGCGCTGAAAACAGCCGAAACCATAAACGAAAAAGAAATTATGGTAATTGGCGGCGCACAGGTGTATGAAGCTGCGTTACCATTTGCAACACGGGTTTACTTGACCCTATTGCATAAGGTTTATACTGGTGACGCGGTATTTCCTGAACTTCCCGAAAAGGAATGGACGGAAACAGCCCGCGTCTCCAATACCGGACCCGGTATCGATTACGACTTCATAACGTATCAAAGGATTTAAAATGTCATCGTCCGTTGCGCCTAAATTCTACAAGCCTGTTTTCGGCAACGACAATTTCATGAACGGCATGGCATCCGTTGAAGTGGTGGACATCGCCGACTTCACCAACCCGGCCATCAAGCGCACCGACGTCGCCATGGAACAGCCGCGCCTGTCCGAAACCGCGTAAGCGAAACGGCATCGCCTTAAAAACAAACCCCGCTTTTGGCGGGGTTTGTTTTTTTATGCGCTTTTGCGGTTCCAGCCGCGCATGAAGATGTTGATGCGTTCGCACGCCTTGGTGATGTCCTCGGTCGACCCCGCAAAGCTCATGCGGATGGTCTGGTGCCCGCGCTGGGTATCGAAATCGGTGCCCGGCGTGACGGCCACGCCCGCCTGGTCGAGCAGGCCGCGGCAGAACGCTTCTGAATCATCCGTCAGGTCGGAGATGTCGGCATACATGTAAAACGCGCCGCCGACCCGTGAGAGTTTGGTGAACCCGGCCTTGGGCAGTTCGGCGTTCATGATGTCGAGATTCTGTTTGTACCGCGCGACATAGCTGTCCAGCACCTCGGTATGGTCAAACGCGTGCAGCGCCACGTGCTGCGCCAGCGTCGGCGGGGCCACGAACAGGCTTTCACACAGGCGCTTAACGCGGTCCGCCACGTCGTCGGGCGCCACCACCCAGCCGATGCGCCAGCCGGTCATGGCGAAATACTTGGAAAACGAATTGATGCTGATGGCCTCATGGCTGGTGCGCAGGACCGTGTCGCATTTCTCGCCGTAGGTGATGCCCTGATACAACTCGTCCGCGAACAGGCGAACGCCGTGCGACTGGCACCATGCCGTGATCTGCACGAGGTCGTCCTTGGAAATGATGGTCCCCGTGGGATTGGACGGGTTGCCGATGATGAGGCCCGCGGGTTTTTCCGGTAGCGCCTCAAGCGTGGCGATGGTGGGCTGGTAATTATCCGCCAGCGTCGACTGGATTTCGACCGGAACGCAGCCGATGCTTTTCAGGATGTTGCGGTAGGCCGGATAAGCGGGCGCGGCCATGGCGACCGTATCGCCCTCGTTCAGCGTGGCGAGAAAGGACAGCAGCAACCCGCCCGAACCGCCCACCGTAACGATGATGTTCTTGGGAGCGACCGTCACGCCGTAAATATCGGCATAATACTGCGCGATGCGGTTTTTGAGGGCAGGCATGCCCGTGGCCTCGGTATAGCCCAGCGCGTTGTTGCGCATCAGGTCAGCCGCGATATTCAGCGCGCCCTGCGGTGCGCCGACGGACGGCTGGCCGGCTTCGAGGTGGACGATGTCTTCGCCTGCCGCGACACGTTCATTGACGGCGCGCAGGATGTCGAGGACACGGAAAACGGGAATATCGGAACGCTGGGACAGCTTGATGGACATGATGGACACTCGTGACGTTTGAATTTTGGATAACCGTGACGGCGCCCGGGGGCTGCACGTAACGACTGACAATCTGGGTATGCGGGGGGAGATTAAGCGCGGTATAGCCCAACGGCTCGCGCGGCCGCAGCGGCGGCGGCAAGAAGGGCGAGGGCGTTGAAAGCGCGGTTCATATGCACAGCACATCACAGAAAGACATTGCCACGCAAGGTCTTTGTGATTTTACTGCAGGCATGAAAATTCTTCACGTCATGGCCGGGTCTGCGGCAGGTGGGGCGGAAACCGCCTTTGTCGAACTTTGCGCAGCCCAGCGCATGGCCGGGTATGACGTATACGCCGCCTGCCGCCCGCACCCGCGCAACGCCGCCATGCGCGACGCAGGCGTGCCGCTGCTGGAACTGCCTTTCGGCGGCATTTTCGATTTTCAAACCAAACGCGCGCTGAAGAAACACATGGCCGCCATCAAACCTGATGTTGCCGTGACCTGGATGAACCGCGCCGCGCGCAAGCTGCCCAGGGACACGGGCGCGAAATGGATTGCGCGGCTGGGCGGGTATTACGCGCTGAAAAACTACAAGGGCGTCGACGGCTATGTCGTAAACGCCCCCGACATCGGCCGCTGGATGGAAGAGCAAGGCGTGCCGCAACGTGCCATCACCTTCATTCCCAATTTTGCCGAAGTGCCGCACAACGCCGCCCCCGTGCCGCGCGCTGCGCTGGACACGCCCAACGACGCCTTCGTCTTCCTGACGCTGGCGCGCCTGCATACCAACAAGGCCATCGACACGCTGCTGCATGCCTTTGCGGGCGTGCCCGATGCATACCTGTGGGTCGGCGGCGAAGGGCCGGAACGCGAAAAACTGGAAGCGCTGGCGAACGAGCTGGGCCTCGCATCCCGCGTGCGCTTCCTCGGCTGGCGCGAAGACAGGTGGGATTTGCTGGCCGCCTGCGACGCGTTCGTGCTGGCGTCGCGGCATGAACCGTTCGGCAATTCCTTCATGCAGGCATGGGCCGCGGGCCGTGCGCTGGTGACCACGGCGTCGCAGGGTCCGTCCTTCTTCGCAAGGGATGGCGTAAACGCCCTTGTAACCCCGGTGGACGACGTTCCGGCGCTGCAAAACGCCCTCAACACCATCAGGAATGACGGAAACCTGCGCCGTACACTGGCCGAAGCCGGACAGGCTGCTTACGCCCAAGCCTTTGATAAAAATGCCATTTTAGGCCAATGGGAATCTCTGTTTGAAGCCACCCGCAAACAGGCGTAAAACCTTACCAAATTCTTAATATTTTCTTGTGTTCATTTTATGAAAATATTAAGATACAGGCGCTAGGATGAGCGCCATACACCTGTCCGCAGTAGACGAGGACAGGGATAACGGCACCAAAGTGGGTTTAAATGTTTGATACGGCATTTATCGTCATCGACGAGCAGGCGCGCCCTGTTCTCATCATCCCGGAAGCCTTGCCCGCGGGCGAGGCGTTTTTGAATATCGTTGAAAACGGCATCAATATAGGTGTCGGCGAAAAGGTTTACGGCGAAATCCGCGACATGGAAGACACGTCGCTCGCGCTGCTGGGCCTTCAGGATACCGTGGGCATGGCCACGTTCGAGGGCAATACCGAGAACGACCCCCTGCCGGAAGAGATTCAGTACGTGGCCACGGTCACGGATACGCGTTTCGCTTAAGACCAAAGATATTAAAAAGGCGCATAAGCGCCGGAAAATATAGAGGATGTGATGAATAAGACGATCGACCCGAAAGAGCTGTTCGCGCCCAAACTGGACCAAATCGACGGTCTGGTCGCCGAACTCGACGCCCTGTACACCCAGCGCGTCGAAGGCCAGGGGGCCAACCTCCTCATGCTTCGCACCGATATGCGCGTCATCCGCGGCAACATCGAAGAAGGCCGCGACACCACCTACAGCTACCGTACGCTGGAACGCGACCTCGCCAGAATGAACGAGGTGAACGGCGCCTTGGGCGACAATGCCAACATCGCCATCGCCATAATGTCCGCCAAGCTCGGGGCATTCATGGAAGAACCGGCCTCGCCCGCCAGCGTGGGCGACGCGCTTTCGCGTTTCATGGAACCCTCACGCAGCCCGCTTGAGACCGGCACGCCCATCATGTCGGAAGGCGTGGCTGAGGAAGTGGCCCAGTTGTTTGAAAAGCTGCGCGCCGCCGTGGCCGAAGGCAAAAAAGAAGAACCCGATTTCGACAATCTCATCACCCTGACCGACGAAGACCTCGCCCTTGAAGACGCGAAACCGGTTGAAACCCAGGCGCTGGCACAATCCTACACGGAAGTGCTGGACGCCGCCGACCAGCTGGTCGACGCCGCGCAGCGCGATGCCGCGGGCGAACCCGCTTACGAAATCGACCTCGGCGCACTTGAAGATGAAGTGCGCGCCGGGCTGGCCGACATCGCCGCGCAACAGGAAGCGCGGGATTATGCCGAGCGCGTCGCCGCGCTGAACACCTTCCGTTACCTGAACGATGACATTTATCTGCCGCAGGAAGCCGGCAACGTCTTCAGGACGCTGTCGAACGCCGCAGCCCCCATCAACGCCATGTACGAAACCCTGCGCCGCGACAAACAACTGTCGCGCCATCTGGATTCGCGCGGCATCGCCGACGTGCTGACGCTGGCGGCACAGGCAGGCAGCATCGAACCCTCGCCCGTAACCAAAATGGTCATCGGCCAGTATGAAGCCCTGATGCGCCCGAACGGCGAAGCCGGCGGCTTTGATGACAACGCGCGCTCCACCCTCGACGTTCTGGTCGGCCTGCATTCAGCCGCCATCGACGCGCTGGAAAAAGGCGCGACCGACCCCGCCATCGCGCGCGGGCTGGACGCCATCGAAAGCTTCTTCGAAGCCGATGAGCGTTTCGACAACATCCTTGAAGAATACAAAGCCTATGCGGTTTACGAGCAGAACGTCATCGACGCCCTGCACGACGGTCTGGAATACCAGCACCAGCAGACCAACCTGTTCGGCGAAGCCGACGGCAAGAAACGTTTCGACCGCGCAACCACTGAAAAATTCATCGTCGACAAGCTGCGCCGCATCGAGGAAAGCGAAGCCGACGTCGTTTACCTGACCCGCGCCCTGAGCGTCATCGGCCACGCGCCGGAAGACCAGCGCGGCCCCCTGCTGGGCCAGTTTGCCGCAAGCGTGCTAGCCTTCGGCCGCGACGGTGAAACCCGCCTGTACCCGACCGCCGCCGAACAGGCCGCGGCCGAGACGCTGATCGCCGAGAAATCCTTTACCGGCTACCTCGCCGAACATGCCGCCAGCCTGACGCTGCGCGACATGATGACCATGGGCATCGTCGCCGAGAAAACCGGCATCCAGTTCGTGCCGGTCGAAGACATCGCGGAAGAAGCGGCACCGGAAGCACGACCGGAAGCCGAAGTGGTGGTCGACGGTCTGGACGATATGCTGGAAGCCGGCATCGCCGAAGCCCTGCGCGGCTACAACCCCCGCCCGGATGCCGATGCAAATACTGCCGCTGGCGCCGAAAGCGCAGCGGATGAGCCGGAAGATTTCCCGAGCATCGCCAAATCCCGCTACACCTACCTGCCGTCGGCATCCACCATGCCGGCCTACGATACGGCGCTGCAGGAAGCGCTGCGTCTCGCCCTCGTGCGTACACCCGAAGACGGCTATAAAAAACCGCTGAACCAGATGAAGGACATCGGCGTCGGCGCAAACCACCTGAACAAGGTGGACGCGCTGGTTGAAACCCTGCGCACGCGCGGCATTTCCGGCGGTGTTCTGAACAGCCTTCTGCACGACGAACTGGCCGCAGGCAGCGACATTACCAAATACGACGCACTGGATACGCACCGCCTGCGCGTAAAAATCGGTCGTGACTTCGAGCCGTTCTACAACATCTTCAAGGACCTTCCGAACGTCCAGAAAAACCTCGCCAGCGACCTTGATGCCGAACTGGCGCGGGGCAATCTGGCGCAGCCGTCGGCCATCCAGTCTCTGGACCGTGAAATCGGCTTTGCCCGCGAAGCCGATACCGCTTACCTGCAACTGACCGACGCGTATGAAGACTTCATCGCTTCCATCGCGACCGAAAGCCGCGCCCACCAGCGTATGGAAAGCGGCCTGCGCATCGGCCTTGAAGCCGGTATCGAGAAATTCAGCCGTCAGGCCCGTAAACAGAACCTCGCCCGCGACATCGTGGACGATCTGTTCCGCGACCTGCGCAGCGAATCCGAAAGCATGAGCGTCATGGCCGCGCTTGAAACCGGCCTTGCCGCTTCCAAAAAATGGCGCCGCACCCCGGAAGAAAAAGCCGCCGTGCGCCTGACCCGTGGCACCATCGAACAGGCGACGAAACGCCGCCTCGCGCGCAACGCCTTCGACATCGAGGAAGACCGCGAGCGCCCGCGCGACAAGAAGCTGAAAGAACTGACCGGCGAAATCGAAACCAGCCACTACGCCATGCGCGAGAAAACCTTTGCAGGCCTCGCAAAACTGGGCGTGCCGATGCTGGAAGAGCGTGCATGGCTTGACCTGCAGGCCGAACAGGCGAAGGCCGAAGCCCGGACCGCGCCGCAGCCGGTTGCCCTGCCCGCGCAGGAATCCCTGCCCGCCGGCAGCTTCGATTTCGACAACATGCCGAAAATCCTGCGCGACATGGGCGCGGAGCGTGCACGCAAAATCGCCGGTGAAGAGCCGGTGGCCGTGGCCGCAATCCCCGCCGTCATCGCGCCGGTTGAAATTGAAGAAATCGCCGAGGCGCAACCCGCAGCCGCGGCCGTGTCCGATACCGGCGTAGGCCTGCTGGCCCGCTTCCTGCCGCGCCGCCGCAAGGCCGTTGCAACCCCCGCGGCCGAACCAGCTGTTGAAATCCCGGCTGTCGAACAGGCCGCCGAAGCGCCGGTCGTGGACGATGGTAAGCCGCGCATTCCCAGCTTCCTGATCCGTCCGGACGCGAAACCGGGCGTGAGAGTCGAAAAAACGCCGGAAGAACGCGAAGCCATCATGGCTTCCATGCGTGCCGCCATGGCCCGCACCACGGGCACCGGCATTGCCGCCGCCGAACTGGGTGGCGTTGAACTGCCGTCCTTCCTGCGCCGCGCGCAGGACATGCAGGCCCGCGCGGACGAAACAGCCCCGCAAAACACCCTTGATGCCGGCGCCGCCCATATCGAGAGCCTGCTGGACCAGAAACTGGGCGCGCCTGTTTCCGAAGAGGCGCTGAACAACCCGGCATCGTTCCTGCCGGGCATGACCCGGGCCGCGAATTTCGACGGCCCGTCGGTCGGCTTCACCGCCGATGAGCGTTTCGACGCGCCGCTGGCCGGTGAAAAAGAAGCGCCGGCTGCGAAACAGCCGTTCGTGCCGCTGGCCGACCGCCTGCGCAAAAACTTGAGCGAGCGTCGCGCCAAACGCATCCTCGCCTCGGCCGCGCGTGCGAAAACCCGGATGGAAGCCGCCGATCTGGCCGCCGCCGAAGCCCCGCTGGAAGCGGCGGTCGAAGCCGTGGCAGAGCAGCCCGCAAAGGCAAGCCGCATGGCCGGTATCATCCGCGACATGCAGAACGCGCGTGGCAAGGTCGAAGGCCTCATCACCCAGCGCCGCAAGAAAAAAGCGGACGACGCGATGTTCCGCCGCATGGAAGCCGACCTTCAGAAACTGATGGCCGAAACCACCGCCGGCGACATCCCGGGCACCACGCCGGAACAACCGGCCAAGGGCCAGCGCATCAACTATGCCGCTGTCCAGATGGTCGGCGCCAAGGCCAAAGGCATGGGTAAATCCTTCGCCTCCGGCACCGCGCAGACCGCGGGCTGGGCCGCGCACTTCATCAGCGCAGTGGGTACGCGCTGGCCGTCCATCGCCGTCGGCGTGGGTTACGGCGTATATATCGCAGCCCCGCTGAAGGCGGCCATCGCGGCCTCCGTCGCTGGCACATCCGTCGCCGCAGTGGCGCCGGTCGTGTCCTTCGCGGCCCCGGTCCTGCTGGCGGGTGCTGCCGGCGCGCTGGTCTTCGGGCAGGTCAGCCACCGCTTCACGGAACTGCTGCCGCAGTCCTACCGTGAAAGCCGTTACTACACGAAAGACGACGGCGTCACGTATCGCCGCGCGCGCAACGTGGGCAAATTCCTGGGCCACCGTGTCACCGAAGCCGGCGTTTACGCGCAGGCCGTGGGCGCAACCGCCTGGAACGTGCTGCCCAAGCTGATCGTCAGCGCCGGCGCCGCCGCGATGACGGACTGGAACCAGTTCCGCCAGGGCGGTTATGTCCGTGACGCGCTGCGCGACAACACGGCGGTCGTGGCCGTGAAATCGCTGGCCAAGACCGGCAGCCTGCTGAGCCATGGTTACAAGGCCATGCAAATGCAGAACGCCGAATTCGCCGCCGCCAACGAAGGCAAAAAAATGGGCTTCTTCGCCCGCAGCAAGGCCGTTCTGTCCGCCATGACGGAACGTGACGCGGAATCCACCCGCGTGATGCTGAGCACCTACGGTGCCATGTTCGGTGCCGCCGCAGGCCTTGCCTACACGTCCGACCCGGTTCAGTCAGCCGTTCACACCGCGGCCGAAACGCTGCGCCCCGTGACCGCGCCGATCGCCGACGCCGTTTCCGGCGCGGTCGATGAAACGGCAAAGGCGCTGGCCGTCCTGCTGGAACGCCTGCGCGGCCAGACCCCGGGCAACATCAGCACCGCCGGTATGGGCGGCGATGTACCCACTGTTGCCGCCCCGCCCGAAACGGCGGAAGACTGGATCAAACGCTACAACGATGCGCGCCTCAAACCGCTCGACGTTCTGCGCTTCGGTCCGAACGGCACCGTCGAGTTCATCCAGCCCAACACGCTGGGCGGCCTGCCGCTGGACCAGAACGGCCTGTTGCCGGACTGGATGCGTCAGGGCACCGGCAGTTATTTCGACCCGACCACGGGCCAGTTGAGGACATACGACGCCGCCAACCCGCCGGTTGTGAAACTGAACGAAGTGCCGGTCATCGTAACCCCGGCGGACCCGGTGGCCGACGCCATCGCGCAGGCCACCACCAACACCGGCAAGGTCATCGCCTTCACGCAGGACGCGTCCTTCGTGCATGCGCAGGAATACATCGCGGGCCTGCGCCTGACGGCGGGCCAGCGCCAGGTGTTCGACCAGTTGATCGCCCGCGCCCAGCGCGGCAGCTTCACCGCGTTGAACGACCTGACGGCGAATATCAGCGAAGGCGGTATCGTGCGCGGCAATAACCTGACCGATATCCGCACCATGGCCCCGAACCATGAGCTGGCATTGGAAATCCGCACGGCCATCGCCGCAAGGCTGAAGGAAAGCGACTTCTCGCAAGCCGGTTTCCGCACCGCACTGGCGCGCAACGCCGACCACCTGAACGCGCTGCAGGGCAACCCGTCCCGCGTTGCGGAATCGGTTGAAACCCGTGCCCGCGCGCGCAGCGAACTGGTGGCCGAACACCGCCGCGTTGCCGCCGAAGCAACGCCGGAAAGGGTTGTGGCGAAACCGATGAACATTCTGCCGGAAAACACGGTCATGGCGGCCAGCAACCCGCTGACGGCCATCCGCGACGGCGCGACCCGCCTGACCGACCGCATCGGCTCCGGCATCCGCAACGTGTTCAGCCCGGCCGCCGACAGCGCCGCGGAAGCGACGGCCACCGCCGCCATTCCGCACAACACGCTGGGTACGCGCTTCGAGCAGAGCTTCGGCAAGGTCGTCACCCGTGGCGGTTTCCCCGCCAAGGAACTGCACAGCATTGCCGTGGCCGCCAATAACGGCGACGCCACCGCCATGTCCAAGCTGCAGGCATGGGCCCGTCACTACGCCACGCAGGGCAAGCTGACCACGGGTCAGGCCAAGCTGGTGGAAGACCTGGGCGTCCGCGTAACGCGCCAGCCCGCGCTGCGCAGTTAAGCGATATTGCGAACAACAAAAAGGCCCCTTCGAGAGGGGCCTTTTTTTATGGTCGGTTCAAAAACCACCGGCTGGCATCAGCCGGTCAGTTTTTTCCACCAGCCTTTTTTCTTGTCGCCCGAAACCGCGTTGACGGTTTCGAAGTCGCGGTTGCGCGGCTCTTCCGGCTGCGTATCGCGCGGGGTGCGGGAATCGTAGGCTACGCGGGTCTCAGCCGCGGGCGCGCGATTGCCGATATTGTCGTCGACCGGCGCGGAATTGCCCGACTGGCGTTCGTTGCCGCCGTTACCGTCACGGTTCCGGTCACGTCCGCGACCGCCGCGGCTGCGGCCACCGCGTTCACCGCCGCGTTCGCCGCCACGCTCTCCACGGCCTTCACCGCGATTTTCGCTGCGGTTGCCTTCGCTACGGTTACCGTCGTTGCCCTGACCGCCAGTACCCTGGCCGCCATTGCCTTCGCCGCCGCGACCACCACGACCGCGTCCACGGCCGCCGCGGCCACGGCCACGACCTTCGTTACGGACCTGCTGCTCGGCGCCCATGATATTGCCGTCGAACTCGCGGCCCTGATCGTCCTGCAGGCGGTTGCCGATGTTGTCATCGCTCTCGTCCGCGGGCTCCTGTGCATCGTTGCCGGCTTCAGCCTGATTGAAGGCTTGCGCCTGACCGGCTTCGTTGCCTTCGCCGCCTTCCGCGCCATCACGGTCGCGGAAACGGTTACGGCCACCACGGCGGCCACGGCGGCGGCGGCCACGGCCTTCGCCGTTTTCGCCGTTGCGTTCATCGCCCCGGTCGCCACCACGTTCGCCTTCGCCGCGCTCTTCGCGGTTATTGTCGCGCTGGCGCTGGCGGGGTTGCTGTTCGCCCTCGTGGCCCTCATCCTGCGCATCGTCTTCGTCCGACAGGTCGGGATCGACGGTGGCGTCGATGCCCTGCATCCGCTCGGCACGGCGCGAACGCGCGATGTCGATATGGAAGCCCTGGTCGTCTTCAATGACCGGCGCGATTTTGATGGCGACCGAAATATCGTAGCGTTGCTCAAGCATGGAAAGCGACGTGCGCTTGGCGTTGAACAGGAACAGCGCAACCGCTTCCGGCACGGTGACCTGCACTTCGCCCGCGCGGCCTTCCATGCCTGCGGTTTCGATGGCACGCAGGACCGCGAGGGCCAGCGCTTCCGTCGTACGCAGCAGGCCCGACCCGCGGCAATGCGGGCAGGTCTGGAAGTGCGTTTCCGTGAGACTCGGACGCAGACGCTGGCGCGAAAGCTCCAGCAAACCGAAGGTGGAGATACGACCTATCTGGACGCGGGCGCGGTCGGACGCCAGCGCATCGCGCAGGCGCTTTTCGACCAGCGCGTTGTTACGGCGCGATTCCATGTCGATGAAGTCGATGACGACGAGGCCGCCCAGGTCGCGCAGGCGCAACTGGCGGGCGACTTCTTCAGCCGCCTCGAGGTTGGTCTTGAGCGCCGTTTCCTCAATGTGACGCTCGCGCGTCGCACGACCGGAGTTGATGTCGATGGACACCAGCGCCTCGGTCGGGTTGATGACGATGTAACCACCGGAACGCAGGGTGACGACGTTGGAGTGAATGGCGTCGATTTGCGGTTCGGCGCCATATTTGATGAACATGGGCACGCTGTCTTTGTACGTGCGGATGCGGTCGACATGGTCGGGCATCATCATGTCCATCATTTCGCGGGCGGTGTTGGCGCCCTCTTCGCCTTCGACGAGGATTTCCTTGATGTCGGCGGCGTACAGGTCGCGGATGGCGCGTTTGACGAGGCTGCCCTCTTCATGGATGAGCGCGGGCGCGGTCGACTGCATGGTCGTGTCGCGCACCTTGTCCCACAGGCGCATCAGGTAATCGAGGTCGCGGCGCACTTCCTCTTTCGGGCGGTCCACGCCGGCGGTGCGCAGGATGACGGACATGCCGCCCGGAACCTGCAAATCGTCCAGCATTTCACGCATTTTCTTGCGGTCGGCGTGGCTCGCCACTTTACGCGACACGCCGCCCGATTGCGGGGAGTTCGGCATCAGCACGCAGTAACGGCCCGGCATGGTGATATAGGTGGTGACGGCGGCGCCCTTGTTGCCGCGCTCTTCCTTCACGACCTGAATCAGCATGATCTGGCCGCGCTTGATGACTTCCTGGATTTTGTAGGAGCGGTGCATCCGCTTCCACAGCGGGGTCATGCCGCCTTCGTCGTCTTCGCCGGAATCGCCCCGGCCTTCACCGCGACCTTCGCCACGGCTTTCACCGCGCGATTCACGGTCCACAAGCTTCTCGGACTTGCGGTCCAGCCCGCGGCGGCGGCCACGGCCACGGCGGCCACGGCGACGACCGCGGTCACGGCCGCCTTCGCCCTGTTCGCCTTCGGCGGATTCAGCGCCTTCGCCCGCAACAGCGGCTTCGGCATTATCTTCGCCTTCGTTGAGGTCGCCCTCGGCGCCTTCCGCCGTATCGGCGTCAAGGTCTTCTTCTTCGTCGTCTTCGCCTTCGTCCAGGTCGTCGGCATCGTCTTCATCGGATGCGTCGGGCTGGGTATCGACCGCTTCCGCCGCGGGGGCGGGGGTCAGGTCGGCTGCTTCCTTCAGGGCTTCCGCCTCGATTTCGGCCAGCGCCTCGTCGCTCAGGTCTTCCAGTTCCGGTTCCGGCTGGTTGGCGCGGGCTTCGGCCTCGGCGGCTTCGCGGGCCTCGCGGGCTTCGGCTTCTTCCTGCAGGACGCGGTGCAGTTCCTCCTGCTCCGCCAGCAGGCGCTCGCGGTCTTCGACCGGGATGCGGTAATAATCGGGGTGGATTTCGGCGAAGGGCAGGAACCCGTGGCGGTTGCCGCCGTAGTTCACGAACGCGGCCTGCAGCGAGGGTTCGACCCGCGTGACCTTGGCCAGGTAGATGTTGCCCTTGAGTTGTTTCTTGGAAACGCTTTCGATGTCGAAGTTTTCGAGGCGTTTGCCGTCCATGACGGCAAAGCGGGTTTCTTCGCTCTGCGCAGCGTCGATGAGCATGATTTTAGGCATATGTGTATCTCCGTCCGGGAGACGGGGGCGTCCTTGCAATTCACGCGCAAGCGACCAACACGGGGATTACAGGGGACGCGGCTCGGCGCCCGGTTGTAAGTCGTTGTCGATGTTTCCGTGAGATTACCGCTTTGCGTGGAAGCAGCGCCTTATATGGCGCCAGCACGCTTTGGGTCGGTCCCCGGCGATCCGGCATCAAGCCCTCTAAGGTCCTGACACCAATCCTTTAAATCCTTTTTCCCGCCGCCCGGACCGTTGAAAGAGTTGTTTTTCCTGTGGTCAGTAGAGTAATACAGGCCGGTGGCGTATCGCTTATGACCCTGACCATAGAACCAGTTGGGTAAATGCACAATCTAAAAATCGCACTCCTGTTTTTCGTGAGCCTTTTGGCGGGCCTTGTGACGATGGCCGCCGACAGCCGCGCCGTGGGCATTTCCGAAATCCGATTCGGCAAGCAGGGCGCCAACACCCGGACCGTGCTTGAGCTGGACGCGGAGGTCGATTTCCGCGCCATGGTGCAGGACAACCCGGCCCGCATCGTCATCGACATTCCGGCGGTGGGCGCGGCCCCCGCCATCCGCCGCAGCGAGATGCCGAAACTCATCAAGGACATCCGGCTTGAACCGCTGCAGGGCGGGTACAGCCGCATCACCCTGATGCTGGGCCAGACCGCCACCATCCGCACCGCCTTCCTCATCCCCGCCACCGACAAGATGCCCGTACGCCTTGTCGTTGACGCTGGTCCGGCCACGCAGCCCGCCTTCACAAGCGCCGTCAACCGCCCTTACGGCACGCTGCGCCTGAACGATTCCGCCACCCCGCCCGCAGAAAAAACCGGCGGCGGACAGGCGAAACTGCCCATGGCCCCGCCCTCCGCCGGTATACCCGCCGTGACGGCGGACAAGGCCCCGGCCAAGCCGGCCACCCCCGGCATCCTACCTTTCGCCGGCGCCGGCGGCGCCAAGCTTGATACCATTACAAAACCTGATGCACCGCAGGTGGCGCCCGTGGCAACCCCGGCACTTCCGGCGGCGGTGAAGGCGCCCGACCAGAAACCCCTCATCATGATTGACGCGGGGCATGGCGGGGTTGACCCCGGCGCATCCGGCAGCGGCGTGACCGAAAAGAACGTGACCCTGGCCGTGGCCAAGGCCTTGCGCGACCGGATACAGGCCGGAGGCAGGTACCGCGCCGCCCTCACCCGCGACGATGACAGCTTCATACCGCTGGGCAAGCGTGTGCGCATCGCGCGGGACGCCGGGGCCGCCCTGTTCATTTCCATCCATGCAGATTCCGTGACGCAGGGCGGGGCGGGCGTATCGGGCGCGTCCTTCTACACCCTGTCCGACAAGGCGTCTGACGCCCAGTCGGCCCAGCTGGCCGCGCGCGAAAACGATGCCGACCTGCTGGCCGGGGTGGACGTACCGGCGGACGACCGCGAGGTGGCGGGCATCCTCATCGACCTGACCCTGCGCGAAACGACCCGCGATTCCGAGAAATTCTCGGCAAGGCTCGTAAACACCTTCGGGGACGAGAAGCTGCCGCTGCTCTTTTCCCCCCGCCGTCATGCCGGGTTCATGGTGCTGAAAGCGCCGGATGTGCCGTCGGTCCTCATCGAACTCGGCTTCCTGTCGAACCCCGAGGAAGTGAAAAAACTGGACGACCCCGCCTACCGGGACTCGCTGGCCGGGGCCATCGCCAAGGGCGTGGATTTATGGTTCGCCGAACGCCGGAAACGTTAAGGCTCCGGCCCTCCCGGGGCCGTACTGTTGCCTTTTTGCATCACTTTTCCCCATATTTTGTAGCCCCCACCCCGGCGGGGCCTTTACAAGCCCAAATGTTGCGGCTAGCTTGTAGCCCGTTGTCTGGATTATAAAAAACCTGACAGTTCAAACGTTTGACACTTTAGACAAGAGGTAATTCACATGAAAAAGTTCGTCGCGCTGATGGCCGTCGTCGCCACCGCCGGTCTGCTCGCTGCTTGCCAGCCGGGCAAACCGATCCAAGCCACCGCTTACGAAGGTCACACGACCTCGGCCGAAAAATCCTCCAGCACGAGCTCCGCTCCGGTTGCTGCTGAGAAATCGGGCCGCACCTTCAAAGCTCAGTAATTTTACTGGGTTTCGAACACGAAGAACCGCTGCTCCATGGGCAGCGGTTTTTTCTTTCTCGCGTTACGTTGCCATTCCTACGGCGCCATACATCTCATTCATCCATGACACAGCAAGCCACACGCCCCGCCCCCGATAACGCACTCGTCTTCGAGGGCCTGACCAAGACCTACGCAGGCACGGCCAAGACGCCGCCGAAACTGGCGCTCGATCATGTCGACCTCGCCATTCCGCGCGGCTCCATCTTCGGCCTGCTCGGCCCCAACGGCGCGGGTAAGTCGACCATGATCAACATTCTCGCAGGGCTGGTCACCAAGTCCGCGGGCAAGGCTTACGCGTGGGGTTACGACATGGATGTTGACGCGCGCGCGGTGCGCTCCTCCATCGGCGTGGTGCCGCAGGAAATCAACTTCGACCCGTTCTTCACCCCGGCCCAGATCCTCGACATCCAGGCCGGCATGTACGGCGTGCCCAAGGCCCGCCGCCGCACGATGGAGCTGCTGGACCTCGTCGGCCTCGCCGACAAGGCGGACGCCTATACCCGCCAGCTTTCCGGCGGCATGCGCCGCCGCCTGATGGTGGCCAAGGCCATGGTGCATACGCCGCCCATCCTCATCCTCGATGAACCGACGGCGGGCGTGGACATCGAACTGCGCCAGCAGCTCTGGGCCAACGTGCGCGCGCTGAACAAGGCGGGCACCACCGTCATCCTGACCACGCACTATCTTGAGGAAGCCGAGGAGCTGTGCGACCGCATCGCCATCATCACCAAGGGCCGCATCGCCGCGCACGATTATAAAGAGGCGCTGCTCGGCTCCATCGAAGGCAAGGACATCATCTTCCGCGTCGACCGCGACGTGACCGGCGACCTGCCGGAAGCCCTGAGCCGTTTCCACGCCCGCATGGAAGGCCGCCGCACCATCGCGCTGACCTACGCCCCGAAAGAGGTGACCGTGGGCGCGCTGTTCGATGCCGTGCGTCAGGCGGGTTACGGTGTCGAAGATGTATCGACCCGCAATTCAGACCTTGAGGATGTGTTCCTCCAGCTCACCCGCGCCGCTTGATGATGCCAGAAGATTTCGAAAATGACATCACCAGCGAAATCTTGAATGCATACAATAAACGTAACCATCCCTGGGGTTGGACAATGTTTATGTCCGACAGACGAACCTTATTGGAGGCCAATATAGCTTTTGTTGGCCTAAACCCGGGGGGAAACGAATTTTTTGAGGCACAGGGCATTTTTCAAAAAGATAGTTATTGCCCTTATCGAGATGAAAGCTGGGCTGACTATCCCATAGGCCAAGCACCGCTGCAAAAACAGGTTACACAACTGTTTGGTTATTTTGGGCAAGAACCTGCCCAAGGAATATGCGGAAACCTGGTACCTTTCCGTTCACCGGCATGGAAAGACCTGAAAGACCAAAAGCCAGCGCTGGATTTAGGCGAACGGATATGGCGCAAAGTTTTTGATATACGCCCAAGACCCATCATCATATGCATGAGCCATCCCGTAGCTTACCGTTTGGCAAAGATTCTGGGCGCTGAGCACATCGATAACCCTGCTGTGGGCTGGGGTCGTATCACCGCTTCACGTTGGCAGCATGCGGATGGAATGCTTATACGTCTGCCGCACCTTTCCCGTTTCCAGTTGTTCGGCAACGCCCAGCGTACGCGTGCTTTAGAAGAAATTCTGGCCCCTGCCCGGAATTTATTGCACTGACTTGCACATGCCTCTGCTTTTGTGCTTGTCTGTAGCCATGCAGACGTCCGTCCGGACCCTCCTTCGACTTACGAACCCCTGAACGCTTCGTTCCAGGGGTCGCCCGCGTTGCCCGGCAACGCACCAGTAAAAACTGCACATTCAAAAAATTCGCATCGAAGGAATACGCTTATGTCATCGCTGATTGACGAGATTAAGAAAGACAACGCCCGCGTCGTGGTGTTCGACACCACCCTGCGCGACGGCGAACAATCGCCCGGCTGCTCCATGAACCTGGAGGAAAAGCTGAAAATGGCCGCCATTCTGGAATCCATGGGCGTCGACGTCATCGAAGCCGGCTTCCCCATCGCATCGCCCGGCGATTTCGAGGCGGTGCAGGAAATTGCCCGCCGCTCCAAAACCAGCGTCATCGCAGGGCTCTGCCGCGCGGTACAGCGCGACATCGACGCCGCCATCGAAGCAACAAAGCCCGCCGCGCGTTCGCGCATCCATACATTCATCTCCACCTCCCCGCTGCATATGAAATACAAATTGCAGAAGGAACCGCACGAGGTGCTGGAAGCCATCGCCTTCTCGGTCGGTTACGCCCGCAAGCATTGCGACGATGTCGAATGGTCGGCGGAAGATGGCTCGCGCACCGAAGCGGACTTCCTGTGCCGTGCGGTCGAAACCGCCATCAGTGCTGGCGCCACCACCATCAACATCCCCGACACCGTGGGCTATGCGGTACCGTCTGAATACGGCGCGCTCATCAAAATGTTGTTCGACCGCGTGCCGAATATCGGCAAGGCCATCGTATCCGTGCACTGCCATAACGATTTGGGGCTCGCTGTCGCCAACTCGCTGGCCGGTATCGAGGCGGGCGCCCGCCAGATTGAATGCACCATCAACGGCATCGGCGAACGCGCGGGCAACGCCGCGCTGGAAGAAGTGGTCATGGCCCTGCGCACCCGCGCGGACCGCATGCCCTTCACCAACCGCATCGAGACGACGCACATCACCAACGCCTCGCGCACCCTGTCCGCCATCACCGGCATGCCGGTGCAGCACAACAAGGCCATCGTGGGCGCCAACGCTTTCGCGCATGAAAGCGGCATCCATCAGGACGGCATGCTGAAAAACGCGCAGACATACGAAATCATGACGCCCGCTTCCGTGGGCATGTCCCATTCCAACCTCGTTCTGGGCAAACACTCGGGCCGCCACGCCTTCAAGAAGAAGCTGGAGGATTTGGGTTACACGCTGGCCGACAAGGACCTCGACGATGCCTTCGCGCGCTTCAAGACGCTCGCCGACCGCAAAAAAGAGGTGTTCGACGAAGATCTGGTGGCGCTGGTGGATACCGAACTGGCACACGCCGACGACCGCATCCGCGTGGTCGAAATGACCGTCTCATCC
>JAMIFL010000056.1:0-10827 GCA_035906295.1 Alphaproteobacteria bacterium | reverse complement strand
AGTAACATTCAACGCCCAATAACATTCAACGCCCAGTAATATTCAACTTCAGGGATTAAAACTCACATGTGCGGTATCGTCGGCATTCTCGGTGAAAAACAGGCAACCCCTTTGCTGGTCGAAGGGCTGCGCCGCCTTGAATACCGCGGCTATGACTCGGCGGGCATCGCCTGCCTTGTCAACGGCCATATCGACCGCCGCCGCGCGGAAGGCAAGCTCGCCAACCTCGAAACCCTGCTCCAGTCGGAACCGATGGGCGGCACCGTCGGCATCGGCCACACCCGTTGGGCCACCCATGGCGGCCCCTCCACCCGCAACGCCCACCCCCACGCCACGGATAAAGTGGCGGTGGTCCATAACGGCATCATCGAAAACTACCGCGAACTGAAAACCGAGCTGGAATCCCACCAGTTCCGCTTCGAAACCGAAACCGACACCGAAGTCGTCGCCCACCTCATCACCCACTACATGAATCAGGGCATGGGCCCGAAAGACGCGACCGACCAGGCGCTCGACCGCCTCGAAGGCGCCTACGCCCTCGCCATGATTTTCGCGGGCGAACACGACCTGATGATCGGCGCCCGTCAGGGCACCCCGCTCGCCGTCGGCTTCGGCGAAGGTGAAATGTTCCTGGCCTCCGACAGCTACGCGCTCGCGCCCCTCACCAACAAAATCTGCTTCCTTGAAGACGGCGACCGCGTCGTCGTCACCCGCAAGGGCGCCCATGTCTATGACCGTACGCGCACCGACGTACGCCGCCAGATCCGTGTCACCGCCCAGTCCGGCGCAGCCACGGGCAAAGGCGACTACAAACACTTCATGCTGAAAGAGATTTACGAGCAGCCCACCGTCATCGGCGACACGCTCAACTCCTTTATCAACCCGTCGACCGGCACCGTCTCCATGCCTGAAAAGGTGCTGGAACTGGCGAACGCGCCCAAAATCACCATGGTCGCCTGCGGCACCGCCTATTACGCCTGCATGGTCGCCAAATACTGGTTCGAGCAGATTGCCAAACTGCCGGTTGAGGTCGATATCGCCTCCGAATTCCGCTACCGCGAAGCCCCCATGCCCAAGGGCGGCGGCGTCATCGTCGTCTCCCAGTCCGGCGAAACGCTGGATACGCTGGAAGCCATGCGCTACTGCAAGCGGCAGGGCCAGATGGTCATGTCCATCGTCAACACCATCGAAAGCACCATCGAGCGTGAGTCCGATGTCGTCGTCCACACCCTCGCCGGTCCCGAAATCGGCGTGGCTTCGACCAAGGCGTTCACCACCCAGCTCACCACCCTCGCCTGCATCGCGCTGGCGCTGGCCGTCAAGCGCGGCGCCATCACCCGCGAACAGGAACGCGACCTGACCATGGCCCTGCGCCACGTCCCGGCCCTCACTGCCCGCGTCCTCAACGCCGATGGCGCCATTGAAAAAGTCGCCAAGGACATCGCCCTCGCCCGCGACGTGCTCTACCTCGGCCGCGGCGCCCTCTACCCGCTCGCCCTCGAAGGCGCGCTGAAATTGAAGGAAATCTCCTACATCCACGCCGAAGGCTATGCCGCCGGCGAAATGAAACACGGCCCCATCGCCCTGATTGACGACAAGGTCCCCATCGTGGTCCTCGCCCCGTCCAACGACCATCTGTTCGAAAAAACCGCCTCCAACGTTCAGGAAACCGTCGCCCGCGGCGGCCAGATCCTGATGGTCTCGGACAAGGGCGGCATGGAAAAGATGATGGATGTCGTACGCTGGCCCGTGATGATGGAGGAAGTACACCCCTTCACCGCGCCCATCCTCTACTCCGTCCCCGCGCAATTGCTGGCTTACCACGTTGCCTGCGCCAAGGGCACGGATGTCGACCAGCCGCGCAACCTGGCCAAATCGGTGACGGTGGAGTAATCCTCCGTCACCCCTGCCCGGCACGACATAACCCGCCTCTGTACGCCCACATACGGCAATATCGTTTCAATTCCCCAATAACATTATTGTTGAAATTTTATGGATAGTTTGGGAAAACTAAAGAACCATAAAAACAGGGAAATGAAACAATGGGCGAGCGTAAAACGCCACCATTGGCCGCAAGTGCCGCGCTGCCGGATAACGAACCGGTGGAAAAAGGCTCTCTGCTGGCCCAGATCGCCTGGCCGCCGCAGGGCTGGCCCATGTTTTCCTGCATTACCCGCGATTCCGGCTACGCCACCAAACCCTCCACCCGCGCCGGTGACGACGACTGCCTCTCCTACGCCGTGGGCTGCACCCCGGACGGCATCTATTCCATCGAAATCCTTGCGGGCACGCTGGGCCGCGCGGGCACCAGCCTGTCGCCCCTCATGGGCATCCGCTTCACCGCCCGCGACGACCAGTTCGACGACCACACCGCCAACGGCGCGGTCGAACTCCACGTCAAAGGCCAGCGCCTTATCCCCGAACCCGGCGCGGTCCTGCGCCTCATCCTCGCCATGACGTTCATGGTCAGCCGCATCGACCGCGGCATCGCCCCGAACGTGCGGCGCGTTCTTAAAATGTATCGTTTAGGATAAACAAAAACCCCGGTTTCCCGGGGTTTTTTATTATTCTTTCTCTTCGACTTCGATGTCTTCGTCCAGATCGTCCAGATCTTCGTCGTCATCGTCGGAATCATCGTCCTCGTCCAGATCGTCGAGGTCCAGATCGCCGCCCTCTTCGGTGTCTTCATCGTCGGCGCCCTTGTTCTCGCCTTCTTCAACTTCCTCAAGGCTGACCGTGGTGCGGTCATCATCCTCGGACACTTCCGTGGCATCGTCGTCCCGCTCCAGTGCGGCCTTGGCTTTCGCTTCGTCGATGACGTTGCGGCCCCGGCGGGTGCGGATTTTGACGACACCCGTGAACTCCGCCTTGCATTTCGGGCAGATGATGGGCGACTTGTTGAAATCGTAGAAACGGGTGGCGCAACTGGCGCAGACGCGTTTCAAACCTCTGATGTCGGGCACTGGAATCTTCCTCCTCGGAACAACGCTGGCAAAGGCAGCTACGTGTGGTCCATTGCCATGGAAAACAACCCTCTGTCAATGCATTGAGTGAAATAGGTATTTCCAGCGCCTCTATGGCGCAACGCAGCTTTATAAACCACCCCGAATGCGCTACCTTTAAAAGACCATCTTTTCACGGACCCCTCATGACCCGTTCCACCGTCATCTGCGCCTATAAACGCTCCCCCTTCACCTTCGCCTCCAAGGGCGGGCTGGCCAAAACCCGGCCTGACGACATGGCGGCCGCCGTCATTCGCGCCCTCGTCGCCGAAACCGGCGTCAAAACCGCGGATGTCGAGGACCTCATCCTCGGCAACGCCTTCCCGGAAGGGGAACAGGGCTTCAACCTCGCCCGCATCGTGGCGGTCCTCGCGGGCCTGCCGGTCAGCGTCGGGGGCATCACGGTCAACCGCTGGTGCGGGTCCTCCATGTCGGCCATCCACATGGCCGCGGCGCAGATCGCCATGGGCATGGGCGATGTCTTCATCTGCGGCGGCGTCGAATCCATGACCCGCGTTCCCATGGGCGGCTTCAACCCCATGCCCAACCCGGCCCTGAAAGATACATACCCCCAGATTTACATGGGCATGGGCGAAACCGCCGAAAACCTGTCCAAAAAATACGGCGTCACCCGCGAGGAGCAGGAGAAATTCGCGCTCCTCTCCCAGCAGAAAGCCGCCAGGGCCCGCGCCGAAGGCCGCTTCAGGGATGAAATCGTCCCGCTGGCCGGTATCTCGGAAGACGGCTGCATCCGCCCCGAATCCACGCTTGAGGGCCTCGCCGGCCTCAAACCCGCTTTCGACGCCAAAGGCACCGTCACCGCAGGCACCGCCTCGCCCCTGACCGACGGCGCCTCCGCCGTCCTCATCGCGTCCGAGGAATATGCCAAAGCCAACAAACTGCCCATCCTCGCCCGCATCCTGTCCTTCTCCTCCACCGGCTGCGATGCCGAAATCATGGGCATCGGCCCGGTCCCGGCCACGCAAAAGGCCCTGAAACGCGCAGGCCTCTCCATGAAGGACATCGATTTGGTCGAACTGAACGAGGCTTTCGCGGCCCAGTCCCTGCCCGTCGTCCGCGACCTGGGCATCGACGTGAACAAACTCAACCTCGATGGCGGCGCCATCGCGCTGGGCCACCCGCTGGGCGCGTCCGGCGCCCGCATCACCGGCAAGCTCGCCACGCTGCTGAAGCGTGAAGGCAAACGCTACGGCCTCGCCACCGCCTGCATTGGTGGAGGTCAGGGCGTCGCCACGGTGCTCGAGGCGGTATGAAATTCCTGAGCACTCTCAGCATCCGCCCGCTCGGTCCTGAGGATGCGGAGAAATTCCTGCACGTCCACCACGCCGCCGTGCACAACACCGCGAACGCCGACTACGCCCCCGACGTGCTTGACGCATGGTCCGGCCCCGTAAGCGACGCCCGCATCCAGCGCTACAACGCCAGCGCCGACGAAGAAGTCCGCATCGGCGCCTTCGACGGCGCGACCATGGCGGGCCTGGGCGCCATCGTACCCCTCAAATCCGAACTGCGCGCCTGCTACGTACACCCCGACTACGGCCGCATGGGCGTAGGCCGCCGCATCGTCGACGCGCTGGAACAGACCGCCATCGGCATGGGCCTGTCCACCCTCTCGCTCGATTCCTCCATCACCGCCGAAAAATTCTATGCCCAGTTGGGCTACACGGTCGTCGAACGCGGCTCCCACCGCCTCGGCGACGGAACCTTCATCGCGAGCATCAGGATGCAAAAGCAACTCTCCCCCATCGGCGATCTCGACGCCCTGAAAAAACGCAACGCCCGCGTCGAAGGCGACAAGGCGTGGGAAACCTCATGGGCGCGCCGCCTGTCCATCGCGGCCCTGACCTACGTCACGCTGGTCGTCTACCTGCCCATGCTGGGGCTGGAACGCAGCTACCTTCACGCCACCGTCCCCGTCATCGGCTACCTGCTCTCGACCCTGACCCTCCGCTTCCTCAAAACCAAATGGCTCGACGCCGTCTACAACAAGGAACCCAAAGCATGACCATCGCCAAAGTCGCCGTCATCGGTTCAGGGGTCATGGGTTCGGGTATCGCGGCCCAGATTGCCAACGCGGGCATCCCCGTCCTGCTGCTCGACATCGTCCCGAAAGATGCGGGTGCCGACGACCGCTCCAAATTCGCCAAGGGCGCCATCGAGAAGATGCTGAAAACGGACCCCGCGCCGCTGATGCACCCGCGCAACGCGAAGCTTATTACCCCCGGCAACATGGAAGACGACATCGCGGGCCTGAAAGACTGCGACTGGATCGTCGAAGTCGTGCTCGAAGACCTCGCCGTCAAACACGCCACCTACGAGAAAATCGAAAAGCACCGCAAAAAAGGCTCCATCGTTTCCTCCAACACCTCCACCATCCCGCTTGAGAAACTGACCGAAGGCCAGCCCGCCTCCTTCGTGCAGGACTTCCTCATCACCCACTTCTTCAACCCCGTGCGCTACATGCGTCTGCTGGAAATCGTCATCGGCCCCAAAACCCGCACGGACGCTGTTGAAACCGTGCGTACATTCTGCGACGTACGTCTGGGCAAGGGCGTCGTCGAATGCAGGGACACGCCGGGCTTCATCGTCAACCGCATCCTCACCTTCTGGATGCAGGCCGGCGTCAACGCCGCCATCGACCGCAAGGTCGGCATCGAGGTGGTGGACGCCATCATGGGCAAACCCGTGGGCGTTCCCAAAACCGGCATCTTCGGCCTCATCGACCTGGTCGGCATCGACCTGATGCCCCATCTCTCCAAATCCCTGTTGTCGACTCTCCCCGCCGATGACGAATACCGCAAAATCTACCGAGACATCCCCCTCATCCAGCAGATGATCGCCGCAGGCTACACCGGCCGCAAAGGCAAGGGCGGTTTCTACAAACTCGATGACAGGCGCAACAAGCTGTCCATCGACCTGCAAACCCCCGCCTTCGACCCCGAAAAATCCTACCGCCCCGCCGACAAGCCGAAGCTGGAATCCGCCGACCTCGGCAAAAAAGGCCTGCGCGCCGTGGTCGAACATCCCGACGCGGGCGGCACGTACGCCTGGGATGTCCTGTCCCGTACGCTCAGCTACGCCGCCTCGCTTGTTCCGCAAATCGCGAACGACGTGGCCGCGGTGGACGAAGCCATGCGCCTCGGCACCAACTGGAAAACCGGCCCGTTCGAAATGATCGACGCCCTCGGCCCAAAATGGTTCGCCGATAAACTGCGCGCCGAAGGCAAAGCCGTCCCCCCGCTGCTCGATAAAATCGGCGATAACACCTTCTACAAGGTGCAGGACGGCAAACTCCATTTCTACGGCACCGACGGCCAGTACCACCCCGTCAAACGCGCCGAGGGCGTGCTGCTGCTGGCCGACATCAAGCGCCAGACGAAACCGCTGGTCAAAACCGCCTCCGCCAGCGTCTGGGACGTGGGCGAAGGCGTGCTCTGCCTCGAATTCACCTCCAAGATGAACGCCATCGACGACCAGATTTTCGCGGCCATCCATTCCGCCTGCGACCTTATCGAAGGGTCTGACGGTCGCTTCAAGGCGCTCGTCGTCTATAACGAAGGCAGCGCGTTTTCCGCGGGCGCCAATCTCGGCCTTGCGCTCTTCGCCATCAACATCGCCCTCTGGCCGCAAATCGAAGAAATGGTCGCGGGCGGTCAGGAAGCGTACAAACGCCTCAAATACGCGCCGTTCCCCGTCGTCAGCGCCCCCTCGGGCATCGCGCTCGGCGGCGGCTGCGAAATCCTGCTGGCGTCAGACCACGTACAGGCCCATGCCGAAACCTATTGCGGGCTGGTCGAAGTCGGCGTCGGCCTCATCCCCGGCTGGGGCGGCTGCAAGGAAATGCTGATGCGCTATTATGCCGCCTCGCAAAAACCCGGCGCGGCCAAAGGCCCCATCCCGCACGTCAAACAGGCGTTCGAAACCATCGGCCTCGCCCGCGTCGCCAAATCTGCGGAAGACGCCAAAGACGTCGGCTACCTCAAAGAATCCGACGGTATCACCATGAACCGCGACCGCCTGTTATTCGACGCCCGCGCCAGGGCCGCCGAACTGGCCAAAACCTACGCCGCGCCCGAACCAAAAACCGTGCCTTTGCCCGGCCCGGGCGGCAAATTCGCGCTCGACCTCGCCACCGCCGACCTGCTCAAATCCGGCAAGGCCACCCCGTACGACATGGTCGTCTGCGACGCGCTCGGCACCGTCCTCACCGGCGGCCCGGACGCGGACCCCACCGTGCCGGTGGATGAAGACACGCTGCTCGATCTCGAACGCGCCCAGTTCACCCACCTCGTGAAAAACGAAGGCACCATGGCCCGCGTCGAACACATGCTGGACAAGGGCAAACCCCTTCGCAATTAACGGCCATTAAATGGCCCATTGAAGGCCCGCGCGGCTGACCCGCGCAAAGCCCAAAGCGTGCGGAGCATGCGGCGCGGCGCCTGAGCGCCCATGTAAGGGCTTGATATTGGCTCCAGAACGGCCAATATGACCCCCATGCTGACCCGTCTGAAAATCTTCGCGCTCGCCACCCTCCTCCTGCTGGCCGCAGGCACCGCCGCCCATGCGCAGGCCATTCCCGGCATGCCCGCAGGCGAAAAAAAGGCCGAAAGCGTCACCATTAATCCGGATGACCTGAAATCCCTCATCACCACGCTGGAAAGCGACACCGCCCGCAACGACCTCATCAAGAACCTGAAAACGCTTTCAGAGGCCGAAGGCAAAACCGAACCCGCCCCACCCGCCGAAGAAACCATGGCCCCGCTCACCAAGACGCTGGGCGTGAACAATTTCACCAACACCGCCATCAACCGCTATCAGGCTTTCCTGACGCGGAACGACCTCAACAGCTCCACCGTCGGCAAGCTGGCGCTCACCGGGCTTACGCTCGTCGTGGGCCTGTTCCTCCTTTTCCTCCTGCGCCGCGCCGCCACCAAGCTGCTCTACTGGCTTGACCGCGCGGTTGACTGGATGAACCTTTCCGCCGCCCGCCTGCGCACCTATGCCAAGGTCCTGCGCACCGTGGTCGGCATCGGCATTCTGGGCCTCGTCCTCTACACCCTGACGCTGGTCTGGAAGCTAGACACCACCCTCAACCCGTTCGAGGCGCACTGGTTCCGCTCAAGCCTCGGCGTCGTCATCAATGTCGGCGTCGTCGTGACTTTGGCCACGCTGGCATGGGAAGTGCTCAACGCCCTGATGCAGACCGCCTTCCGCCGCGTCGATGGCGGCCATTCGCCCCGCGCCATGACCATCCTGCCCATCGTGCGCAACATCATCTTCCTCGTGTTCAGCATCCTGTTCGCGCTGGTCCTGCTTTCCGAAATCGGCATCAACATCGTGCCGCTGCTGGCCGGCGCCGGCATCGTCGGCGTCGCCGTAGGCTTCGGCGCGCAGACGATGGTGAAGGACTTCCTGTCCGGCTTCATCCTCATCCTCGAAGACGTGATGCGTGTGGGCGATGTCGTGAAGGTCAACGAATTTTCGGGCACCATCGAAAAAATCACCCTGCGTAAAATCCAGATCCGCGGCGGCTCGGGCACGGTCTTCACCATTCCCTTCTCCGCCATCTCCGTCATCCAGAACATGACGAAGGATTTTTCGACCTACGACTTCACCTTCACCGCCCCCTTCGACGTGGATGTGGAGAAATATTTCGCAACCCTGCGCGAGGTCGGGGAAAGCATGCAGAAAGACCCCCAGTACGGCGCTCTCATCCTCGAACCCCTCGACATCTGGGGCGTCGACTCCTTCACGGATTCCGGCATCGTCATCAAAGGCAAAATCAAAACCGTCGCCGGCAAGCAATGGTCGGTGCAGCGTGAATTCAACCGCCGCCGCACGGCTGCGTTCGCAAAGGCGGGCCTGCCGCAGGCCGCCATGCCGCGCAGCTTCCAGTACACGGAAACCATGATCGCGCACGATGAAAAAAGCGGCGGCGCCGCACCGAAATCCGCTTAACGGATACGGTATTCGCCCGCGCCGTTGACCCAGTCCTGCACGCCCCGGCCCCACAGCCAGTCATGTGCGTCGGCGTCTTTGTTAAGCCGCGCTTCCCACCATGCGCGCGCAACCACGCATATCATCGCCTGGTGCCGCTCTATGCCGTCATACGTCTCAAGCTGTCCGCGGCTGCCGTTGTAAACCATGTGGTCGCCATCCTTCAGCACGAACAGATGCTGGTCCGCATTCCCCGCGCAGTTGAACACCTCGACCCGCTTGTCCATGCCGAACCCCTCGACCGGGCTTTCGTCCTTCGTGCCGGTCATGTGCAGCAGCGGGCGGTCGATACCGGCATACACGTCCTTGCCGCCAAGCTGGTGGCGGAACGCAGGCACCGGGCTGTACAAAACACCCGCGACGAAACGGTCGTCGCTTAAATCTTCCGGGTCTTCGCGTCCCGCAAGCTGCCCGCACATCACCTGCGTCGTCAGCGCCCCGAATGAATGGCCCGACATGCCAAGACGCGTGAAATCCAGCTTCCCCTTATAAAACGCATCCGCCTCGTGCATTTCGGCAAGCTGGTCCACCGCGAAACTGGCGTCGAGGTAACGGTTGCGCACCGTCTCCCACGCAATGGGCGTTTTGCGGATATTGTCCCACGGATGCCCCGGCATGCCGCGCCACAGGCAATCGTCGGTTCCGTCATGCTGGATATGCGCGTGGATATAGCCGTGGCTGGCGAGGTACCGGCCAAGAAACCCCGCGCCGTCGCGCGTGCCCCCCAACCCGTGCGACCACACCACCACCGGGTACTGCGCGTCGGTCAACGCTTCTGGCCGGTAAATCTTGTAAGGCACCGTGCGGTGCCGCGCCACGTCCACCCACTCGCCGCGGTCGATACGTACGCCAAGGGGGCCCATCTCGGCCCCCGTGTCGAGTTTCCACTTGGTCGTCATCTTATTTCTTACGGAACTGGTCGAGGCTCACGACCTCACCCGTTTTCTGGCTGGCCGTGGCGTCCTTGTCGGCCTTGTCGGCTTTCTCGCCCTTGGCCTTCTTGCCCTTGGGCTTATCGCCGTCATCGTCCTCGGCCCCTTCCAGCGGCTGGAACTGCAGCGCGAAGTTGACCGACGGGTCCGCGAAGATTGTGATGGCGCCCAACGGAATTTCCAGACGCTCCGGCACGTTGTTGAACGACAGCGTGACCTTCATCATCTCGTCGTCCACCTCAAGGTCGTAGAACTGGTATTGCAGCACGATGGTCATTTCCCCCGGATACCGTTCGCGCAGGTATTCCGGAATGCGCACCCGCTCCGACTCCGTCAGGAACGTGATGTAGAAATGGTGGTCGCCGGAAAGCCCGTCCTTGATGACCTCGCGTACCGCCTCGCGCACGACACCGCGCAGCGCCCGTTCGACCATGCGGTCATAGCGGAGGATTTCGTCGTCTTTTTTGGGTGCCATCGTTTTATCTTTTTTCTCGAATCGAATTCTAACCTATCAAACATTCGCACCGCGTCAAATCCGCCGCGCATCAGACCGGCATATAAAATTATGAAAACGTTTTCCGTCTTGTCGCGGCAGCGCAAAAGTCCTAGCGTCAAACCATGTTTCTCTGGCCCTCCATCGCCGTCTGCGTCCTGTTCTTTTTCGGTCTTCTTTTTATTGCATGGCTCTGCGCCATCGACCTGAAACTCCGCCTCCTGCCTGATGAACTGGTCTTCGCGCTGGCCGTGACCGGCATTCTTTTCCGCTGGGCCGCATGGCCCTTCGTGGGTCCGTGGTTCGACGCGGGGCTTGGCCTGCTCGCGGGCGCGGGCGCCTTGGGCCTTGTCCGCCTCGTCGCCAACCGCATCTACGGCTT
>JAMIFL010000055.1:0-13209 GCA_035906295.1 Alphaproteobacteria bacterium | reverse complement strand
GGTGCGCTGCATTTCGTCGGTATCGGCGGCATCGGCATGTCCGGCATTGCCGAAATGCTGTTGAACCTCGGCTATCAGGTGCAGGGGTCGGACGCGGTTGAAAGCGCCAACACCAAGCGGCTGGCGGCCAAGGGTTGCCAGATCATGATCGGCCACCATGGCGGCAACCTTATGACCGCCAGTAACAAGATGCCCGCAGTGGTGGTGGTGTCTACCGCCATCCGGCAGGACAACCCCGAGCTTGAAGAGGCGGTGCGCCAGAATATTCCGGTCGTGCACCGCGCGGAGATGCTGGCGGAACTGATGCGGCTTAAATGGTCCATTGGCATTGCGGGCACGCACGGCAAGACGACGACGACTTCCATGGTCGGCGCGATGCTGGAAGCGGGGGGCATGGACCCCACGGTCATCAACGGCGGTATCGTCAACAGCTATGGCACCAACACGCGGCAGGGCCAGTCGCAGTGGATGGTGGTGGAGACGGATGAGAGCGACGGGTCGTTCATCTCGCTGCCGCTGAATGCTGGCGTCATCACGAATATCGACCCCGAGCACCTCGACCATTACGGGTCTTTCGCGGCGCTGAAGGCCGCGTTTGCCATGTATGTGCAGAATTTGCCGTTTTACGGTTTTGCCGTGCTGTGCGCGGACCACCGCGACGTGCGCGAGCTTATTCCGCAACTCATCAACCGCCGTTTGATTACATACGGATTTGCGCCGGACGCGCAGGTGCGGGCGACAAACGTTGAACTGCGCGCGGACGGCGCGGTGTTCGATGTCAGTGTGGCCGGGCATATCGTTAAGGGCGACGATCTCGAATTCTCGAAGCTGCGCATCAACGTGCCGGGGCGGCATAACGTTCAGAACTGCCTTGCCGCGGTGGCGGTGGGGCTTGCGCTGGGCATGAAGGAAGACGCCATCCGCAAGGGGCTTGAAAGCTTTGCGGGCGTGAAGCGCCGCTTTACCAATGCAGGCACCGCGCACGGCGTCAGCGTCATCGACGATTATGCGCATCACCCTGTGGAAATCCGCACCGTGCTGGCGACGGCGCGCACGGTGCAGCAAGGGCATAATGGCCGCGTGTTCGCGGTGATGCAGCCGCACCGCTATTCGCGCCTGAGCAATTTGATGGACGATTTCGCGGCGTGCTTTGTCGATGCCGACAGCGTCATCATCGCGGATGTTTACCCGGCGGGCGAGAAACCGATTGAGGGTGCCGACCGCGACCATCTGGTGGCGGCCACGAAAGCGCGGGGGCATGATGACGTGACGGCGCTGGAAAGCCCCGACATGCTGGCGCAGATGCTGGCCGAAAAAGTACGCCCGGGCGATATGGTCGTGTGCCTTGGCGCCGGCAACATCACGGCGTGGGCGCATGCGCTGCCGGGCCAGTTGGAACCCCTGCTTGGGAAAGACAAGGCCGCGTGACACTGACAGCCCCGCTGCCGCCGTCCGAAATCATGAGCCGCCTGCCGCCGGTGCGCGGGCGGTATACGGAGAATACGTCGCTGGGCGATACGTCGTGGTTCCGCTGCGGCGGGCGGGCGGAGGTGCTTTACAAGCCTGCCGATTTGCAGGACCTCGCCGATTTCATAAAGGGCTGCCCCGAGGATATTCCGGTGACGGTCCTGGGCGTGTGTTCCAACGTCATCATCCGTGACGGCGGCATACCGGGCGTGACCATCAAGCTCGGCAAGGCTTTTGCCGAGGTGGAGGTCGATGCCGCCACGGGCAATGTTACGGCGGGCGCGGGCGCGCTGGACGTGAACGTCGCCATCATGGCGCAGCGCGCGGGCCGTGCGGGGCTTGAGTTTCTTTCCGGTATTCCAGGGTCGGTCGGCGGCGCGTTGCGCATGAACGCGGGCGCCTATGGTTCGGAAGTGGTGGACGTGCTGGTGGAGGCGGTGATGGTGGACCGCGTCGGGCAAATCCACCGCTACAAGCCGAGCCAGATGGATATGAGCTATCGCCATACCGGCATTCCCGAAAACTTCATCTTCACCGGCGCGACGTTCAAGACGGTGGCGGGCGAACCGGAAGTGATTGCCGCGCGCATGGCCGAAATCAAAGACAAGCGCCAGTCCACCCAGCCGGTGCGCGCGCAGACGGGCGGTTCCACCTTCGCCAATCCTACGCCGGCGGAGCTTGAGCTGGCTGGGATTGAGAACCTGAAGGCGTGGCAGATGATTGATAAAGCCGGGTGCCGCGGTCTGACCATCGGCGGCGCGCAGATGTCGGAGCTGCATTGCAATTTCATGCTGAACACGGGGACCGCCACGTCCGCCGACCTTGAGGCGCTGGGCGAGGAAGTGCGCCGCAGGGTCAAAGCGCTGTTCGGTTACGAACTGCGCTGGGAAATCAGGCGCATCGGCATTCCGGCCGACCTTGTGGCCGTGGGGCATGCCTGAGTTTCCCCTTTTCCATTCCCTGAAAAGCGCCTAGATTTACAGAGCCGGACGTTATGGTCCGGCCGGGACTTTAGAACCCCGCATCACTCGGACGGCGTATCCGTGAAATACGCCGCGTTCTCGACCTTTGGGCCGGGAGGCGGCATTGTATGTCCAAGCCTCGCGGCCAAAGAGTGCCGCGGCCGTAGTGATGCGGTTTCTAAACTCCCGGCCACCAGAGCGATCTGGTGGCTTTTGTTTTCGCCAAAGGGGGTTTCATGCGTTTCATTGTTTTCCTGTTGATGCTGTCGTGCCTTGCCGTTCCGGCGCGGGCGGATTGCGTATCGCCCGCGGGGGTGGAATCGCAGAGCGTTTACGATTTCGCCAATCACCGGCTGACTTATTGCAATGGCAGCGCATGGGTGGTCGTTACCGCGACGGCGCCCGCGGGCGGCGCGGGGCAGGTGCAGTTCAACGGCGGCGGCGCATTCGGCGCCAGCAACGGTTTGTTCTGGGATAATGCCAACCGCTGGCTGGGCGTCGGCACGTCGGCGCCGGTCAAGGAATTGTCCATCGCGGGGGGCGGCGGCACGGAAGGGACGCCCGGCATTTTTATACAGGACCCCACGACCGGCAGCGACTACGGCGGGCGTCTTTATTACGACGACAGTAACGGGCTTGAGGTTTTCAAGCTTGCCAGCGTGAACGCGAACGCGGACGGCGCGTTGATAACGCTGGAACGCAAAAGCGCCGGGAACGTGGGCATCAACACCGATGCGCCGATGGCGACGCTGGACGTCAACGGATATGGGCGCTTCAAGCTGAACGGCGCGGCGCCGGTGGCTTGCGCCGTTTCGTACCATGGTTCCATTGCGCTTACGTCGGCGGCGGATTTATGCGTGTGCACCACGGCCAATGCCTGGCGCAAGGTGAACACGGCGACCGCATGCGCGGGGCCATGAACCGTTACGGCCTGGCAGGCGTGATACCGGCCGGGCGGGCCAGAAGTGTGCGCAGCGCATTCACCGCGTCGGCGAGGCCGGTTTCGCGGTAGGCGTTTTTCATGTCATGCAGCACGTCGTAATGGTCGGGGGCGCGGGCCTGCATCAGGTCCAGCGCGTCGCCGATGAAGAACATCACGGCTTGCGTGTATTGGGGTTTCGAATTGTTGAAATGCGCCATCATGTAGCCGAGATAGCTGCCGCCCGGCAGCACCGCGATGCGCTGGGCCACATGTTCGGCCATGTAGGGACCGGCGGGTTTATAGGTGATGAAGCCGGGTTTGCGCCCGCGGCAGGGTACGCCTTCAACCGCGACGCCCATGCGGCCAAGCTGGCCCGACAGGGCGGCACCGTCGAAGCCCGCGTCTTTCAGCACGCGGGCGATGTAGATGCAGATTTTATCTTCGATGAGGTTGATGTAGCCGGTGGTCTTGAAGTGCAGGGTCTGCGCATCCGAAGGCAGGCGGCGGAGGGTGTTGTAGCCTGAATCCGCGTCGTCGTCGCGTTTGCGGATGTAATCCTGAAAGCGGGTGACGGAGATGACGAAGGCTTTTGCGTGCGCCTCGGTCAGGCCCGGGGGCAGGGCGGTCGCGGCTTCGAAGCCGCGGTAGCGCGTTTCCCACGGCGTGTTGGAGAGCAGGTCGGGCAAAGGATGGCGCGGCTGATGCGCGTTGTAGGCCGCGGCGTCGGCAAACAGCGTCATGGCGATACGATGTTCGTAGCGCGTGTGGAAATCGGCCCTCATGCCCATGGTCATACGAAACCGGCGCGGTTTCGTGCAAGTTTTTAGAGGCTCAGTTTGCGTTCATACAAATCGGGCAGGTCGTTTTCCAGCAGGACAATGTCGTTATAGGCCATGTTGTCGCCCAGCCATTTCTGCGCGTCGGCGAAGGTGGTGCAGGGGACGACGAGTTTTGAGGGCGCTTCCTTGCGGAACGCCTCGACCATGGCGGTGATGCGCAGGGGGGAGACGGGGAGGAAGATGTCGGCATGCTTCGCCGCAAGCTGGCCTATCTTGGCGTGTTCGCTGTTATGCGCCGTACCCATTTCTATCATGCCCGGGGAAATGAGGATGCGGCGGCGGTTCTGGCCCAGCAGGGAAAGTGTTTCGAGGGCCGCGGCGAAGCCTGCGGGGTTGGAGTTGTAGGCGTCGTCAATCACGATGGCGCCGCTGGTCTGGTGCGTTACTTCGAGGCGGTGGCGGATTTGCGGGGTGGTGCGCAGGGCGGCCACGACCAGCGCCGGTTCCATGCCGATGCGGCAGGCGACGCCAAAGGCCAGCGCCATGTTGGCGGCGTGGTGCAGGCCGAACAGCGGGGCTTTCAGCACGTAAGTCGCGCCCTTGTAGTCGACATGCGCGGTGATGCCTTCGGCGGTCTGGTTCACGTCCAGCACGCGCACGTCGTCGGCGGTGTGGTTGCCGACCAGCAGGACCTTGGAACGGTTTGTTTCAACGAGGTTGCGGGTGTAATCAAGCTCCAGCGTGTCGGAGGCGATGACGGCCCAGCCGTTTTTTTTGAAGGCGGCTTCGGGCAGTTCGCTTTTGGCCTGGGCTACGGCATCGAGGGTTTTGTAGCGTTCGTAATGCGCGTGACCGATGGAGGTGATGACGGCGGCGTCCGGCGGGGCTAAGTCGCACAAGGCTTTGATGGAGCCAGGGCCGTAGGCGCCCATTTCGCAGATGAAGAATTTGTGGTGCGGGGTGAGCGTTTCGCGCACCACGCGGGCGATGCCCATGGCGGTGTTGATGGAGCCGGGCGTGGCCAGCGTGGGGCCGAACTGCGAAAGCACGTGGGCGAGGATGTGCTTGGTGGAGGTTTTGCCGAAGGAGCCGGTGATGCCGATGGTGAAGGGTTTCAAATCCAGCAGGCGCTGGTGCGCTTCGTCCCAGAAAACTTTCTGGACGCGGGTTTCGAAGGGTTTGGCGATGGCGTTGGCGGCGACGAGGGCGAAGGGCACGGCCTGAACCAGCAAGGCCCAGAGGAAGAGGCTGGCGTCCGTTGCGATGAAGACGGCGCAGGCGATGGCCAGAAGGCTTTCCGCAATCCACGCGATGCGGGTGGCGCGCGCGGTCATGGCCAGTTTTTTCTTGCCGTGTTCGCGCGGGTCGCGTTCGCACCAGCCGATGACGGCGATGGCGAGGGCGGCGGTCATCTTGAAGATGCCCGCGAAGATGCCCAGCAGGGTCGCGGGGAAGGCGAGGACGAAGGCGCACAGGGTGGCCTTGCGGTCGAAGTTGCGGTGCTTGACGAGCCATGAGACGAAACGTTTTCCGTCATAATCGTCCTGCTGGAAAATGTGCAGGTAGGTCAGGATGCGCCGGTAGGCGAAAAACAGGAAGGCGATGGCGAGGAAGGTGTTGGCAAGCAGGCTCATGCAGGCGTCTCGATGAACGGTTTGATGCGGGCGGCCAACTGGTGGCGGCCCGCGTTGAGGATGGAGTAATGGTCGTAGCCTTCAAGGATGTGAAGCTGCGAATTTTTGATTTTGTTGTGCAGGCGGCGGGACATTTCGGGCGGCGTGTCCACATCGTTCGCGCCCACGATGATGAGGGTGGGGCAGGCGATGCGTTCGGCCTCGTGCCCCAGGTCTTCATTCACGATGCGTACGAAGCTGTCACGCAAAACACCCGCTGTGCGGTAGTCGGCGGAGCCGAAACGGGCGCGCAGCGCGTCGCGCTTCGGGCCTTCGGGTACGAGGTGTTTGAGGGTCTTGAAGGTGTAGACGCGGGAGGCGTAGCTGATTTTCTGGAACATGGTGCGCTGGCGTTTGAGGCCCGCGGCCGACACCAGCACCATTTTATCGAAGAGGTAGGGGTAGTTCGCGGCGAGCTGGATGCCGACGCGGCAGCCGAAACTGTGGCCCACCCAAAGGCGCGGGGCGGCGGGCAGGGTGCGCAGCCAAGCGGCGGCGTGGTCGGCGTACTGGCGCGTGCCCCATGCCTCAGGCGGCGGGGGCGTTGCCCCGAAGCCGGGAAAATCAATCAGGTACGACGTGGCGAACGGCGCAAGGGTCTGGGCCACCGCGGCGAACGCCGTGCTGTCATGTCCCCAGCCATGCGCCCAGACGATCTGGACGGGGCCACTGCCGATTTGCCGTATATTCATCATGTTCCTGACTTGATTCACCCACCAAATTGCATTGAGATGGCGATTATAGGTCAAGGAAAACAAATGAAAAAGCGCGTAGCAGTCTTTATCGGCGGGCGGAGCCCGGAACATGATGTCAGCGTGGTATCGGGGCTTCAGGCCTTCAACGCGCTGGACCGGGCCAAATTCGAGCCTTTTCTGGTGTATGTGAGCCTTACCGGGGAATGGTATACGGGGGCCGCGCTGGCCGACCGGGCCAATTACATTCCCACGCCGGAAACGCGCCGGAAGCTGACAAAGGTCAGCCTCGACACCAATGCGGACCCGATGGGCCGCGGGCGGCTTATCCCTGAAAAAAAGGGGTTATTCGGCAAGGCGGAGGCGATTTCGTTCGATGTCGCCCTTTTGTCGTTCCACGGGCTGTTCGGGGAAGACGGCGGATTTCAGGGGCTGTTCGACGTCGTGAACGTGCCGTATACGGGCATGCGCACCATGGCGTCGGCGGTTTTGATGGATAAATGCGCGACCAAGCGGGTGCTGGCGGGCACGGACGTGCCGCAACTGCCGTTCATCACGCTGGACCGTCCGCGCGACGGGCGGCACATCACGGCGGTGCAGCTTGCCGAGAAAATGGGCAATTTCGCGTTCCCGGTCATTGTAAAACCGGCGCATCTGGGGTCGTCCATCGGGGTTGCGCGGGCGCAGAGCGTGGATGAAATCGCGGCGACGCTGCCGAGCATCTTCTCGCTGGACCATCAGGCGATGATCGAGCCGTTCGTCGAAAACCTTGTCGAATACAACGTGGCTGTCTCGGAAGTGTTCGGCGAAGTCCGCACGTCCGCGGTGGAGCGTCCGAAGCGCGCGTCCGAACTGCTTGATTTCAAGCAGAAATACATGTCGGGCGGCGGCACCAAGAAAGCCGGGGGTTCCAAGCAGCCCGGGCAGTCGAGCGAGGGGATGCTGTCACTCACCCGCGACATCAACCCGACCTTGCCGCCGGGCATGGAAACCAAAATCCGCTACTGGGCGGAAACCGTGTTCCGCACGGTGGGCGGCACTGGGGCGCCGCGTCTTGATTTCCTGTCCAACGAAAAAACGGGCGAAGTGTGGTTCAACGAAGCCAACCCGTGCCCGGGCAGTTTCGGGTTCTTCCTGTGGGAAGCGGCGCAAAAGCCGGTGCTTTATACCGAATTCCTGTCGGCCCTCGTGGCGGAGGCGTTCGCGCAGCACACCAAGGCGCAACTGCCGCCGGACCCGACCTTACGCGACGCGCGCCTGTTCCCGCGTCCCTTCAACAGCTAAATGCCGCGCGGAACGCGCCGGGCGGACATGAAAGCGCGGCTGACCCCGCGCCGGTTGAGCTGGCTTGGCTGGTTCTGGGGCCGCGTGTGGTTCGCCACCAAAATCGCGGGCGTGGTTGCGGTGGTGCTGGGCCTTCTGGTCTGGGCGCTGGCGCAGGGGTATGTCGTGGAATCAGGGTTATGGGCCAAGGGCAAGCTTGTGGCGGCGTCCGGCGACATGGGGCTGCGCATTCGGGACGTTACGGTGGAGGGCCGCGAAAACCTCGATGCGCGCCGCCTGAAAACCCTGATCGGCGCGGTGCCGGGAGACCCTATCTTGGGCGTTAATTTAAGTGCGCTGCATGACCGGCTGGCGGCGGAGCCGTGGGTGAAAACCGCGCGGGTGCGCCGGGCGTGGCCGGACAGCCTGATGATACAAATTGAAGAGCGCGTGCCGGTGGCCGTGTGGCGCGATGCGCCGGGCGGGGCCGCCATCATCGACACGGACGGGGTGGTGCTGGCGCAGGAGGGGTTGGACGAACATGGCCGTTTGCTTGCGGTTGAAGGCAACGGGGCGGACAAGGAAGCAGGCGCGCTCATCGCCCTGCTGAAAGGCCAGCCGGACATCGCGGTGCGGGTAAAAAGCGCCGCGCGCATTTCGGAACGGCGCTGGGACCTTGCGCTGGAGGGTGGCACCATTCTGCGGCTGCCGGAGGACGACCCGGGGCTGGCGCTGGCGCGCGCATCGAAGGCGCAGGCGCAGGAAAATGTTTTGGAAAACGGGCTGAAAGCCGTGGATTTGCGCCAGAAAGACCGCATCATTCTTGAAAGCCGCCCGGGCGATAAGCGCGACCTGCTTCTAAAAAGCGGGAATCCCGTCTAGGTAATAGGGACCATGATCAAGCATAAGCCAAAGCCGAAAGGCACCATCATCGCCGCCCTCGACATCGGGTCCACCAAGATTGCCTGCCTTATCGGGCGCATCGTTGACGATCAGGGCGGGGTGCAGGTCATCGGCATCGGGCATGTCGCATCGAAGGGCGTGAAGGCGGGCACGATTACGGACCTGCTGGCGGCGGAAGAATCCATCCGCCAGGCTGTGCATGCGGCGGAAACCATGGCTGTGGCGGAAATGAAGGGGTACCCCTTGCGCGACGTGGTGACGGGTGTGCCCACCATGTATACCGAATGCCACAAGACCGCGATGGATGTCGCCATGCTGGGGCATGAGGTGGGCGAGGGCGATATTCGCCGCGCCATCCAGCGCGCGCAGAAACAGGAGCAGCGCGAGGGGCGCACGCTGGTGCATGCCATCGCGGCGGGTTACGCCATCGACGGGCATCGCGGCATTGAGGAGCCGCGCGGCATGGCGGGGCAACGCCTGCGCGTGGACATGAACGTGGTGACGGCGGAAAGCCCGGCTTTGACCAACATCGCGCGCTGCGTCGAACGCACGCATCTGGACATCGAGGCCTTGTGCGTACCGCCCTATGCAGCTGGCCTTGCCTGCCTTGTAGCGGACGAGATGGACCTTGGCTGCACCGTCATCGACATGGGCGGCGGGGTCACGAGTTTCGCGGTGTTCCGCGAGGGGGCGATGATTCACACCGGCGCCATTCCCGTGGGCGGGGCGCATGTGACGAACGATGTTGCGCGGGGGCTGAATACCCGCGCGCATGAGGCGGAGCGCATCAAGATTCTCTACGGTTCGGCGCTGACGTCATCGACCGACGATTCGGAACTCATCGACGTGCCGCAACTGGGGGAAGAGGAGGAATCGCAGCCGAATCACGTGCCGCGTTCGTACCTCGTGTCCATCATCCAGCCGCGGCTGGAAGAGGTGTTCGAAATGGTGCGCGCGCGGCTTGACGATTCAGGTCTCGGCGCGGCCATGGGCCGCCGCGTGGTGCTGACCGGCGGTGCGGCGCAAACGCCCGGCATGCGCGACCTTGCGGGCATGATACTGGGCAAGCAGGTGCGCCTTGGGCGGCCCGTGCGCATGAAGGGGCTGGCGGATGCGACGTCCGGCCCGGCCTTCGCCGCTACGGCAGGGCTTCTCCATTACGTATGCGAGCGTTCTGACGAACTGCCGCAATACGGACGCAGCGAGACCGTGGAAGGCACTTTGGTTGAGCGTGCGCGCCGCTGGCTGCGGGAAAACTGGTAATTCTTGCCTGCCGCGCATTATGCGCTACGTGGACAAGCACGGCCCAAAACCTGTGGATAAGCCTTGGAGAAACAGGGGATTGATTCACTTTTTGCGTATGCGGCGCTTGCGGCATTTCAACCGAAGCATCTAGACTCGTCGTAGGTGATTTGTTGCGGCTGGTTCAATGCTGGCCCCGGATGACCCAAACAAACAACCGCGCTGCTTTCGCTTCGCCTCAAGGATGTAAACGGCCCATGCTGAACCTGACCGCTTCTATTCCTGATCAAAACAGGGATCTCTCGCCGCAAATCACCGTCATCGGTGTCGGGGGCGCCGGCTGCAACGCCGTCAACAACATGATCGCATCCAAGCTGGAGGGGGTTCGTTTCATCTCCTGCAACACGGACGCGCAGGCGCTGAAACACTCGCTGTCGCCGACCGCGCTGCAACTGGGCACGCGCATCACGTCGGGGCTGGGCGCCGGTTCCAAACCGGAAATCGGCCGCGCCGCTGCTGAAGAATCCATCGACCAGATCATCGCCGAAATGGAAGGCGCGCACATGGTGTTCATCACCGCCGGCATGGGCGGCGGTACGGGCACGGGCGCCGCGCCGGTCATCGCACGGGCTGCCAAGGAAGCGGGCATCCTGACGGTGGGCGTGGTCACCAAGCCGTTCCACTTCGAAGGCGCGCACCGTATGCGCATGGCCGAAGCGGGTTTGCAGGAGATGCAGCAGTATGTCGATACGCTGATCGTCATTCCGAACCAGAACCTGTTCCGCATCGCCAACGAGAAAACCACGTTCGCGGAAGCGTTCAAGCTGGCGGACTCGGTCCTGCAATCGGGCGTTCGCGGCGTTACCGACCTGATGGTCATGCCGGGCCTCATCAACCTCGACTTCGCGGACGTGCGTTCGGCGATGATGGAGATGGGCAAGGCAATGATGGGCACGGGCGAGGCCACCGGCGACCGCCGCGCGGTTGAAGCTGCCGAACGCGCCATCAACAACCCGCTGCTGGACGATATTTCGATGAAGGGCGCCAAGGGCGTCATCATCAACATCACCGGCGGCTACGACATGACGCTGTTCGAAGTCGATGAAGCGTGCAACCGCATCCGCGACGAAGTGGACGCGGACGCCAACATCATCTTCGGTTCCACCTTCGACGAAAGCCTCGAAGGCGTGATGCGCGTGACCGTGCTGGCCACCGGCATCGACAGCGAATCCGGCCGCCGCCAGCGCCCGGTGCGCGGTTCCAACACCAATGCCGTCGCCCCGCAAATGCAGGAACAGCAACGCGCGGTGAACGCGCCGCAGACCCAGATGATCTACCAGCAACAGCAGCCCATCATTTCGCAGGCGCCGGCACAGCAGCCGATGCACGCGCCGATGGGGGCACCGATGCATGGCGGCATGGAAGGCATCTACGGTTCGGCCACCGGCATGCAGTCGCAACTGGTTGTGCCGCCGCTGTCCGCCCGTGTTTCGGCCCCGGCGGTTTCGCAGACGCAGGTTTATACGCAAGACGGCGCCACCATGCGCAAAATCGAAACCGGCGGCGGCCAGTACCAACAGGCTTACCAGCAGGCAGAACTGGGCATTGCGCCCCAGCAGCAGGCTTACGGCAATGCCGGGCAGCAGGCGAACGCGGCTTCCGCGGCCGAACTGAACCGCGGTATCCGCCATGCCGGCGCTTTCATCCCGCCGCGCCCGGTTGACCCGGAAAGCGCCCGTGGTTTCGGCGCCGCCGCGATGCCGGTCCAGCAACAGCGCCAGCAACCGCAGATGCCGACGTTTGAAGACGACTCCGCCTTTGCAGCGGACCTGACGGCGCGCCCGGCAGGCCTGCAACTGAACCCGCCGGTGCCGGGCCAGCGTTCGGCGAAGAAACCGTCGCTGTTCGACAAAATCGCAGGCATGTTCTCGGAGAACGAGGACGATGCCGGTGACGACCAGCAGGGCGGCGGCCATGGTGGCGGTCACGGGCAGGGCGGTGGCCTTTTCTCGGGTTTTTCGCCGCGCCGCAACGCGCCGATGACGCATGAGCAGGCACCGATGATGTCGCAGCCGGTGCAACAGCAGCCGGTCCAGCAGGCCCATACCCCGGTTCAGGCCGCGGATAACAATTCCGGCAGCGACCTGGAAATTCCGGCCTTCCTTCGCCGCCAGGTAAGCTGATAGGGTCGTGCCAGCAGAAAATAAAAAAGCCCGCTGCAAGGCGGGCTTTTTTGTGTCCGGGATATAAAAGCATGAACGACCGTAACGACCTTAACAATCCGCAACGCCTGCGCGCGCTGATGCAATCCGGGTTGATGGATACGCTGCCCGAGGATTCCTTCGACCGGGTGACGCGCATCGCCACGCAAATTCTGGGCGTGCCTGTTTCGCTTCTTTCGCTGGTGGATGACAAGCGGCAATTTTTTAAAAGCGCCAAGGGGTTGCCGGGTGATCTTGCGCATCTGCGCGATACGCCGCTGTCGCATTCCTTTTGCCAGCACGTGGTGAAGGGGGCCGCGCCGCTGGTGGTGGACGACGCCCTGCGGAACGCGCTTGTGAGCGACAATGGGGCTGTCAGGGACCTTGGCGTGCGGGCGTATCTGGGCGTGCCGGTTTTCGCGCCGACGGGGGAAGCGCTGGGGTCCTTGTGCGTCATCGACCAGCGCCCCCGCGTGTGGGAAGACCATGACGTTGAAATCGTGCAGGATCTGGCGGCGATGGTGATGGCCGAAATCAAGCTGCGGCATGAAATCGGCCTGCGGGAAGAAAACGAAAAGCGTTTGCAGCTTCTGGCGCGGGAAATGACGCACAGGGTCAAGAACGTGTTCTCGCTTACCTCCGGGCTTATTGCGATTTCGGCGCAGGACGATGCGACCCGCGCATTCGCGCAGAAGATATCCTATCGGCTGCAATCGCTTGCAAGCGCGCAGGAATACCTGCACACGGAACAGCAGGGCGATGCGCCGGGTACGCTGGCCGGGCTTCTGGCGGTGCTGACCGGGGCTTACCCGCCGGGGAAAATCATGCTGCCGGTCGATGACCTCGGCATCGGGGAAAACGCGGCTACGGCGATTGCCCTTATCGTGCATGAGCTTACGACCAACGCGGTCAAGTACGGTGCGCTGTCCGTGCCGGAGGGGCATGTGGCCATCGCCCTTACGCAGGATGCCGACGATGTTACCCTGTCATGGACCGAGCATGGGGGGCCTGCCATCCCGGGATCGCCGGATCGGGTGGGGTTCGGCCGGTCGATGATCGGGCGCAGCATGCGGATTTACCTGGGTGGCGACGCCGATTACGCGTG
>JAMIFL010000054.1:0-11916 GCA_035906295.1 Alphaproteobacteria bacterium | reverse complement strand
GCCCTTCACCCCTTCCGGCGCATCCGGCAGGCGCGCGAGCACGAGGTGGATGATGTTGTCCGTCAGGTCGTGTTCGCCGTAGGTGATGAATATTTTCTGGCCGCTGATTTTATAGACGCCCTCGCCCGCGCGTTCGGCTTTCGTGCGCACGGCGGCGAGGTCGGAGCCTGCCTGCGGCTCGGTCAGGTTCATGGTGCCGGTCCACTCGCCGGAGACGAGTTTGGGCAAATAGTAATTTTTCTGCGCGTCGCTGCCGTGATGCGCGATGGCCTCGATGGCGCCCTGGTTGAGCAGCGGGCAAAGGCCGAAGGCCATGTTGGCGGCCTGCCACATCTCCTGCACCGGGAAGGCCATGGTCCATGGCAGGTTCAGGCCGCCCCAGTCCTGCGCGAAGGGCACGCCGTTCCAGCCGCCGGTGCGGTAGGCGTCATACGCTTCCTTCCAGCCCTTGGGCGTGGTGACCGCGCCGTCTTTCCAGACCGCGCCCGCCTTGTCGCCGCCGTGATTCAACGGGGCGATGACGCCTTCGGCCAGATGGGCCGCTTCCGTCAAAATCGGTTCCGCCAGTTCGGTCACGGCTTCGGGGGCGGGCAGCTTTGAAAGGCGCTCGGCCCCCATGACGTGGTTGAAGATGAAAAGCATGTCTGTAACGGGCGCTTGATAGGTCATGGGCAGACGCTTTCCGGGTGCTAATCCCTTTGATTCTTTATCATTTTAGCACTTGGCATGGGGGTTGCAGATATAAAACCACCATGAAGAGCGATATCGTCAATTTACAGAATTACGGCGTGAAACCGGGGCATGCCCGGGTGGCGTCCGCAATCCAGAAAGCCAGCACCCGCACGGGCGTGGATTTCAGCTACCTGATGACGCAGGCGCAGGTGGAAAGCAGCCTGAACCCGAACGCCAAGGCGCGCACCTCCTCCGCCACCGGGCTTTACCAGTTCATCGACCAGACATGGCTGCAGATGATGAAATCCCACGGGGCCGAACACGGCTACGGCAAGATGGCGCAGGCCATCAAGCAGGACCGCGACGGCGATTATTACGTCGCCAACAAATCCATGCGCCAGTCCATCATGAACCTGCGCCGCGACCCCACCGCGTCGTCATTGATGGCGGCGGAACTCGCCACCGAGAATGACGGCTACCTGCGCAACGCCACCGGCATCAACCCGTCGTCGACCGACCTTTACATGGCGCATTTCATGGGGGCTTCGGGCGCTTCCAACTTCATCAACGCGATGAACAAGAACCCGTGGGCGCCTGCCGCCAGCATGTTCCCGGAAGCGGCGCGGGCCAATAAATCGGTTTTCTATGCGCAGGGCCGCCCGTTGAGCCTGCAACAGGTCTATAACAATTTCGGTTCCAAATTCGGCAATGCCGGCGACGCGCCGGTGGCGCAGCGGACCGAATTCGCGTCGAATGATTTTGAACAGCGCGTCATCCTGCCGCTGGCGAATGACTGGTCGAACCCGGACAGCGTTTCGACGAAGCTTGCCGCGCAGCGCATCGCCGACGCCAATACCGGCACCGGCCTGCGCGCGTTTTCTTCCGATACCGGTGTGCCGGTGCCGGCGCAGAAACCGGAACGACTGGCGTCCGTTACCGCCGGTTTCGGCCAGCGCGTGAACTGGCCCATGGACGCGCTGATGACGGCGCAGGCGAATATGGGTTTCACCCATAACGACGGCGGGCGCTACAACGCCTGATTCCTTTTTGAATCTGCGCTTTTTAACCGGGTATTAACCCGGTCTTAACGCATTTTTAGGACTATGGGGCTGACACCAATCTCTAACCAAAGGAGTTTGAATGTCAGTCACTCTCGCTACCCTTGCCCGCAGGCCCGTATCGGCCATGCAGGCCCTTATGGGACGCGCCCGTGATATCGTGGGCGTTCCCCATCCCTTCCATTGTGAAACCACCGCTTACCTGCACCGTCGCCAGATGGAGCAGGACGCCGAAACCCTCCGCCTTCGCAAGGTGTGGGACGACGCCGCGCAGGTACGCGCGGCCGAAGAACGGCGGGCTGCGGCTGACGACAGCGCGATCTTCCTGATGATGATCGCGATGCTGGCAGGCGGCAGGCAGACATTCGGCTACGAACCGGGGTTCTGAGGTTTCATTAAAAGCGTCGTAGGAAGCGGGCCAGAAACGGCCCGCTTTATCGTTTCAGGGGTGGTGCCTGAAGCCGAGGCCGATGAGGTAGACTTCCGAGGATTCCGCGCGCGAGGCCGGGGGCTTCACATGTTTCACCGTGTGGAAGTGCAGCTTCAGGCCTGCAAGGAATTCGTTCTCCGCCCCGCCCTGGAACACCTTGGTGACGAACGACCCGCCGGGTTTCAGCACGTCTTTTGCGAAGTCCCACGCCATTTCGACCAGCGCCATCATGCGCAGATGGTCGGTGCGCTTGTGCCCCGTGGTGTTGGGCGACAGGTCGGAGACGACGATGTCCGCCTCGCCCTGCATCATGGCTTTCAGGCGGTCGGGCGCTTCGTTGTCGGTGAAGTCCATCTCGATGAAATCGACGCCGTCGATGGGGTCCATCGGCAGGATGTCGATGGCGGCGATATGCGCCATTTTCTTCTGGGCCAGAACCTGGCTCCATCCGCCGGGGGCGGCGCCCAGGTCAACCACGCGCATGCCGGGTTTGAGCAGGCGGAGTTTTTCATCCATCTCAAGCAGTTTGAACGCCGCGCGGGAACGGTACCCGGCGGCGTTCGCCTTGTGGACGTAGGGGTCGTTGATGTGGCGGTTAAGCCACTGCTTCGACGATTCCTTAATCTTCTTGTTGGTGACGCGGCCTTTACGCTCACGGCCTGAGGGCGGGCGCATCGGCTATCGTCCTCAGGTTTTCTCGACCTGGCCGAATTCCAGCTCGACCGGCGTGGGGCGACCGAAGATGGAGACGGACGCCTTGAGCTTGCCCTTCTCGTCGTCGATTTCCTCGACCGTGCCGACCATGGACGCGAACGCGCCGTCGGTGATGCGGATTTCCTCGCCGATGTCGAAGGTGACGGTGCGGCGGGCCGGGCCGCCTTCCGGCGCCACGAGCTGCTGCATCAGGCGGCTGGCTTCAGCCTCGGAAATGGCCTGCGGCTTGTTGCCGGAACCAAGGAAACCCGTGACTTTCGGGGTGTTCTTGACGAGGTGCCAGGCGTCGTCCGACATGTCCATGCGGACCATGACGTAGCCGGGGAACACGTTGCGCTCAACCGCGATGCGTTTGCCGCGCTTGATTTCGGTGACCTCTTCCTTCGGGACGAGAATTTCGTGGAAGGCTTCGTCGAGGCCCTGTTTCTTGGCCTTGTCGAGGATGGTTTCCTTCACCTTGGCTTCGAAGCCGGAGTATACGTGCAGGACGTACCAGCGCGGATTGGACGTGACGGCGGGGTTGGTGGACATTGTCTTGGTTCCTTATCCGAGGATGAGTTGAATCAGGAAGGCGATGATCTGGTCTACGCCGAACAGGAAAATCGACATGATCGTCACCATCACGAACACCATGACGGTGGAGACAATCGTTTCCTTGCGGGTCGGCCAGGTGACGCGCGCCGCTTCCTGGCGCACCTGCTTGATGAATTCAATCGGGCCTGCTTTAGCCATTTCAAATCGCCTTTCAAAACTTTTCCGGCAGTAACATGCATCGCCGGGTTCCAGCCAGTGGTTCGTAATCGCCGGGGCGATGTCTGAACCTTTAATCTTTCTGGGGAATGGCGATTTTATAGGCCGAAACGCCCCCCAAATCCAGTATTATTTACAGGCTCAGTTTCGCGCCGCGCCAGCTTGCGGTTTTGGCGGGGTCCACCAGTTTCGCGTGGTTGGTGCAGGTGCCGGTCAGGTCCTTCGCCAGATGGCCCAGCGCCTGAAGGCCGAAGGCGTCGGCCACCACCACGTCCAGCCTGCGCCACACGGCCATGATTTCGGGGCGGATGTTGTCGCCCGCGAACGCCATGTTCAGGAAATGGCCGCGGCTTTCGGACGTGTCCGAATACAGCATGGTGCGCCCGCGCTTCGCGCCCGATGCGCAGCAGGCGAAGGATGCCGACATGACGAAGAAGCTTTCAGGGCCCCGTATCAGGCGTTCGGGCATGATGGACAGCACGTTGGCCGCGGGCTGGGTCACGCTACACTGCACCGCGACCATGTAAGCCGGATCGTCATGGAAGGTTTCGCTGCCCGGCTCCGCGGGCAGGGCGAAAACGTAAAAACGCTTCACGTTGCCGTCGTCCATTTTCATGTCGAGGTAGGGTTTGCCGCCCGGTTGCCGCAACTGCATGTATTTCGTCTCGCGCTGGCCCAGCACGAAGTAATCGGCGACGCGGGGGTCCAGCATCTGGTTGGGCTTGATGAGGGTTACGATTTTCATGTCGTCATCCGTGGTGGGCATGACCACGCTTTCAAAATCGGGGGCCAGCACCTGCGGGGGTTTGGGCCGGGCGGGTTCACCGAAAAGATTCATCATTTCATTTCTCCTTTTTTTCTCATGCGGGCCGCAGGTTGCGCTGGCGCAGCCATGCGGGGCCTTTTTTGTCGTTAGCGGGTTCAGGTTTAGCGGCGGTCAGGGTCACGTCCGTATCGCGCGCCACGCTGGCGGTTTCCGCGACAGTGAGGTTTTGTGCCGCCTGCTGTTTCGGTGCGCCGTGGGTGCAGCCGTCGCCGCAGACATGGTCGAAGCTGGTTTTGGCGCCCCTGTCGGCGGGGGCGCTCATCATCCGGGCCAGATCGCTGTCCCACCCGGCCTGCGTTTTCGTGTCCACCGCCTGCCCGCTTTCGGCGCGCTGCCGGTCCAGCGCGGTGCTGATGGCGGCGTGGGAGGATTCGTTCTGCGCCACTTCCTGCGCGGTGTAGGTGCCGGCGACCTGACCTTCCGCGTCGCGCATGATGATGCCGCCTTTCACATCGCGCTCCACCGCCGGGGCCGCGTCGGTCGCGGCCAGACCCGCCACTTTTTCAAACTGGCCGCGGCAGCAATCCTTGAGGCTGCCGTCAGGGTTGAATTGCGGGCCGCCCGGCTGGGCTTCGGCCTTATCCGCCCCGGCCTGCGCCGCCTGCGGTTCGGCGGTGGGGGATTCCTGAACGCGCGATTGCGGCGGGCGGGTTTCTGAGGCGCCCGCTTCGGGGGCGCCTGATTGGGTGGGGCCTGATTGGGGTGCGCCTGATTCCGGGGAAGCCGCCTGTTTTCCGCCGGTTGGCACTTGCGGCGCTTCACCCGTCGGCGCGGTTGCCGCGATGACCGGCACCACCGGCAGGTCCTGACCCGGCGCGTGATTCGGCGCATGGGTGGGGGCATGGCTCGGGGCATGTGCCGGGGTCGGCGCGGATGTTTCAGGGGCGGCCTGAGGCTGCGCCGGTGATTCGGCCTGCCTGACCGGGGTGACCGTTTCGGCTTTCGTGGTTTCCGTTTTCGTTTCGATGGTTTCGGTGCGCGGCGGGGTTACCGTTTTGGCATCGGTGGTGGCCGGGGGCGCCTGTTCAGACGTTACTTTAACAGGGGCCGCTTCTTTTGCGCGGGGCGTTTCCGTATTCGCCGCGATGATGCGGGACGCGCTTTCGGCCCACCTCTCAGGTGCGGCAGTTTTTGGATTTGATGTCAGCCGCTTGCCCGCATTTTCTAAGGACGCGGGCGCAGGCCGTGCCGCGGTGCGTAGAGGGGCCATGACCCTGCCTGCGGCGGCGAGTGCGGCGACCGGCGCGGCCATTACGGCGCCCGCCCGGGTTAAAGCGTTACGCAAGGTCTGCATGGGCGTGAGGGGGGATGGCCGTTGTGTAACGGCTGCCGTTTTTACCGCCTGCGCGGGCGGCAGGGCTGCGGATGCCTGAACCGATGCGGGCAGCGCCCGCGCCAGCACGCGCGCCGCCAGCGCCACGGGGTTGGGGCTGGCCATGATACGGACCAGCACCGGCGGCATGGGCGCGCCGGGTGGCAGGATCGCGGCAGCGGCGGCAGGCATGGCACGGGTGATTGCGGCCATAAGCTGCGGCGCAAGGGACGGGAACGAAGGCAATGTCGTAAGCGTCGCGGTGAATCGCGCCAGCGCCGGGATGATGACGGCCCGGGCCAGCGGCATGGTGACAATGGCAGACAGCGCCATGACCCGGGCAATGCCGGTGGCGAGCCGCGCGGGCGCGGGGTTTTGCACCTTTGTAGCGGCGCGCAGGTCCAGCAGGGCCTGCGCCACGGCGCGGCGTTGCGCCGGGGGCAACGTGCGGTCACGCGCCAGCGCGCGCAGTTCGGTCACCAGTGTTTTGACGGCGGGTATCGCGGCTTCGGGCACGGGCTGGGTGGCGGGCGGGGTGGCGGCCCTGTTGTCGTTATCGGCCGGGGGCGGGGCAATATTGCGCACCGGCGCCGCAGGCGCAGGCGCAGGCGCGGGCGCGGGCGACGCCAGCACAACCACAATGGCAGGCACGGCGGCCAGCAGCGGCAAGAAGGCGCGCGGCAGCGCCGTGGCAGGCAGAGCCTGCACCACCGCCACCAGCGATGTGATTTCCTTTTTCAGCGCCACGATGGCAGCGCGGGTTTCGGGCGTGGGCGGGGCGGCGCGCAGTTCGGCCGCCCGCACCATGGCCAGCAGCATCTTGCCCATGGCGGGCGGTACATCGCCGGTTTTGATGGCGGCGATGACGGCGGCGACGGCTTCGCGGCTCATGCCCGCCTCCGCCATGATGGCGGGCAGGATGGCCAGCATTTTATCCAGCGCCTTCACGTCGGCCTGCCGGTCGGTGCCCAGATACACCAGCAGATGCCGTTTGCGCCCGCTTTCGAAATACGCCCGCAAATCCGTGATGTTCACCGAGGTCATGACCGTGCCGTAAATTGTGGCGCGCTGGATGACCTGCGAGAAATCGGACCCCGCCTCCTGCACCCCGTCGTAGATGCTGACCTGCGACGGGCTGTGGTCGGGCAAATCGGGCATGGTGTCGGCAATCACCAGCCGCATATGCATGTTGGTGGTGGCGCTGGTGCGGGCAAAGGTGTCGATGCGCCGTTCGATTTCCGCGGCCAGCGCCGTGGATGCCAGCCGCGCCTGCAAATCGCCCGCGGCCTGAAGCTGCACGTCATAGGCGTGGCCGGTGTACTCGGCGTCCAGCGCATCGCCCTTTTCGGCCTGCGCGATCAGGCGGCGCACGTCGCGCGCGACGGACAGGCCGGGCTGTTCCCTGACGGCGGCGGCGCTCAGTTCCATGCAAACCGCCGCGTGCCGCAGATGAGGTTGAGCTGTTCCTGCTGCTGCCAGATGCTCATATTCGTGCCACGCACGGATTCCAGCATCTCGGCCCTGGTTTCGAGGCTCAGGCCGTTATCGGCCCAGGTGTTGACCGTGGCCGCCGCCACGAAGGCGAAGGCGGTCACCGCCATGGCTTTCCTGAACCTGACCCTGCCGGTTTCACCGAAGATGATGCAGCACGCCTCGCGCGAGGGGCGCAGGCCGTAATACGCCGCAACCCCGCCACCCGCCAGCAGCATCGCGCCCGCGGCATAGGTTGCGCTTACCGCGCCCGACGCGCCGATGCCGGTGCCCACGGCCAGCGGCGTCAGCGCCGCCAGACAGCCGAGATGCGGCACCGTCATGGCGACCGCCACACCCACAGCACCACCGGCGCCGCGGGCAAACATGTCTTTCAATCTCATATATTCAATCCTTCTGGTATGACAGAAAACGGGCGCAAATCCGCGTTTATGCGGATGCGCCACGGGTTTATGCGTCAGGCCAGAGGGGGTGCGCGGGCGGCGTGGTGATTGCGCGGCGCGGCTGTAACCAGCGCGGCGCGGATGATGGCAAAGGCCGCCTGCGACGGCAGGGGCAGCGGCACGGGCATGGCCGCAACCGGCCCCGTATTGCCCGTGTTCACCGAGAAGCCGCAGAATTCCTTGCCCGTCTTGTGCGGGGCCGGGCTTTCCGGGTTTTTCGGGTCGAAGGCGGCGGCCACGGTCACCGCCGCGCCATCCATGCCGGAGCAGATGACCATGCCGCCATCCGTACCCGGCATGTAGCCCATGGGCACAAGCGCGCGGAACACCAGCGCCATCAGGGCCAGCGTAAACGCGGCCAGCTTCAGGTTGGTGGGTTGGGTCGATGCGGTCATCTGCCCGTGTGTGTCCCATATTTTCGCCCCTCATGCAATTATGCGCATAACTGGTATGTTATAACATAACTGTCAATGGGTATTTGCGGGGCGCACGCAAAAAGGAACTAAGCTATGGGTTCAAGCATTGATAATGTATAACCGGATTAAAATGAGGAGAAACCACAATGTCCAAAGTCATCACTGCCACCTTCAAGACCCGCGACGCCGCCGAAGTGGCCTTGCGCCAACTTGAAAACCTGGGCGTCAAGGACAGCCAGGTCAGCGTCGTGGTTTCCGAAAACACGCGCGATACCGCGTTCGACTTCAAACGCGACAACAAATCGGATGAAGGCATCGCCTATGGCGGCGTGGCCGGCGGCCTTGTCGGCGCCGTGCTCGGCGCCTTGCTGACGGCGGGCGCCGTCGCCATTCCGGCTGCGGGCATCGTCGTGTCCGGCTGGCTGGTTGCAGGCGCCGCGGGCGCCGGTGCTGGCGCGCTTACCGGCGGCTTCCTCGGCGGCCTCATCGGTACGGCCATTCCCGAATACGAAGCCAAGCTGCATGAAGGCGCGGTGCAGGACGGCGCCATCCTGCTCGCCGTGCGCGCGGAAGATGCGGAACAGGCCAAGATGGTGAAGTCGATGCTGGAAGACATCGACGCCCACAACATCGCGGCCTAAGCCCTAAAGCCTACCGGCTTTACGAATAAAGCGTCCCGGCCACAGCTCCTTCGGCCGGGCGCTTTTTCGTTGCCCGGATTCGTTGCGCCTAGAACACTTTCGCGGCGACCAGCGCCACCACCACGTAGCGCGCCAGTTTCGCCGCCGCGACGATGGGAATGAAGAAGGCGAGCTTTTCGCGCATCACGCCCGCCGCTAGCGTCAGCGGATCGCCGATGATAGGCACCCACGCCAGCAGCAACGACCAGCGCCCGTATTTCGCGTACCAGTCTTGCGCCTTTTCAAGCTGCGCGGGTTTTACCGGAAACCATTTGCGGTCGCGGAAGCGTTCCACCTGCATGCCCAGCCACCAGTTGGTGACGGACCCGAGAATGTTGCCGAGCGTCGCCGCCGCCACCAGCAGCACGACAGGGTTGTCGCCCTTGGCGATAAGCGCGGCCAGCGCGATTTCGGATTGCGAGGGCAGCACCGTCGCCGCCACGAACGCCAGCAGGAACAGGCCGCCGTAAACGGCCAGGTCGGCTATCATGTCTTTTCCCTTAAACGGTTGCGGCGCCCAGCCCTTTGAAAACCGCCGTTCGCCGCGCGGTCAGGTCATTGAATATATTTGCAAGGGAAGGAAATGGCAGGGGCGATAGGGATCGAACCTACGACCTACGGTTTTGGAGGCACCCCCAGTACAGAATTAGCGATAACCCAGAACAAATCAGAATTCAAGAAGATAACTATTCCAAAGGGTTGTTCGTCACTGAGGTTTTTGAATGATTGCGCTTAATCGCCATTTTTTATCGGCAGTTGTCCCAGAATTGTCCCAGACATCCTCACCGTAAAACATCGCTCTTAACTATGCCTTATTTAAGGTGATGTCGCCGCCGGGGCTTCGCTCGTTCGTGTAACGAATATGCATTTGGTTGGGTTTTGCAATCCGTATCGTAGCTACTGCACATCCGTACTGCTGCGGCGGATTTTTTTGAGCCACCGCCGCTTTAGGGCTGGTTGAAAAAAAGTATCCAATGCGTAGCTCTTCCGTATTCGCATCATAACTTGGAATAGCGTAAGTACTCGTTCCGGTTATTTCGTCGGTCTTCAGCGTCAAAACAATTTTATCCCACGCTTGAGATACCGTCAGATTTACAACTTTCGGTCCTGAGCGGTTGCCCTGTTCATCCCGCCATTCGGACTGAAGTGTCCCCGTCCACTCTCCCCGTAAGTCGAATGTCGCCCAACCTGGTACAAGCTTTCTAAAGCATGAGCATGCGCGAATACACGTTTGAAGCAGAGGCCAGCTTTTTGCTAAGAGATAGACGACAACGCCATCGACGACCGCGAGCGTTGTTCCGAGCTTTATCCATCCAAAGCCGCATTGTGTACCCGCCCACAAAACAGCATAGGTCATAACAACGATACCCGCGACTTTGTGCCATCGTGAAATGAATTGATGCATTACAACCCCATATACGCCAGCGACGCAGTGGCGAAGCGGTATGCGTCATCTGCCGTCCACGCTTGGTCAGCGCGGAACAATGGTTTAATTCCATTCACCTCCATCCAACCCTGTTGGCGAACCAGAGCGAGGGCGGAGGAAAGCCCGCCGGGCGGGGTAAGATTAACGCTGATAAACCGTAAGACGCCAACCACATCATCGTATAAAGAAGCGTTTCCAAAGCACTGGTCTGGGCAGTTGTAGACCAACGACTCCAGTAAAAATGACTTCGCACAGTCGGCAATCTGCTTCGTTTCAGCACTTACTCCCGTATTGGCTTGCATATGGTTACGCAATGTCTTCAGAATTCTAACAACCCGCTTATAACGTCTGCTAGTCCGGGCGTTTTTAATACACCCATTGGCATAGTGCTGTTCAGGAAAATTGGTTTTTACTGTACCGTCAGGCATAAAGAGGGCCACGCCTGTCGCAAGCAATGGCCGTACCCCTGTAAATGGGTTTGTTGCGCCATATAGACCATGCGAGAAGGCAGGGACAACATCGATTGAAATTCGGCCATCGACCTCTTTATCAATGGTTATGGCTTTATCGCCGGGATGAACGCGCCCCCGCGTAAAGTGCGCCGAAAGACACTCGATAATTTTTTGCTTATACGCGGGGTGCGTAATTGTCGGTTGCCCGCCCATGCGGTCCGGCACCTCGCGCTCTCCCGGAGGCAGCTCCCACCAAGTCGTGTCCATTAAAGCGACACAAATATCGATGTCACTGTCGGCGCGGACATTCGTGTCGTTATAGTAACTTCCTTGAGATAAAATCTTCCATTCACGCGTACGCAAAAAGTCACTATTTGCTAACGCGGCGCGGACACTGGAATTAGCTCTCGCGCTTTTCTCGGTTTCTGTTCGACTCGCAGGCTGACGCCAAGTCGCAAATCGTTGCTCCCATTCGCTTCTTGACCTCGGTTTTTGAGCAACGTCTCCCAAAAGCGTTGCTCTGCCTAAACCACCGCTATACGGAGGCGGCGTCCCAAAAAGTGCGCTCATTCGGTTCTCCCTGAAAATTTGAAAAACTGGGGGCTTTTAGACCCCCAGTTCTGTTTATTAAGCTGCGCGAGCAAGGTCTTCGGTATTAGCCGTTGTCGCATACCGCTTACAGGCATCAACACCATTAAGAGCACCCTGCTTTGAGGTGTACCCCTCACTTTGGCAGATGATTTCACCGTTCGGGGCTTTCAGGTGCCAGTAGTACTGGCCGTTGGACCCTTTAAACACTACAAATTTAGCCATGTTTTTTTCTCCTATATATGGCTGACAAGGCGGGGAAACGCGCCTTGCAAAGTTGACTACAGGAGAAGGACCCACTATCTTGAATTTCTGACGTTAAAGAGGGTGGGGTTTCCCTTCCTTCTACAAAGCCACTCGCGAAAGCGGGTGGCTTTATTCTTCGGGGTTAGTCGGCGTCCCCCGTATCTTCCTTACCTTCTTTCCGCTCACGCGCGGTTTTCAGCTTTATGTTAATCCAGTTCAGGGCCTGCCCCTGTTCTATCTCATACATACTGGTCTTAGCCGGTACGATGTCGAAGTAGTCCAAGAAGCTTTTGATGCCCAAATCGGCTCCAGTTTCCCGCTTCCGTATCTTGATGGCACCTTCAGCATGTTCATCCTGCGTCATTTCCATGCCGATAACTTGCTCCTCAGCATCATAATAAAGGACGCAATG
>JAMIFL010000053.1:0-4510 GCA_035906295.1 Alphaproteobacteria bacterium | reverse complement strand
CGACCCGGCCAAGGAAGCCCGCGCGCTGGCCCTCACCCGCGATCTGCGCTGCGTCGTCTGCCAGAATGAATCCATCGAGGAATCGCAGGCCGACATCGCCCGCGACCTGCGCATCGACGTGCGCCGCCGGATACTGGCGGGCGAGAGCGACGCCACCATCCGTGAAACCCTCGTCGCCCGCTACGGCGACTACATCCTCTTAACCCCGCCCATGACGTCCCGCACCTATGCCCTGTGGGCCATGCCCGCCGTCATCCTGGCTGTCGGCGCCGCCATGGCATGGGCCAGCTTCGGTTTCAGGAAAAGGCGCAAACGATGAACGACCTTATCATCACCGCCATCGCAGGCATCCTCACCGCCGCCTGCTGCATCTGGATCTTCCGCCCCCTGCGCACGCCGCGCGGCTTCTTCGCCACGTCGTTTATGTGCGCGCTTGCGGCCCTGTCCATCTATATGCTTCTGGGCAATCCCGGCATTCCCGCGCACCCGGCCAAACCCAACCCGCAGGCGCAGGCCGACATGCATCAGGAAGCCGCCTTCATGGAATCCCTGCAAAAAAACCCGCGCGACGCCGACGCCATGATACGGCTTGCGGCCCTGCGCGTAGTGCAGGACCGCGCGGTTGAAGGCACCGAAAAACTGCTGGACCGTGCAAGCGCCATCGCGCCCGAAGACAAACGCATCCCCATCATCCGCAGTATGATGAAAGCCGCGGAAAACGAACCGAAACAGAATTAAGGGATTTTACTGCCGCGCCCCGGCATTGTCCGGGCACTGGGCGGCGATGCGGTCGTATTCCTCGCGGCTGTCCAGCGCCTGCTGGCGCTTTACCCGTTCGGCGTACATCCGGTCCATGACCTTTTTGATTTCGCCTTCGATATACCCGCTCATCTTTTCCTTGTACTCGTCGGTGGTGCGGTCCGGCTTGGGGCCGACCATGCCGACTTTCTGCACCGCATCGGCGGCGGCGTTGCGGACGGGCTGAAGGTATCGCTCGATGATTGCGCGGTCGATGGCCACGTGCTTGGATTCGTGTTCGAGAATGGCGATGTACTTGCAACTGCCCTTCTCATGCTCGCTGGCGATTTGAATGGTCGGGTCCATCACCACGTTCACCTCCACCCGGTTGATCCACAGGCAGGTGATTTTCTGGGCAGGGTAACGGATGGTCGAAATCTCGGTGCCGGACTGATAGGTGATTTTGCCGGTCATAAGCCCGCCCACGTCGGTCGCCACATGCGTGCCGTAGGGGTTCTTGGTGTCGATATGGTGGCCGCCCAACTCGTCCTGCGACTGGTTGTGGTCGTATTTAATGGGTTCGCTGTGCCAGCGCACGTCCACCCGGGCGCTCTTCTGCTCCGGGCAAAGCGTGGCCTGATTGGCCTGCGAAGTGGCATTGCCCGTGGCGCTCACCTGCTGCAAAAGCAGGTGACTGGCCAAAAGCAGTTCATAGCCGGTCATTTTGCTGTAAAACCCCTCTTGGCCCCTATATACCAGTTTCAGGCAATTTTGCTAAAATTTGGTTTATTTGGACCCAAGGACCCGAGGTTTTTCGACATGATCCTGATTGGCACCATCCTGCTCTTCATCCTGCAGGCATATACCTTCGTCATCATAGCTCAGGTGGTGATAAGCTGGCTCATCGCCTTCGGCGTGCTGAATACCGGCAACCCGCAGGCCCGCAAACTGGTCGAAGTCCTCAACCGCGCGACGGAGCCCGTCATGGCCCCCATCCGCCGGTTCGTCCCCCCCATCGGCGGCATCGACATCACCCCCATCATCGTGATTTTCATCATCATGCTGCTGGAACAGGTCATCCGCACCATCTTCTACGGCGCGTGACATGACCACCATCATCGACGGCAAGGCCATCGCGGCCGATCTGCGCAAAAGCATCAAAGCGACGGTGGACGGCATGGCCGCCAAACCCGGCCTCGCCGTCATCCTCGTCGGCGGCGACCCGGCCTCCCACGTCTATGTCCGCAACAAAATCAAGGCGACCGAGGAATGCGGCATGCGTTCCATCGAATGCCGCCTGCCCGAGACCGCCACGCAGGACGAAATCGCGGTCATGATAGACACGCTGAACGCCGACGACATGGTGCAGGGCATCCTGCTCCAGTTGCCCTTGCCCGGCCATCTCGACAGCGACCCGCTCATCCAGCGCATCGACCCGAAAAAAGACGTCGATGGCCTGACCATCGCCAACATAGGCCGCCTCGTGGCCGGCCTCGACGGCATGGTCCCCTGCACGCCGCAGGGTTCCCTGCGCCTCATCAAATCCATCAAGGCCGATTTGACCGGCCTGAACGCCGTCGTCATCGGCCGTTCGCTGCTCTTCGGCAAACCCATGGCCCAGTTGCTGCTGGCCGAAAACTGCACGGTCACCACCGCGCACTCCAAAACAAAAGACCTGCCCGCGCTTTGCCGCACCGCCGACATCCTCGTCGCCGCCGTGGGCCGCGCCGAAATGGTGAAAGGCGACTGGGTGAAACCCGGCGCCATCGTCATCGACGTCGGCATCAACCGCATGGACGACGGCAAGCTCAAGGGCGATGTCGATTTCCACGCAGCCAAGGACGTCGCGGGCGCCATCACCCCCGTCCCCGGCGGCGTCGGCCCCATGACCATCGCCTGCCTGCTGGCCAACACGCTGAAGGCAGCACCCCTTACCGCCTAGCTTTTGCGGCAGAACAACACCGCCACGTTGCGCGGACGCGCGATGCCGACGTAATTCCCGTCATAAGCGTTCGCACCCCAGTCGCCCGATGCCACGCTGTCGGTCTGCAGCCAGCTCCCGCTTAAGCCAGCCGACGTGCCCGTACCCTTGTCGTAGTTCATGCCCGCCAGCTTCAGGCTTCTGAGGCTGAGTATCCGCATATCCGTGGCGGCACCGCCATTCTGCATGATCAGGCTGCCCTCCTGCTGGCTGCCCGGCGCGCGCAGGCCCGCGGGGTCCACCGCCGTCCCGCCGCTGGGGTCGATACCGCGCAGGAAACGCCCGCGCGCCTGCGTATATTCGCTCCAGCCCGCGGGGCAGCTTGTCAGATCGAACGCCATAACCGCGCCCGCCGGCACCCCGGCCACCGGCACACTGACCGATTGCCAGGCACTCCCGTCACAGACCTTAAGAAGGTTGCTGCCGGTATCATACCCGATGGCCCCTTCGACCGTGGCAGTGGCGGCGTCGATGGCTTCGGTATAGATGCTGGCCTTGCCCGCGGCATCGAACCGCGCCAACGCCACCACGCCGTTGCCCAGCGCACCGCAGGCAGCTATGGCGGACGGGGCAGGCAGCAAGCCCGCCATACAAACGATTATAAAAATATGAAGTCTGCGCATCACGTTCTCCCGGTCATAAAAAAAGCCGCCAGAGTGTCCGCTCTGGCGACCGGGAGTAGAAAACCGTCTTACTGAAAACGGCGCGACAGCCTTTAGCCCGAAAGCCTGGACATACGCCGTCACCTCCCGGTCCAAAGACCGAAGGCGACAAATCCGATGCATTTCACAAAAAGAAAAGCACCAGTCACGGCTGATGCCAGCCGCCAGTAAGAACGGGTTTTCTAAGCCCGGCCACACGTTTTTCCATGCAGCACCTTAAACGCTATCACCCGGCCACACGGCTGTCCATCCGGTGAACGCATGAAGGAAAGGCCGGTACAAGCCCACCGCATAAATTGCCGCGCGTTATGTTTTTATGTAATATTTCTTCATGCTTGCAGCCCACCCCATGGTCAGCGTCGTCATGCCCGTCCACAATCGGGCGGCTTATATCGGCGATGCGTTGCAATCCGTCTGCGATCAGGACTATCCCAACTGGGAACTGCTCGTCATCGACGACGCCTCCACCGATAACTCCCGCGACATCGTGGCCGAATACGCGCAGCGCGACCCGCGCATCACCCTTTTCACGCTCGACAAAAACTCCGGCAACCCCGCCCGCCCCCGCAATATCGGCATGAACAAGGCCAATGGCCGCTACGTCGCGTTCCTGGACAGTGACGATATGTGGCTGCCCACCAAGCTGCGCGAACAGGTCGACTTCATGCAGACCCGGGGCAGCCTGTTCTCCTTCACCCCCGTCCGCCGCATCAGCCCGGATGGAAAAACCGAAGGCCGCGTCCTGCCCGTGCCGAAAAAAATGGACCTTAAAACCTATCTCGGCAATGTCTGCATCTGCCCGTCCACCGTCATGCTCGACGCGGCCCGCCTGCCCAAAATCCGTTTCGACGAAACGCTGAAAGTGCACGAGGATTTCGACTTCTTCACCAAACTCCTCAAACACACGCGCGCCGAAAGCCTGAACGTGGACCTGACCCGCTACCGCCGCGGCCACGCGTCGCTCTCCCGCAACGTCGCGCGGGTAGCGTTCAATCAGGCTTCGCGTTACATGAAAATAGGCCGCGACATTGGCTATGCCGCGGCCCTCAATGCGTTCAGCACCTACGCGTTTCGCTCCGTCGCGAAACGCCTGCGCTTCTAAGTCTTAACCGGCGGCGGCGGTGAAGCC
>JAMIFL010000052.1:0-5567 GCA_035906295.1 Alphaproteobacteria bacterium | reverse complement strand
TAATGTTCTCGCGCTTCAGGTTTTCAACCGAAACATCGTCCGAACAGAATTTCAGTTTTGAAAGATGGTCCGCCGGAATGCGGTTCACTTCCTCCGGCATCGTCATGTCGCCGGTGCGCGGCCCCGCTTCCACGTGCGCCAGCGGAATGTTCAGCTTGGCTGCCGAAAGCACCGCCGCCAGCGTACTGTTGGTATCGCCGTAAACCAGTACGCCGCGCGGGCGCAGTTCCATCATCAGCGTTTCAAGCTGTATCAGCATTTCCGCCGTCATCCGCCCGTGGCTGCGGCCCTCGGTGGTCAGGTATTTCGAAGGCGCGGGAATGCCCAGTTGCTCGAAAAACACGCCCGACATCGCGTGGTCGTAATGCTGGTTGGTGTGGACGATATATTCCTCAAGCCCCCGCGCCGCGATGGTCGCGGAAACCGGCGCCATCTTGATCATCTGCGGGCGGTTGCCGATAACGGTCAGAAGCATGTTAGGCGGCCTTCTTCAAAACCGTCACATGCATGCCGGTCAAAAACGGCATCAGCGAACGCACGGGGAAATACAGCCCCTCCGCATACGCCGACAGGAAACGCCCCACCGGCGGCACCAGCGCGCCCGGCACGCGCGCCACGGTGCGCATGGCGCCGAACATCTGCGAAACAGCTTTTTTGTTGATGGCCACCATGTGCTTGCACATCGGGTTCGTCGCCGACCAGTCGCGCAGCACAACGTGGCCCTGCGGCTTCAGGCAGCGCAGCATCTCGCCCGCGATGCGCTGGCGCAGCCCCGCATCGGTAATCTGGCAGAACATGGTCGATTCAAAAATCATGTCGAAACTGGCATTTGCGAAAGGCAGTTGCGACCCGTCCGCCACCATGAAGGTCGATGACGGGAACAGTTGCTGCCCCAGCGCCACGCGGTCGGGCTGGATATCCACGACCGTCATGTTCTCAGGCCTGAACCCCACCATCAGGAACGTGCACAGGCTCAGCCCGTCGCCGCCGCCCACGTAAAGGATTTTCGCGGTTTCGCGGTTCACCTCGTGGCGGATTTTCGAAAGCGCGCGGTTCAGCGCAAGCCCCGCCGCCGCCACCTGCATCGGCACGCCGTCGTTGAACAGCAGGTCGTTACGGTCGCAGCCCTTGGCGCAGTAATAGCGCTTGTACCATTCGTTGGTCTGTTCGGTAAGGTCGGGGGCGGTATCGGAAAGCGTCTGCATCGTCGTACCCCGGAAAGATAAGGCTTGCGGATGGTGGGCACAGCAGGGATTGAACCTGCGACCCCCACCATGTCAAGGTGATGCTCTCCCGCTGAGCTATGTGCCCACCATCCGCAAGTGGCGTACTAGATAGCGACTAAATTTACCCGATGCAAGCCAATTAAGCGGCATTCTCAAGCAACTGGTTAACCTGGTCCACCAGATCCTTGAGGTGGAACGGCTTGGACAGCACCCGCGCCTGCGTTTTCGCGGGGTTCCGGGCGCCCATGGCCACCGCCGCAAACCCCGTAATGAACATGACCTTGATGCTGGGGTGCAGATCCGTGGCCTTCTGCGCCAGTTCAATCCCGTCCATCCCCGGCATCACGATATCCGCCAGCAGCAGGTCGAAATCCCCGTCCTGTCCCCCTTCAAGGGCGGCCAGCGCATCCAGCCCGTCCACGCGGGCGTTCACCTCGTGCCCGGCCTTTTCCAGCGCCGTAGCGAGGAAACCGCGCATCGAACCGTCGTCTTCCGCCAGCAGGATTTTCGCCATGAATTACCCTTTCGTGAACATCGCGGCCAATCCATTTAATTCAAACGCCGCGCGCGCACAGCTACCAATAAAAATGCGCCGTTGTCCACAGTCACGGAAGGCTTTAGCGTAAATGGATGACCGTGCTGATTGCCGATATCGGCGGGACCAACGCCCGCTTCGCCCTGGCCGACAACGCCGGATTCCACGCCCCCAAGACCCTGAAAGTCGCTGAATTCGAAGGGCCGGTGGAAGCCGCGAACGCCTATCTGGCCGAAACCGGCGGCAAACCCGCCCGCGCCGTTTTCGCCGTGGCCGCCCCCGTAACCGGCGATGACAGCTTCGCCCTCACCAATTTTCCGTGGACGTTTTCCATCGAAGCCGCCCGCAAAAGCCTGAACCTCGCATCCCTCTCCCTCATCAACGATTTCCACGCACAGGCGCTGGGCGTCGCCGATGCCGACCCCGCCACCGTGACGAAGCTTGGCGGCGGCCCCGCCGCGCCGGGCGGCAATATCGGCATCATCGGCCCCGGCACCGGCTTGGGCGTTGCCAGCCTCATCAACGTGCAGGGCCGTTACGTTGCGCTGCCGGGGGAAGGGGGCCACGTCACCGCCCCCGTGCGCACGCCGCGTGAATTCGCGCTCATCCACTATCTGCTGCAAAACAAATACAGCCATGTTTCGGCGGAACGTGTCTGCTCCGGCAAGGGCCTCGTCAACCTGTACGACACCATCCGCGCCGTCGATGCCCTCCAGCTGCCGGATTTGGACGCCGAAGACATCAGCGCCCGCGCCGTGGCCGGTTCCTGCCCCGCCTGCGCCGAGGCGCTGGCCCTCATGCTCGCCTTTTTAGGCCGCATCGCGGGCAACCTCGCGCTTACCGTGTCCGCCACCGCGGGCGTCTATTTTACCGGCGGCATCCTCCCCCGCCTGCCGCTGGATTACATCGCAGCCTCATCCTTACGTGCTGATTTTGTCGCCAAAGGCCGCCAGACCGGGTATATCGACCGCATGCCCAGCTTCCTCGTCGACGATCCGCATTTGCCGCTGCGCGGCCTGCGCCACTACGCGCTCTCCCAATGACCGAAACCGTCACCATCCCCGACACGCACGTCAACGCCCGCATCGACCGCGCGTTGGCTGACCTGCTGCCCGCAATCTCTCGTTCCCGCCTCAAGGCCCTCATCGAAGCGGGCGAAGTCACGCTCGACGGCGCCATCGTCACCAACCCCGCCCACAAGGTCCAGCCGGGGCAGGTCGCGGGCCTCTCCGTACCGCCCCCCGTTGCCGCCGAACCGACGGCGCAGGACATCCCCCTCGACATCGTGTTCGAGGATAAAGACCTCATCGTCCTCAACAAACCCGCAGGCCTGGTCGTCCACCCCGCCGCGGGCCATGCCGACGGCACGCTGGTCAACGCGCTGCTCCACCATTGCGGCGACTCGCTCTCCGGCATCGGCGGCGTCAAGCGCCCCGGCATCGTCCACCGGCTTGATAAAGACACATCCGGCCTCATGCTCGTCGCCAAGAACGACATGGCCCACGCCGCCCTCTCGGCCCAGTTGGCCGACCGCACCATGTCGCGCACCTATCAGGCCGCCATCTGGGGCGTGCCCAAACCGCCCTTGGGCCGCATCAGCGCCCCGCTGGACCGCCACACCCGCAACCGCCTGCTCATGGCCGTGCTCACCGGGGGCAGGGAGGCCGTCACCAACTACACCGTGCTCGATACCTTCGGCGACATGGCCTCGCTGGTCGAATGCCGCCTCGAAACGGGTCGCACCCACCAGATCCGCGTGCACATGGCCCACATCAAGCACCCGGTCATCGGCGACCCCCTCTACGGCCTGCAAAAAACCGGCGCCGCCGGTTACATGAAACGCGCAAGGGTCGAAGGCGCCAATGCCGAGGCCATCACCACCTTCCCCCGGCAGGCCCTGCACGCCGTGGCGCTGGAATTCGACCACCCGCGCAAAAACAAACGCATGCGCTACGAGATAAAATTACCCAAAGACATCAATGATTTATTGAAAAACCTGAAAGCCGCGAAGCCGAAAGCATAAAATTACGCTTGCAATCGTTTAAAATTTTATGTAAATTAAAATCATAGGGCAGTTGCTTTCGTTTGGTGACTGGAGTTTCTGCCGCGGTATCTTTTTTTGTGACTTCGTGTGACCCACTTTATTCCTTAGGACCGCCCCCCACGGCGGTCCTTTTTTTTGTGCTTAAGCAAGATGTTTAGGCCCGCGGCCCGCGCTCCATCCACCCCGCCAGCGCATTGCCCCGTATCACGCTGAACCCCCGCCGCGCATACCATTCCCGTAAGGATTCGGCATCGGTCAGCCACGTTCCCCGCTTGGCCATCGGCACGGCATGCAGCTCTATGCTCTGCCCGTGCCGGTCGGCAAGCCCGCACAGCCAGTCCAGCGCCACGCCACCCTGCCGCTGCCCCCGCGGTGTGGCGGCAAGCCACGCCAGCCGCACCCGGTCGTGCGGGCGCATCTGCATCGCAATCTCCGTCCGCGTATCGAACGTCCCGCACAGCATGAAGTCGAATTTCACCAGCGGCGTCGTGGCGCCGCGGAACACGTCCCGCAACGCATGCTGCGCGCCCGACCATTGCATCGGCTCGAAAGGTGAGGTGGATAGCGAAAAAATCGACATAAGGCCGAAACCCTTACGCGATATGCGCGAGTATACGCAAATTTTCACAAATTTTCAGTCGTGCCCCACGACCAGAAAAAGTCGTGCTCCACGACCAGAAAAAATTATGTCCCACGACCCAAACAAATCACTCAAACATCCGCGGCCAGTGCCGCGCCATCTCGCGGGCCGAAAACCCTTCCGTCATTTCTTCCAGCGGCAAGGGCCTGTCCAGCATCTGCCCCCCGTCGCGCCCCACCTGCCGGAACGTCACGCGCGCGTCGCGGTGGCGGGTCCGGCCCAAAGGCCATGTCAGCCTTACCGACGGGTCGAAATGCGTATCGCGCATGAAGCCTTCCGCTTCCTTCCGGTCCGTCCACGTCATCGCCGCTTCCAGTTTCAGCCCGCTTTCAAATGTCTGCGCCACCGCCAGTGTTGCGCCCATGTCGTCGGCAAGGTATTTGCCCGCCGCCACCTGCACGCCAATGCGGCTGTCCGGCACGTCGTACCCCGCGCGCACATGGCCGGTGAACTGCTTTTCGTCCGCAATTTTCAGGTTGAACGCGGCGGAAGGGTCGCGCCGCCACACCTGCCACCCGTCCGCCCCCACCCAGAAGGCGGAACCGAACGGTCGCCACACCGCCTCCATGCCCACGCCCGCGTACATCTCCTCTATAAGCCCCGCGGTCACGCCCACATGCACATCCGTAACCGGCGTCGCATGCCACGATGCGTAAAGCCGGTCCACCGAAGCCCCGTTCGAAAACCGCGCCATGTCCCGCCGCACCGGCCCCCGCGCATCGTTCATGTATAAAAGCGACGCGGTGTTGTCCGCCACCGGCAGCGCCACCGAAGCGCCCAGCACAAACCCGTAAGGCCGCGTGAACTTGGCCTCCAGCACCGCCCGTGTCCGGTACAGGATGGAAGGTTTATACGTTGTATACCCCGCCACCGCATCCAGCCGCATCTTCCAGTACAGCGCATGCAGAAGCGATTTCCACGACGTTATCTTCGCGGGGCGGCATCCCGTCACGCGCGAATCGTTCCACTGCGCCTTGTGCCATAATTCCTGCGGCGATGTCTGGTGCAGCGCCGTGGCCAGCCGCACGTCGCGGCCAAGCAGGGTTACGCTCGGCCCCATCAGCCCCGCCATGCGCGGCTGTATGGTCACGTCTCCCCGGTCTGAAAAGGGAATCCCCCGCC
>JAMIFL010000051.1:0-13412 GCA_035906295.1 Alphaproteobacteria bacterium | reverse complement strand
ATGCGGCGGTGCAGTTCACTCACCGCTGGGTTGCCTTCGCAACCTTCCTCGTGGTGCTGAGCTTTGCCTGGCGCACGCAAAGCCCGGCCCTCGCCACCGCCATCGTGCTGCAACTGGGCCTCGGCATACTGACGCTGATTTCAGGCGTGGTTGTGCCGCTGGCGGCCATGCACCAGGCGGGCGCGCTGTTTACGCTTGCGGCCCTGCTTTATGAGCTGCACCGCGTGCTGCTGGGCGCCGGTACGGCAAAACGCCCGTAATCGCATCCACCGCCGCGCCCGCGCGCATCGGCAGCAAGGCCAGCGGCGACAATGCCTGCCCCACGCGGGCCAGCATGTCCACCGGCGCCTGCGGCGCGCGTTTGGCGTAGAGCGACACGAGATGCGGCAACAGCGCCGCATCGTCCCTGGCCCAGCGCGTCGCGCCCACCAGATACAGCAGGGTATCCCGCGCCTGCGCCTGTTCCAGCGGCATGACGCTGCCCGCGTCATGCTCGAAATCAAGCCAGCCTATGCCCCGGCGGCTGATGGTCAGGTCGCGCTGGTAAGGCCGCCCGTGCCATGCGCCGTAGGCATGCATGACCGCCAGCGCCTCCATGCCCATGTCCAGATAGACGCGCCGCGTTTGAATGTCCGGCGTGGCATCGACGACGGCGCGAAGGTTTTCACCGAGGTCGGACGTCGTCATCCACGACCAGTCGGGCGCATGCGCAAGCACGCGCGGCACGCGAAAACCAATGCCGCCAAGCTGCTCCATGCGCGCCGCTTCGAATGCCAGCGCGGCGCGGCCCTGTTTATGCGCGCGGGTGCGGTTGAAAATGGAAAGCCCGGTCAGCGGCCGCAGCGCAAGGCCCAGCGCGTGCTGCACGGCTGAACCTTTGTCGAGCGCGTGCTTGGTCCACGCCGCCTCGTTATTGAAGGTGGTTTTGACGGTGCGCACCGATTGGTGCGTCGGGATATGCAGGGCAAAAGAAAAAGACGGCGGTTTCATGCGCCGTCCTTATGCCATTCCACGCAAGCGCGTGTCAAAATATGGAAAAATTAATGGGCCTTTGCCGGTGCTTTTGCAGTCGGTTCCTTGGCAGCGCCGTCTTTGATGGCATTGGAAGCGCCCTCTTTGGCGGAGTCAGCTTTAGCGCCGTCCGTGGGGGCTGCGGCATCGGCCTTGGGCGCGTCGGCGGCGCCGTCAGCCGGGGCCGCAGCGTCTTCTTTCGGTGCTTCGGCGGCGATGTCGGCATCCGAAGGCAGCGGGGCCGGAGAATCGGACAGGGTACGCAGCCATGCGATGACTTCGGCGCGCTGTTCCGGCTTCTTCAGGCCCGCAAACACCATTTTCGTACCGGGGATGTGTTTTTTCGGGTTCCACAGGAAGTGGTTGAGTTCGTCATACGTCCACGTTTTGTCGTGCATGCCGGCCATGGCTTCGGAATAGGCGAAGCCTTCCATGTGAGCGTGTTTGTTGTTCACGATGGCGTAGAGGTTGGGGCCGACGCGGGCCGGTTCGCCCTTGCCGAAGCTGTGGCAGGCGGCGCAGGCCTTGGCGATGCCCTCGCCCTTGGCGATGTCGGCGCCTTTCAGCAGCGCGAGAATGGGTTCGGGACCGGTGGGACCGGCGGCGGCGCCGGCGCCCGCGACTTCAACCACTTCGATTTTAAAGGCGTTTTCCTCGGGCGCTTCGACATGCACCACGGCCTTGGCGATGAACCCGGCAAGCATGGCAAGGATGCCCGCAACAAGAATGGCCGCGAAGAGTTTGTTGAATTCCATACCTGACATGGTTTACCTAAGCTGCTTGTTGGACGGGATACCGAACCCCGGATTGCCCCGTTTATGACAGACAAAACAATACCATGTAAACAGGTTTTGAAAATGGCCACTTCTAAGAAACGTGCAGTTAAAACGGCAAAAACCCCCGCCACCATCGCCTTTCAGGGCGAACACGGCGCTTTTTCGGACATTGCCTGCCGCACCGTGTTCCCGAAGGCCAAAACCGTACCCTGCACCACCTTCGAGGACACGTTCGCAGCCGTGGCCGGGGGCCGCGTCGACGCCGCGATGATCCCCATCGAGAACGCCATCGCGGGCCGCGTCGCCGACGTGCACCATTTGATGCCGCAGATGAGCGCCCTGCACATGGTGGCCGAGCATTTCCAGCCCATCGAATTCTGCCTGATGGGCACAAAAGACAGCAATATCAAGAGCCTGACGCACGTACATAGCCATGTGATGGCCCTGCCCCAGTGCCGCGACGAAATTCGCCGCCTGGGGTTGAAGGAAGTGGTCCATGCCGACACGGCGGGCGCTGCGGCGCAGGTCGCCCGCGGGGGTGACAAAACGCAAGGGGCCGTGGCCTCGGAACTGGCGGGCGAGCTTTACGGCCTGAAAATCCTGAAAAAAGGCGTTCAGAACACCCGGGACAACGTGACCCGCTTCGTGGTGTTCACCAAGCAGGAAACCGTGCCGGACGAACAGACGCCCTGCATCACCAGCTTCTTCTTCGAAGGGCGCGACATTCCGGCGTTCCTGTACAAAATCATGGGCGGGTTTGCGACCAACCAGATCAACATGGTGAAAATCGAGTCGTATATCGAGGATTTCACGGCGGCGAAATTCTATTGCGAGGTCATCGGCCACCCGGCGGAAGAGCGTATGAAACGCGCCTTCGACGAGGTGAATTTCTACACCGAGGGCAAATACCGCATTCTGGGCACCTACCCCCAGCACAAGTTCCGCAAGACAGCGGCGCTTAAGCGTTAAATCGAAAAGATAAGCGCAACCGCGGCGATGAAGGCCGCGGCCACACCGGCGCGCAGCGACATTTCAGAAAAATTCCCGCGTTTGCAGCGTTTGACGTCGCGGACGCTGACCTGGCCGGAGGTCAGGTCTTCCGTCACCTGCTTGACGTGCACTTCCGAAACCCCGGGTTGCAGCGCCAGCATGCGCGCGTGCGAGATGGCCAGTTGCCGGTCGGTCGCGGTGGCGTGCAGGTCCCACGAAAGGCCGCGGCGCACCGGGCCCGGAATGGCGCCCTCGAGCGTGTAGATTGCGAAATATGAATTCACAGCAGGCATAAGCATGGCAGGCATTTGACTCCCCATAGTGCCCATAGGCATGGCGTCCTTCCCAAATAACCCTGATTTCCTGTTTTGGATGGCGGCCCTCGAGAACTCCGGGACCGCGTCTGATTAAGGCCAATTTTGTCCACCGAATCTTAACAAAGCGTTAATGTCATAAGAATGCCTTTTCCTTGAACGCGCCCGGCGATTCAGTTAGCATCTCCGGCATCGGTATCTCCCGTAGAACCCCCGCAAAATCTGGTTTTTCATGCCCCGCGCTTCCTACGCCTCCAGCTATCGCCGCCGTGACACCGGCCGCCGCATCCTGTCCGAACCCGCCGCGCGCTTTTTGCGCGAACGCCTGACCGACGGCTGGGGCATCGCGCTGGCCGCCATGGGCGCCTTCGGCGTCGTGGCGCTGCTGTCCTATTCCCCCGCCGACCCGTCGCTGAACAATGTCGGCGCGGCAAAATCGCTGAACATGGGCGGTGTCGCGGGTGCCTATGTGGCGGACGCCGCCATTCAGGCCATCGGCATCGCGGCGCTGGTCCCGGCGCTGCTGGCGCTGGTGCGCGGCATCCTCATCCTGCGTCGCACCGAAACCGTTTTCCCGCGCGTCGCGCGCCTGTTCATGGCGGCCTGCGCCACAATGTTCGCGGCCATCTGCCTGGCCCGCATCGGCGCGCCCGCATCGTGGGAGCCGACAGCGTATATGGGCGGCATCGCAGGCGCGGGGCTTTTGTCAGGCATTGCCGGTACGGTGCAGGCGTGGATTGGCGGCGCGGCGTTTATCACCACCGCCATCGTGGCGGGCGTGACCGCCCTTATCCTCGGTGCGCTGTCGCTGGGCCTGCCTGCCGCCAACTGGGGCGAAGCCGGGCGCATCGCCCTGTCCTTCACCGCGTGGGCGGCCATGGGCATCGGCGGGCTCTTCGCCCGCATGCGCGGCTGGTTCGCGTCCTCCGGCGATGAGGAGGAAGACGCCCCCCCGCGCCGCAAGCCCACCACCGCCGCCCGCATGCGCAAGGCCCCCGTGGTCGAGCAGGAAGAGGATTCCGACGAGGACGAGGAAGAAGATGACGAGGAAGACGGCGAGGACGAAGACGACGGCCAGCTTCGCGCCATCCGCCCCAGCAACGACAAATGGGACCAGGACCGCCAGCTCGTGCAGAAACCGGCGAAGATGAAGAAGAAAAAAGCGCCGAAGCAGAACTCCCTGAGCCTGCGCGACGGCGACTGGCAGTTCCCCGACGTTGAAATCATGCAGGAAGAGCCCGAAGAAAACGCGGGCGAGGAACACGACGAAAAAACACTGACCCGCAACGCCGAGATGCTCCAGCAGGTGCTGGAAGACTTCAACATCAACGGCGAAATCGTGAAAATCCACCCCGGCCCCGTGGTCACGCTGTATGAGCTGGAACCCGCGCCGGGCATCAAATCCTCCCGCGTCATCGGGCTGTGCGACGACATCGCGCGCTCCATGTCCGCCGTGTCCGTCCGCGCGGCAGTGGTGCCGGGCCGCAACGTCATCGGCATCGAGATTCCGAACAAGAAACGCCGCATGGTGTATATGCGCTCGCTCCTCAACAGCGATGCGTATGCCGACACGAAACACAAGCTGCCCCTCATCCTCGGCAAGGACATCGGCGGCGCGCCCATCATCGCCGATTTGGCCCGCATGCCGCATTTGCTGGTGGCCGGTACGACCGGCTCCGGTAAATCCGTGGCGGTGAACACCATGATTACCTCGCTGCTCTACAAGCTTTCGCCGGAGCAGTGCCGCTTCATCATGATCGACCCCAAAATGCTCGAACTTTCGGTTTACGATGATATTCCGCACCTCCTCTCCCCCGTCGTGACCGAGCCGGGCAAGGCCGTGGTGGCGCTGAAATGGACCGTGCATGAAATGGAACGCCGCTACCGTTCCATGTCGAAACTCTCGGTGCGCAACATCGACGGTTACAACACCCGCATCAAGGAAGCGCAGGCGAAAGGCGAAATCCTCACCTCCAAAATCCAGACCGGGTTCGACCCCGACACGGGCAAGCCGGTCTACGAGGAACAGGCGATCGAGCTGACCGAACTGCCCTACATCGTGGTGGTGGTGGACGAATTCGCCGACCTGATGCTGGTGGCAGGTAAAGAGGTTGAGAACGCGGTGCAGCGTCTGGCCCAGATGGCCCGCGCCGCCGGCATTCACATCATCATGGCCACGCAGCGCCCGTCGGTGGACGTCATCACCGGCGTCATCAAGGCCAACTTCCCGACGCGCATTTCCTTCCAGGTCACCAGCAAAATCGACAGCCGCACCATTCTGGGCGAAGGCGGGGCGGAACAGCTTCTGGGCCAGGGCGACATGCTGTACATGGCGGTCGGCGGTAAAATCCAGCGCGTCCACGGGCCGTTCGTGGCGGACGACGAAGTGCAGCAGGTGGTCGAACACCTGAAGGCGCAGGGCGAACCAGAATACATCGAAAGCGTCACCGAAAGCAGCGACGAAGACGGCGAAAGCGACGACATGTTCGGCGGCGAAGGCGGCGGCTCGGGCGATGCGCTGTACGATCAGGCCGTGGCCATCGTCGCGCGCGAGGGCAAGGCCTCCACCTCCTTCATCCAGCGTCACCTTCAAATCGGCTACAACCGTGCCGCGACGCTGATTGAGAAGATGGAGAAAGAGGGCGTCATCAGCCCCGCGAACCACGTCGGCAAACGCGAAGTGCTCGTTGGCAACCACTAAACCAACCGTCACGCGCTTTGCGCCGTCGCCCACGGGTTACCTGCATCTGGGCCACGCTTATTCGGCGATGCTGAATTACGAACGGGCGAAGGCGGATGACGGACGCTTCCTGCTGCGCATCGAGGACATCGATTTCGTGCGCTGCAAGCCCGAATGCGAAACCGCGATTTACGAAGACCTCGCATGGCTGGGGCTGGATTGGGAAACGCCGGTCCGCCGCCAGTCCGACCGCCTGCATGTTTACGACGCGGTGTTGCAGGATTTTTACGCGAAAGGCCTTGTCTACCGCTGCTTCAAAACCCGTAAGGACATTGAAGAGGCGATGAGCGCGCCCCACGCTTTGCCGCAGGCCTTCACCGGCGGCCCCCTGCCGGAAGCCGAGGAAACGGCGTTTATGGAACAGGGCGCGCCTTATGCATGGCGCCTGTCCATGCGCGCCGCGCGCGCGGCGTTCGGTGCCGAAGCCTTCGACGCCCTCACCTACACCGAGGAAATGCCGGACGGCAGCCGCCATGTGCGCCATGCGAATACGCTTCGGCACGGCGATGTCATCCTCGCCCGCAAGGACATCCGCACCAGCTATCACCTGTCCTGCGTCATCGACGACGGCGATCAGGGCATCACCCTCGTCATCCGCGGCGACGAGCTGGCGGACGTGGCGGGCCTACACACCTTCCTGTTCCGCATGCTGGGCCATGATGTGCCGGTATTTCGCCACCACCCGCTTGTGAACGACGAAAACGGCAGGCGCCTCGCCAAGCGCGACCAGTCCATCGCCCTGCGCACACTGCGTGCCGGTGGCGCAACACCGGGCGACATCCGCGCCCGGCTGAAGCGCCTCACCGAAACGCCATAACCGAGCCTTTCCAAGGCCGTATTCCCCCCCTATGTTGGGGGCATGAAAAAGCTCCTCCTAGCCTTCCTGCTGCTGGCCGTGCTGGCCCCCCTGTCCGCCTTTGCCGCCGACCCGCGCGTGGCGGAGGCCGAGCAATGGTTGCAGAATCTGCGCACGGGGCAGGCCCGCTTCGCCCAGAAAGGCTATGACGGGCAAATTCTGACCGGCACCTTCTACATCTCCCGCCCCGGCCGCCTGCGTTTTGAGTACGATGCGCCGGTGAAGGACTTCGTGGTCGCCGACGGCACCCTCATCCATTTCTACGACAGCCAGCAGCGCCAGACGTCGAGCGCCCCCATCGGCTCCACTTTGGCCGACTTCCTGCTGCGCAAATCCGCCCGCCTGTCCGGCGACGTGACGGTGCAGAACGTGCGCGAGCGTGACGGCCTCCTCAGCATCACCATGGTCCAGACCGCCGACCCCGCGGCAGGCCAGTTGACCATCAATTTCAGCCAGAACCCCATGATGCTCAAATCATGGGCCATTCTCGACCCGCAGGGCCTGAGCACGGAAGTGACGCTGACCGACATGCGCCTCGGCGTTGCCATTCCGCCGCAATACTTCGTCTATAAAGATCCCACTGGCCGTTCGCGCCTGAACGATTAAACTGGCTGGGATGAACCCCCGGACACCGTTTTCAACCCCCGCCAGCGTGGCCGCGATAGACGATCGCGCCGGGGGTGTACGCGTGCTGGAACTGGCCCCGCTTCAGGCCTTTTCATGGCGCCCGGGGCAATATGCCCGGCTTGTCGCCATGGGCCACGACCCGCGCCCCTTTTCAATCGCGGGGCTGCCGGACCGGACGGGGCATGTACGCTTTCACATCCGCGATAACGGCGTGGGGCTGAGCCGCCACCTCGCGCAGGACCTGCAACTCGGCGACCTCATCACGCTGGAAGGCCCGTTCGGTGAGATGCATGCCGACAGCGCCCGCGCGCGCCCCGTACTGATGGTCGCGGGCGGCACCGGCATCGCGCCCATGCTGGCGCTGGCCGCCGACATCGTGAAACGCGGCCTGACCGAAGAAGGCATCACCCTCATTTACGGCGCGCGCTCGGAAGACGATATTTACTGCCGCCGTGAACTGGACCAGTTGCGCGCCACCGGGGAGGTGACGACGCACATGGCCATCGGCCTCGAAACCCCGGACCAGACCCTGCGCCGCCTTGGCCTCAACCTCGCGCACCATGTCGTCTACTTAAGCGGCCCGGACCCGATGCTCCACAGCGTCCGCCCCGTGCTGCTCAACCATTTGGCCGACCCGGCCCGGGTTTACGCCGACACCGATTTCGACGACCTGCAAAAGGAACAGTCATGAGCAGCATGGAGATTAACGACCTCATCCGCATGCTTGCCCGCCTGCCGGGCGTGGGGCCGCGCTCGGCCCGCCGCCTCGCCCTCACCTTGCTGGAGGACCGCGAGGGGTTGATGAAGCCTTTGATGATGCAGATGGACAAAACGTACACCCGCGTCCTGACATGCAGTACGTGCGGAAACCTTGACGCCAGCGACCCCTGTACGCTTTGCGCCGACCCCCGTCGGAACCGCGCAATCATTTGCGTCGTACAGGGCATTGCCGACATATGGGCCATCGAACGCACCCGCGCCTTCGACGGCATTTACCATGTGCTGGGTGGCGTGCTGTCCGCCATCGACGGCGTCAAGCCGGACGATCTGCGCATTGCCGAACTGCTGAACCGGGTGGCGGCGGAAGGGACGGAAGAAATCGTCCTCGCCCTTTCCGCCACCGTCGATGGACAGACCACTGCCCATTACCTGACCGACCGGCTGGCGCAGGCCGGCCTGCGCATCACGCGGCTGGCCCACGGCATGCCCGTCGGCGGCGAACTCGATTACCTCGACGACGGAACGCTGACCACGGCCCTGCGTTCGCGCACCGCCGTCCGAACCAGCTGAACCTTACTCTTTTTCGGATACGTACAGGGTGCAGTCGGCCCCGTCGGCGCGCAGGGCCGCGACATGCGTGAACTGCCCCACCTTGCCGCCGCCGCCGATGGAAAAATCGTAATAAACGCCTGCCGGGAAAAAATGGTCGCTGGCCGTGGCCGTCACGCCCGATGCGCCGAAACGCACGTAGATATTGCCGGTGGCGTAAAGCGACACGACACGCGTGGCGGCATTGAAGGCGGTGGCATTGCGCGCGCTGGCCGCCGTGACCGGCACCGCATGCGCCCCGCCGGTGGCTTTCAGGCGCAGGGCGGGAATGGGGAACTGGTCACTGTCTAAAGGCAGGTAGGTCATTGGCAAAACTCCTTTGCGAAAAGAAAAACCCGCCACGGGGGCGGGTTCAAAAATGGACGGAGTCCTTCTAGGACGATAATCCTATATTAGCGTCCGGCCCTGCGCTTTGTCAAGCAGGCATGCCGGACAGGTTTTCAGGCCCGGCTTCGCGCCCGTATTGGTAGACCACGGCGGCGGCGGAATCGCGCAGGTATTCGTTGAGGTCGACCTTGTTGAGCACCAGCGCCAGATCGGCATAGCCCATATCCGCATAGGCCTTGAGGGACGCGAGCACGGTTTCCCGGCGCGTACGGTTCCATGCCACCACGTACATGGTCTGGTCCACCATGCGGGCCAGCACGCGCGCATCGGCGAAGGCAAGGCTGGAAGGGGCATCGAGGATGACGAGGTCGTATTGCTCGCGCAGGGAATCGATGAGGCGTTCCATGCGCCCGGAGGTCAGCAGTGTCAGCGAGTAGGACGGCACGGCCTTGGCCGTGACCAGATGCACGCCCGAGGGGTCCTTGCGATGGATGACATCATCCGCCGAAAGCCGGTCGCTCAGATAATCGGCAAGCCCCCGCGCATTGCCGATGCCGAACGCCTTGTGCAGCGACGGGCGGCGCAAATCGCAATCGACCACGCACACGCGCTCCCCGGCCTTCGACGCGATCATTGCCAGCATGACGGCGAGCGAGGTTTTACCCTCGTCCGGCAGGGTGGAGGTGAAGGCGATGACCCGCGCGCGGCGTTCGCTCTCCCCGCGCAGGCGCAAGGACACGCGCAGCGAACGAAGCGACTCGGCGAGGATGGCCGCGGGGTCTTGCGTGACATGGTGGTGCACCGCCGTCTGGCCCTTCACGCCCGCCATGGGAATGGCGCCGAAGACGGGGTAGCCGCTCATCCCCTCAAGCTGGCCTGCGCCGGTGAAACCCTTGGCCCACAGGATGCGCAGCAGCACGTACAGGAAGCCGAGGACGAAGCCGAAGACCCCCAGCATGAACGCCATGGCGATACGCGCGCTCTGGTCCGGCTGGGAGGGAATGGTGGCCATGCTGATGACCTTCATGTCAGACCCGCGCAGTTCGGCGTCGGCCATCACGTCCTGGTATTTGATTTGGAAATCCGCATAGAGCCGGTCATTCGCCGCGATTTCGGATTCGAGGTTCTTCATCTGCAGGGTGAGGCGGCTGTCGAAATCGACATCGGTGTTGATGACCTCAATCTGCGATTCAAGTTTTTGCAGGCGGTCGCGCGCGGCCTGCAATTCCTGCGCGGTGGACTGTAGGACGCGGCGGGTTTCCGCCTGTATGCTCTTACGTACGCCCTCCAGTTGCGCCTTTTTGGCGATCATGCGCGGGTGGCGGTCGCCGTAGCGCTGCGCCATCTGCGTGACTTCCAGCGACAATTCCGTTTCGGTTTTTTTAAGCGCGTTGATGCGCTCCGACTTCAGCACGGCGCGGAAAGAGTCGCCGGCGCCCTTGCCCCCGCGCGCCTGCTCGAGGCGGGAAGACAGGGTGGCGATGTCGTTCTGCGCGTTGGCGATGTCGCGGTTGATGATGACCATGCGTTCGGCCTGCAACTGGCTGCCGCCGGGGGCAAGGCGGCCATGGGCGACGTGGAAGTCCTCCAGCACCTGCTTGGCGGTTTGCCCTTCGGCCTTGATTTCTTCGAGCCGCTTGGTCATCCAGATGCCGATCTGGCGCGATTGTTCGAACCGTTCGTCGACTTTACGTTCCTGGTAGGAGGCCAGGACCGCGTTGGCAATCTGCGCCGCGCGGTCGGGATCGGTGTTGTGGACGACCATGTCGATGATGCTGGTGCCGGGCTTCACGCGCACGTCTATCATGCTGTCGAGGCGATGCATGACGCGGTCGCGCACGGCGTTTTCATCGCCCCCGCGCAGGAGAACCTTGTCGGAAAGCCGCGCTTTCGAAAATTCCGGGTCGCGGTAAAGCATCAGGCGGCCCGCGACCTTGGAAAGCACGGGCGGGGAGGTTGCGATGGCCACTTCGGACTGGAGCACGCCGTTATCGCGGTCCGTCGTTTCAATCATGATCTGGCTTTGCGCCTTGTAGAGCGGCGGCATGGCGGCCATAGCCAGCAGCCCCAGCCCCCAGCCCGCGGCAAGGCAGACAAGCGGCACCCATTTGCGCCGCCACAGGGATTCGAGAACGCTGGTGACCCCGCCGCTCATGCCGCCCTGAACACGGGTGCGCAGGACGGCGCCGTCCATCGGCGGCAGTTGCGAAAGCGGCGCCATCAGGGGGTAACCTCCTGCGGCTGGTTGCGCAGTTCGACGGAGACTTTCGGGTCTTTCAGGTAATCGCCGCGATAGGCCGCGGCGACCACGCCGCCGACATCGCCCAGCGCAAGGCCGGATACGTTGACCGCGCCCGCCAGCGGCAGGGCGATGGTGCCGTCAGGCCCCACGGTGTAATCACCGGATAAATCCTGTTCGCCGTAAACCGTGACACGCAGGACGTCGCCGGTTTTAGGCGTGTAGTTCGATGCGGCAACGGCACGCGTCGGGGAAGACGCCAAAGACGTGACGGCCATGTTCGTCGCATGAAGGGGCGAGGACGCGGCGGGCTTGCAGCTTCGGTCGCAGCACCCGGCCAGCAGCAGGGCGCAGGCCGTAACGGCCAGCACCGGGAAACGCCGCGACGCGCGGTGGAAAACATCAGGCATAGGATTGAATCACAAAAGAAAATAACGGGACAGGTTATCCACAATGATAACCATATTCGTTGAACCTACCAAGCGGCGTGGCAGGTTTTTTTATCGCTGTAAAAGCAAGGCGTTAAGAGGTGTACGCCGACGCGTATGTCAGCGGGTTGCGACCGTCATGCCGTCGATGCGCAGCGACGGCGCGTCTATGCCGTCGCGCCATTCGAGATCGTTGGCGGGCTGCATGCGCAGGAACATGTCTTTCAGGTTACCGGCAATGGTCATCTCGGCAACCGGGTAGGCGATTTTGCCGCCCGCGATCCAGAAGCCGGAAGCGCCGCGCGAATAATCGCCGGTGGCAAGTGAGATGCTGGCGCCCATGAGCTCGGTGATGAGGAAACCTTCACCCATCTCGGCCATCATCGCTGCCGGCGATTGCGGCCCGGCTTCAATCCAGACATTGGAGGGCGACGGCGACGGCGGCGAGGACAGGCCGCGCGTGGCGTGGCCCGTAGGCTGCATGCCGAGGCGCGCGGCGGAACGCAGGTCGAGGTAAAGCCCTTGCAGGACGCCGTTTTCCACCATGGCCCGGCGCGATACCGGCAGGCCCTCGGAATCGAACGGCGAGGAACGCAGGCCGCGCAGCTTCAGCGGATCGTCAATGACGGTGATGCCCGCGGCGCAGATGGGCTGGCCGATTTTGTCCTGCCAGAAACTGGTGCCCTTGGCATGGCGCGGCCCCGCGATGGAACGGGCGAGCGAGCGCAGAAGGCTGGACGCCACGCGCCGGTCGAACATGACGGGAAACAGGCCGGTTTTGCCGGTCACGGCGCCCAGCCGCGCAGCCGTACGTGTGGCGGCGCGCAGGCCCACGATTGCCGGGTCTTCAAGGTCGGACGCGAAACTTGCCTGCGCGCCGGCATGGTCGGTTTCCATCTGGTCGCCGATGCCGGCGATGACGCTCAGGGAAAGATGCGTGCCGGAATGCGCGTAGCCCGCCGAAAACCCGGCGCTGGTGGAAAGCCCGATGTAATGCAGGCCCTGCCCCGCATGGGCGCCGTCTGAATTGGTGATTTTGGGCGCGCCCAAAGCCGCGCCCTCGGCCGCGCGGGCGATGTCGGCCAGCGCATTGACGCTGAGGGCCTCGGCGGGGTCGAACAGGTCGGGAATGGCGTGGTTGCGGGCGAGTTCAGCCGCCGAGGCAAGCCGCGTGAACGGGTCTTCCGGCACGTGTCCGCACATATCCGAAACCTGTTGGGCAAGACGCCGCAGCCCTTCGTCAGTGGCATCGGCGGTGGAGCCGTAGGCATGGCGATGCCCTTTGAAAATACGCAAACCGATGCCGAAGCTTTCGGCGCGCACAGCGTCTTCAAGCACGCCCTTGCGCACGCTGACATCGAGGTTCTGCGCGCGTATGGCCACGGCGTCCGACGCATCGGCGCCGGCCTGTGCCGCAAAATGCATGAGTTTTTCGCGTAAGCCGCGGTCGGGATCCTGATGGGTCATCGCAGTGAAACTAACCCGATCAGGCGTCACGTCCAATGATATGTTCGAGCGGCGTTTCGCCCGACGGTACCGCCATCAGCACCAGCCGCAGAATGGTGCGCGTGGGCGTGGTGGAAATAAGGTCGTGGTTTTCCTTCAGCGATTCCGCGAAGCGGTTGGCGGCGAGGAACGGCTCGTCCTCCCGCGACGGGCGGGACAGCAACAGGCAGAACTGCGCCGTGCGGATATGCCCCGCGATGTCCGACGTACGGCGCGCGCGGCTGATGGTGCGGCGCAGATTGTCGGCCACTTTCTTGGCGGCGTCCGGC
>JAMIFL010000050.1:0-11317 GCA_035906295.1 Alphaproteobacteria bacterium | reverse complement strand
CACAACGATAAAATCGACCTGCGTGCCGCCCTGCGCCAACTGGCCAAAGAAGGCATCACCCACATCCTCGTCGAAGGCGGCAACACACTCGCGCAATCTCTCATCACCTACGCCGTGGTGGACGAAACCATTTTCATCGAAGGCGCTATGACGCTCGGCGCGGGCGTGCCACTGCCCGTCACACGCGGCATGCAGCAACGCGACGAACAAACCATCGGCCCCGACATATGGCGCACATACGACAGCATCGCCGCGCTCCACGCGCGCGATGATTTGTTCGATTTAATGGAAATGCTTTAATGACTCTGGCCCATTGCGGGCCCGCAAAGCGTAAGCGGCGTGAGCGGGGGTAGCCCGCAACGCGGGCGGCGCAGGGGGCAGCGGCTACAGCCCCCTGAAACTACGCCGCTTCTTGCGGCGGAATGAGATGGCCGAGCTTTGCGGCCTTCGTCTTCAAATACGCGGCGTTATCAACACCGGCACAAACCAGAATAGGCGCCCGCGAAACCGCAATCCCGTTGGCTTCCAGCGCAGCAATCTTACGCGGATTGTTGGTCAGCAGCTTGACTGAAGAAACACCCAAAGCCCGCAGCATATGAACCGCAGGCGCAAAATCCCGCGCATCGTCGGCAAAGCCCAGCGCGTGGTTCGCCTCAACCGTATCCATGCCGTTATCCTGCAACGCATACGCGCGCAGCTTGTTGGTAAGGCCGATGCCGCGGCCTTCCTGCCGCAAATACAAAATCACACCCACGCCACCTTGCGCGATTTTCGCCATCGCAAGGTCCAGTTGCTCGCCGCAGTCGCAGCGCTTGGAACCGAACACATCCCCCGTCAGGCATTCCGAATGCACCCGCACCGGCACGTCGCTCACGCCGCGCACGTCGCCACACACCAGCGCCACATGCTCCTGCCCGTCCGCAAACGCGGAAAACCCGACCATGATGAAATCCCCATACTGCGTCGGCAGCCGGGTCTGGGTCGCAATGGCAAGGTCTGTCTGGCTCATGGGCAAGAACCTAAGGCACCCATGAAAATTTGACAACTTCACCGCCCCGCCTGCTACAAACCGCCATCAACATTCTGAAAAAAGCCGCCATGACCGATACCCCAGCGCCCCACACCACCGCAACCGACGCGCCCGCCTTCCACCGCAATCCGCCCGCCCTCTTCAAATTCGAAATGCGCGGCCTTTACGAGCGTATCGACGACATCCGCAACACCTACGCCAATATGCGCTTCGCCGTCATCGCGGGCGAAGCCGTAAAGCTCTCCAAATCCTTCACCGAACAAACCAAAACAGATGAAACACTGGCCGACGGCCGCGTCGCGCAGGATTGGCGCATGGCCATGCTGACCTATCTGGAAGTGACGGGCATCCCCGCAAAGACCATGGGCCTCGATTCCGGCGACATCCATGACCTCGCCCTCGCCTGCCATTCCGACTGGCCGGACTACAAAATCTACCGCGACATCCGCCCCGCCGCCATGGCCCGCGCCGCCAAGGCTCTGGGCATAAAATCGGAACGCTTGACAAACACGCCGTCATAGGCTTTAATTCCTATATACCGATTCCCCTTCGCGGTTGACGTAAGTGCCTGTGGTGCCTAGATAACAGGGTCACAGGCAAACAATCGAAAAGGACCGGAAAGCCGTCATAGGGTGCCACATTTGGGCCCGCGGATTTTGCGACAAAGGAGAACTGAAAATGAGCGGTAAAATCATCGGCATCGACCTCGGCACCACCAACTCGTGTGTGGCGCTTATGGAAGGCGACAAGCCCAAAGTCATCGAAAACGCTGAAGGCGCGCGCACCACGCCGTCCATCATCGCCTTCACCAAGGATGGTGAGCGCCTCGTGGGCCAGCCTGCGAAACGTCAGGCCGTCACCAACCCGGACAAAACCCTCTACGGCATCAAACGCCTCATCGGCCGTCGCTTCGAAGACGCCGAAGTCCAGAAAATGGCGAAACTCTCGCCCTTCCCCATCATCCGCGGCGAAAACGGCGATGCTTGGGTCGAAGTGAACGGCGAAAAAATGGCCCCGGCGCAAATCTCCGCCATGGTCCTCAAGAAAATGAAGGAAACGGCTGAAAGCCACCTTGGCGAGAAAATCGACAAGGCCGTCATCACCGTCCCCGCCTACTTCAACGACAGCCAGCGTCAGGCCACCAAAGACGCCGGCAAAATCGCCGGCCTCGAAGTCCTGCGCATCATCAACGAACCGACGGCAGCGGCCTTGGCCTACGGCCTCGATAAAAAGAACCACGGCATCATCGCGGTCTACGACCTCGGCGGCGGCACGTTCGATATTTCCGTCCTCGAAATCGGCGACGGCGTCTTCGAAGTGAAGGCGACGAACGGCGACACCTTCCTCGGCGGTGAAGACTTCGACAACCGCATCATCGATTTCCTCGCGGATGAATTCAAACGCGAACAGGGCATCGACCTGCGCAACGACAAAATGGCGCTGCAACGCCTGAAGGAAGCGGCCGAAAAAGCCAAAATCGAACTCTCCTCGGCCCTGCAAACCGAAGTCAACCTGCCCTTCATCACCGCCGACGCCTCGGGCCCCAAACACCTGAACGTCAAGATGACCCGCGCCAAGCTGGAATCGCTGGTTGAGGACCTGGTCCGCAAAACCATCGAACCCTGCAAGGCCGCCCTGCGCGACGCTGGCGTGAAGGCCTCGGAAATTTCCGAAGTCGTCCTCGTCGGCGGCATGACCCGCATGCCGAAAATCATCGAAGTCGTGAAAGACTTCTTCGGCAAGGAACCGCACAAAGGCGTGAACCCTGACGAAGTCGTCGCCGACGGCGCGGCCATTCAGGGGGGCGTCCTGCGCGGCGACGTGAAAGACGTCCTGCTCCTCGATGTGACCCCGCTTTCGCTGGGCATCGAGACGCTGGGCGGCGTGTTCACCCGCCTCATCGAACGCAACACCACCATCCCGACCAAGAAGTCGCAGGTCTTCAGCACGGCTGAAGACAATCAGGGCGCAGTCACCCTGCGCGTCTTCCAGGGCGAACGCGAAATGGCCGCCGACAACAAAATGCTCGGCCAGTTCGACCTCATGGGCATCCCCCCCGCACCGCGCGGCATGCCGCAGATCGAAGTCACGTTCGACATCGACGCCAACGGCATCGTGAACGTGGCCGCGAAGGACAAGGCCACGAACAAGGAACAGTCCATCCGCATTCAGGCATCGGGCGGTCTCTCGGACTCCGAAATCGACGGCATGGTCAAGGACGCCCAGTCCCACGCCGCCGACGACAAGAAGCGCCGCGAGGAAGCCGAAGCCAAGAACGCCGCCGAAGGCCTCATCCACGCGACCGAGAAGTCCCTGAAGGACTTTGAAGGCAAAGTCGACGACGCCACGAAGAAGCCGATTGAGGAAGCGATTGCCGACCTCAAATCGTCCCTCCAGTCCGGCGATGCCGAAACCATCCGCGCCAAAACCGAAGCGTTGGGTCAGGCATCCATGAAACTGGGTGAAATGGCCTACCGCAAGGCGCAGGAAGACGCCGCCGCAGGCCAGCCGGAAGGCCAGCCCGAAGCGCCGGAAGCCCCGAAATCCGGCGCCTCCAGCGACGATGTGGTTGACGCCGACTACACCGATCTCGGCGAAGACGGCAAAACCAAGCACTAAATCCCGCGAAACCCGCGCCATCCGGCACGGTTCTTGCAATACCATCCCGATACCCTCTCCCCAGCGTGGGGAGAGGGCTTTCATGAGGGGAAGGACGGAATACACATGCAGGACACGTTAACCAAGGTTACCGCCTACGACATTCTCGGCGTCGCACCCACCGCGCCCCAGCGCGACGTGCACTCGGCCCTGCGCAAACTCGCGCTCGACTGGCACCCCGACCGCGTCCCCTCGTGGCGCCGCGGCGAAGCCACGCTGCGCTTCCAGTCCATCATGGACGCCTACAACAAGCTGCGCACCGTCGAAGCCCGCAAGGCCTATGACGACGCCCTCGCCCTCACCACCCGCGGCAAGCGCCGCGTGGCCGCCGCCAACAGTAACGCGGGCAACGACAACGTTCCGCTTGCCACCCGCGCCCGCGCTTGGCTAAAAGCTTTGGAAACGGTTTTTTGGCCGATTAGGAAGCAGCGTTGAGCCGAAGGCCCAACGCGGGAAATGAGCAAACGGGGAGGACCTGGTAAGCAGGTCCGACCAAACAAAAGAGTCTTGGGGATTTTTGGGGTATGGCTGATAACAATTACTACGACGTTTTGGGCGTATCCAAGACCGCTTCGGAAGCCGAACTCAAGGCGGCCTTCCGCAAGCTCGCCATGCAATACCACCCCGACAAGAACCCCGGCGACAAAAAGGCCGAGGCGAAATTCAAGGAAATCAACCACGCCTACGACATCCTGAAGGACTCGGAAAAGCGCGCCGCCTATGACCGTTACGGCGCCGCCGCGTTTGAGGGCGGCATGGGCGGCCGCGGCGGCAACCCGTTCGGTCAGGGCAATCCCTTCGGTCAGGGCGCTGGCGGCTTCGAATTCAACTTCGGCCAGGGCGCCGGCGGGTTCTCCGATATCTTCGAGGAAATGTTCGGCGACATCATGGGCCAGCAGCGCCGCGGCCAGCAGGGCGGCGGACGCGGCGGCTACCAGTCCGGCGCCGCCCGCGGGTCGGACCTGCAATACGGCATCGAAATCTCGCTCGACGACGCCTTCAAGGGCACCGAACAAACCATCCGCGTGCCCACATTTGCCGCCTGTGAAGTCTGCCACGGCTCCGGCGCCAAACCCGGCACCAAGCCTGAAACCTGCCCCACCTGTCAGGGCAATGGCCGCGTCCGCGCGCAACAGGGCTTCTTCACCATCGAACGCGGCTGCCCCACCTGCGGCGGCGCGGGTCAGGTCATCAAGGAAAAATGCGGCAATTGCGGCGGCGCGGGCCGCGTGCGCCGTGAGAAAACGCTCAAGGTCTCCGTCCCCTCGGGCATCGAACATGGCCGCCGCATCCGCCTCGCGGGCGAAGGCGAGGCCGGTGCCAACTCAGGCCCCGCGGGCGACCTCTACGTGCTGGTCAACATCAAGCCGCACAAACTCTTCACGCGTGAAGGGGCCGATTTGCACTGCCGCGTCCCCATCGCCATGTCCATCGCGGCCCTGGGCGGCACCATCGAAGTTCCCACAATCGAAGGCGGCCGCGCGGAAGTAAAACTCCCCGCAGGCACCCAGACCGGCCAGCAGTTCCGCCTGAAAAGCAAGGGCATGTCCATGATGCGCTCCTCCGCGCGCGGCGACATGTACATCGAACTCTTCGTCGAAACCCCCGTCCACCTCTCGAAAAAACAGCAGGACCTGCTGAAGGAATTCGCCGGCAAGGACCCCTCCGCCAACTCCCCCGAATCCCAGGGCTTCTTCAAAAAAGTAAAAGAATTCTGGAACGACCTGACGGAATAACTGGCCCGTTGAGGGCCCGCGAAGCGTAAGCGGAGCGAAGCCAAGGCGCACGCCAGTGCGCCGCCCGGCGCCTGAGGGGCACAAAACCCATTACTCCCCATAAAACAAAACAGGCCCTCCAAAGGGCCTGTTTTCGTTCAGCCATCCGCAAGCTTACTTCCACGTCGCCAGTTGCGGTTTGTACTTTCTGCGCTCCGCCTGCTCGGCACGAATGCCCGCGTTATATTTGCGCACCGCGTTGCTGTACTGCTCGTGCTCGGCCCGCTGCTGCTCGGCCGCATCGCGCCCCATGGACCCGATCTCCATGACCGCGACGGCGCCCAAAGCGCCCAGCCCCACCACCACCGCGGCACGGAACATCATCGCAAGCGTGGCCTTGCCCGCAGCCAATTCGGCTTCCCTGCTCGTTTTCGCACCTATCGGGGAGGATACGGCACGCTCCGTATTGAACGCCTCGCGCGGGCTGGATACCTGCAAACGCCGGGCAGACAGGCGCAGTTGCGCATATTGCCTGTCGCTGGCCGTTCCTCGCGGCTCGATAACCGCGGGAAGCTGCTCTTTCAAAACTGCCGGAACATTACTGCTCATAACCGCCATCCTGTTTATACCCGGTCTATCGCCGGTTTTTTATGACGCTTTTTCAATACCTTAAGCGCCAGCACCCGCCCCGTCTCACCCACGGGATAGACAAGCTTATCAAGAATTTTAACGTTATGTCAAATACTACCCGCAGAAATCAGGGCTTTTGCCCGTCCGGCTTCCCCGCAACCGTTTTCAGCGTCGTCATCACCATGCCGGGCCGGTTCCACCCGAATTCAAGGCACGCATTCGCGTCTGCGGGGGTCCTGCCCAACGGATCGCTGAGGGTGAATTCAACCGCCACAGGCTCGCTCGGCAGCCCCGCGCGGAAGGCCGATACAGCCCGCACCGACGCGGGCAGGTAAAACTCGTCCACCTGCATGCCATGCCCGCAATCGATATACAGCACGGCGCTGTTGTCCTCGCGCACAATCCCGCCCGTTACCACGCCATGCCACACGCTGCGCAGGCGCTTGTGCCGTTCGCGCGCCGCCCAAAGCGAAACAACCTTGTTGTCATCTCTCTCCGCCATGCCCATTATTGGCGTGAACCCGCCGGAATTTGCAAATTTATGCTCTACGATCGCCTGCTGAAACCCGCCGAAGTCGAAGCGTTCTTCGCCACCCTCCACGCCGCCAACCCGGAACCGAAGGGCGAACTCTACTACACCAACCCCTTCACCCTGCTGGTCGCCGTTGTCCTCTCCGCGCAGGCGACCGACAAGGGCGTGAACAAGGCCACCCCCGCCCTGTTCAAGGCCGCCGACACGCCCGAAAAAATGGCCGCCCTCGGCGAAGACAAAATCCGCGACTACATCAAAACCATCGGCCTCAACAAGGCCAAGGCCAAAAACGTCCACCTCCTCTCGCAACGCCTTATCGATGTGTACGCAAGCGAAGTACCGCAGACGATGGACGACCTCATCACCCTCCCCGGCGTGGGCCGCAAAACCGCCAACGTGGTGCTGAACATCGCTTTCGGCCATGAAACCATCGCGGTGGACACGCACCTCTTCCGCGTCTCCAACCGCACCGGCCTCGCCCCCGGCAAAACGCCCGACGCGGTGGAACAGCGTTTGCTGAAAGTCGTGCCCGCGCAATTCCGCCGCCACGCCCATCATTGGCTTATCCTGCATGGCCGCTATATCTGTCTGGCGCGCAAACCCGGCTGCCCCGAATGCCCCGTCGCCCATATCTGCCGGTTCAGGGACAAGACACCCGGGGCCCAGGTCCGCGAGAAGAAGAAAACCGCATGAACAAAACACTCCGCACGCTCTTCGCCCTCTTCCTGCTGGCGCCCGCCTCCGTATCCGCGCAGGCGTACTTCGTCATCGATTCCACCTCCCTCACCGATGGCGGCGACCTGCCGCGCGCGGCCATGGGCCTCGCCTGCAACGGCGAAAACATTTCCCCCAACCTGTCATGGTCCGGCGCCCCGCGCGGCACGCGCAGCTTCGCCGTCAGCGTCTACAACCCCGATGCGGGAACGGACGAAAACCCCGGCATGATTCACTGGGCCGTCCTCAACATACCGCCCACCACCTATTCGCTGCCGCAGGATTCCGGCTCCGGCAAAAACAAGGCGCTGCCCGGCATCGCCTCCACCATCCCCAATTCAAAAGGCGATAAATCCTACACCGGCCCCTGCCCGGCCCCCGGCAAATCCCAGACCTACGAATTCACCGTCTACGCCCTGCCCGACGTGCAGGCCTTCTACCCCTTAAGCGCCATCGGCCGCCCCACCGTCCAGTGGCTGCGCGACCGCGCCCTCGCCAAAGCCACCCTCACCGTCAAATCCCCCGGAAAATAAAAAACCACGAGAATAAAAAAACACAGAGAAAACCTCTTCCTCTGTGCCTCCGTGCCTTTCGTGGTTCAACCTTCCTTATTCCGCCTGCGCGAACAAACTCCGCAAACACGCCCTGTGGTCCAGCGGCTTCGCCGCCTCCGGCCCCACCGGCCCGACCCAGCCATCCGTCCCGCCCCTTACGCGATACTCGGCATACGCAGGCTTCGCCTCCACATCCCCCACGCGCGGGAAATAAACATCCAGCGCGCACTCGGCCGACGTGTAATGCCATGACTCCGCCTCCGGCTCCGCCCGCCGCAAACCGGGGCTGCCAAACAGCATGATAAGATCCGCGCCCGAAAGCTCGCGCACGGAATCCGCATCGCCCGCAATGCGCCGCAACAGCGCCACGCGCTCAAGCTGCCGCAGGCTGGTGAAATCGCCCGCAACCCCCGCGCGGATGGACGCGGCAACTCCGCTGTCCGTAAACGCCTTCAACGGGTCGGACAAAACACTCGGCCCCACCGCCAGCACCGCCACGGCCAGCAAGGCCCGCACCGCCATGGGCCAGGTCCCCACCCGCCACAGCCGTGACAGGAACCCCCGCACCGCGGACAAAAAAATGCGACCGGCGCTTTTGCACCGGTCGCTGTATTCCTTAAATCCGTTCCCGGCCATCAGGCGCGGACCCGAAAAAGGGCTGGCCTTACTGGGCTGCCGATGCGGTGTTGTCTTTCTGGCCGAACAGTTGCTCGCCCGGCTTGTTCGCAACTTCGCGTGCCTGCTTGGCAACGGCTTTGCCTTTGGAGAAGTCGGCGGCGGCAACGGCTTCTTCGCCTTTGCGCGGGCCGGACGGCTGCAGCGTACCTTCGATGGAAGCACCGGCTTCAATCGCCAGTTCCTTGTAACGGATGGAACCGGTGATGATGCCCGAAGCCTTAACGGTCAGGCGGCCTGCGACGGTGATGTCGCCTTCAAAACGGCCAGCGATGGTGGCTTCTTCGATGTCCACGGTGCCGTAGAAAACGCCGGCTTCCGAAATGTCCAGCAGCTTCGCGTCTTTCAGCGTGGCTTGGACCGTGCCTTCAACGATCAGATGATCGCAGTGCTCGATCTCGCCCGACATCGTGATGCCTTCGCCGATGATCAGCTTGCGGCCCGAACCGTACGGGTTGTAGGCAGCGCCGTGCGACGAAGCGCCGAAACCAGCGCCCATGCCCGGGGTCATCGGGCGGCCGTACGGCATCGTGCCCGGAATGTCCATCGGACGGCCGGTTGCCGGGGTGGCTTGGGTGTTGGTGTTGTCGTTCGGGGTGCTCAGGGCGTTCATGGCGCTATGTCCTTCAGTGTTGGTGGTGAGAGTTTGTTTGATCGAAGTATTCATATTGGTTGTGTGGTCCTGAACCGGGCTTTGAACCGGGCGGCTCATCGTCCCCGTAGGGCCTCTGACGTCACGCGGCTGGGTAGCCGGTGCGCCCGAAGGCGTACGCGGCGGAACATAGGCCGATACAGGCCCCTGTCCAGTCGCTTGTTCCTGCGCATTGTTCATACCCGGAAAAGACGCCGGGAACGATGCTTGTGGATTTCGCTTGTGAAACACCGCGTTAACCCCCCATTTTCAAGTTGCACGTTTCAAGTAACACGTCACGCGGGCAATATGGTTTTCAGCAGAAAACCAAGCGAACAATGATGGTTTCCAAAAGAAAACCCGCAAAACTTCGTCTTCAATCTCTCGCGATGTCGGGCACCCTAACACGCGTTATTTCCCAAAAGCAAGATTCAGCACGGAATTTTTTTAATGGCAAAATTTCCATGCCGCGCCAAGCACATAACAAACAACCTTAGCGGGTGCGATGAGGCATTTTAGCCCGTAAACCCAAACACGAAATTATGTGTCTCTCCAGCCTCTTGGCGGCATCTCCTAACCCAAAAATAAAAACCCCGGCAGGTTCATCCGCCGGGGCATTTTCATCCATTCAAGGCCAGCGCGCTGTGGATTATTCCTTACACACGGCGGCCTCCGCATGGTCCGCGCATACCAGCGCCTTCAGCGCCGCGACCTGCCCCTCCAGCGCCTTGTTCTTCCCGTCCAGCTCCTGCACCGCCTTGATAAGCACCGGCGTAATATCGCCGTAAGCGATGCTGCGCGTCTTCATCGCGTCGTCGGCCACCGACACCACCTCCGGCATCACCGCCTCAACCTCCTGCGCAATCAGCCCCAGCTTGCGCCCCTTCTGCCACGCCTCGTCCTGCGTCTTCCACTGGAACGAAACCGGCCGCAGCCTCTCAACCGTCGCCAGCCCGTAATCCAGCCCCTCCACATCCTTCTTCAGCCGCGCATCCGACGTGTTCACATACGCCCCGTTCCCCGCGACCACCCCTGCGACATGCAGTCTGTAAGAAGGGCTGCCGGTTCCCATCCCCACGTTCCCGTTCGGATGAATATACACAAGCGTCGTTCCCTGGATTTGCAGGGATATATTGCTGTTGTCATTCTGGTTGAGAACCGCGCCCGTCGCCGCCGACGAAAGAATGAAGCGCGAGTTCGTAGCCGACGCTTCGCCAACCCCGATACTCCCCACAACCCCCAGCGTCGCCACCGGAACGCTGGTGCCGATGCCCAGCTTCCCATCCGGCGTAAGCCGCATCCGCTCGCCCGACCCGCTCCCGTTATTCGTCAGCCACCGCAGCGATGCCTGCGGCGACGAAGCCCAGTTGCCTTCCGCCACGATGGACATGCCGCCCGCGTGCACGGTGGTCGAAGCGCTCGTATACCCATACCCGTCGAAATACCCGAACACATCCCCCGCCTGCAACGGCAACGGCGCCGCCTGCGTCCCCCGCCCGCGGTTGAAGCGGAAGGCGGTATGTTTCGTATCCGAATACAGCGTAGCCCCGATGATGTTCCAGTTATCGTCATTGACCATGCCCACCGCGCCGGCCAAGACCGACGTCGCACGCATCGTGCCGCCCACGTCCAGTTGATAGGCAGGCGCGCTGCTGTTGATGCCCACATACCCGTTGCTGCGCAAAATCGACACCACCTCTTTATCGTCGCCGACCACCGACGTCGTCGCGTGGTGAACGCCGAGGATAAGCCTGTCCGTTCCACCGACGCTCGACCCGTCATAATGAATATAAACGCCCTGGTAACCGGTCGTACCCGCTTCAAGAAAACGTACACGCCCGCTTTCCGCCTGGTTCGCCGCAGCCCCGGTCAGCCATACGGTCGGGTCCGTTCCCGCCACCTCGACCTTGGTGCGTGCGTTCGCGGTACCGACGCCGAAATTGCCCGTACTGCCGATGGAGGCCCGCGTCTTCGAGTTGTCGTTCGGTTCCGTGGCCGTCATCCCCGTATGGAAGATAATGCTGCCGCCCGATTGCAGGCGCAGGTTGGCAGTTGATGAACTGGTCCCCACGCTTTCGTAAGGATACGCCATCGCCGCCGTAGCACCCGGCGCCACCGCGCCGATCTGTATCCCGTTGGCCGCAACCCCGGTGGAGAAATCGCCCGCACCCGCCACAT
>JAMIFL010000049.1:0-12033 GCA_035906295.1 Alphaproteobacteria bacterium | reverse complement strand
TGAAAGGCACGTACCGTTTGTGCCGCGCGCCGACGGTGACCGTGACCCAGCCTGCCGTGGCGGCAGCCGCCCCGGCCCCGCAGTGACGACATGAGCGTTCGCCAGTTCTTCAGCAATGCCGCTGGGCGTTTCACCAGCCTTCACGGCATTCCGCAGGGCAGCCGCGTGGGCGCGCTGTGCGCCAGCGACGTGTGCGCGGGCGCCACGGTAACGGCGTTCGCCGCGTTCAACGCGGCGGCGATGGGCAATGCGGATTACGTTACCAGCACCATCGCCTACGGCGCGGTGGGGACCTTCATCGGCAGCGGTGCGGGGTGGATTGCGACACACGGGCTGATGCTGCTGGCGTCACGCGGGCAGGCATGGCCCATAGCCAAGGCGGTTATCGACACGCGGGGGCCTTTCCGCCCGCCTTTCCATGCGCATCTGCTGCGGCAGCAGGTTGCGCGCGTGCAGGGCCTGCTGCGCGTTTCGACGCTTGGGGTTGCGGGCGGCAGCGTGCTGACCTATGCGGACCATCTGGCTTTTCTGACCATGCAGATGACGCTGGGCATGCGGCCCGAGCCGCTGGTGACCGCGGCGCTGGCGGGGCCCACGGCGCTTATCATGCGCATGGGCGGGACGTGGCTTCGGTGCAACCGCGTGCTGGACGGACGATACGGGTTCGCCAACCGCCCTTCCTGACAGGACTTAAGACGCGAGGCCGGTGAGCGAGCGGGCGTAGTCGCGCGCGGTGAAGGGCTGGAGGTCCTCTATCCCCTCCCCCACGCCGACGGCGTGGACGGGCAGGGTGAAGCGGTCGGCCAGACCGACCACGACGCCGCCCTTGGCGGAGCCGTCGAGCTTGGTGACGACGAGGCCGGTGATTTTGGCGATGTCGTTGAACGCTTCGACCTGCGCGAAGGCGTTCTGGCCGGTGGTGGCGTCGAGCACCAGCAGGGTCGCGTGGGGGGCGGTTGCGTCGTTCTTGCCCAGCACGCGGACGATTTTGCCGAGTTCGGCCATGAGGTCGCCCTTGTTGTGCAGGCGGCCCGCGGTATCGACCACCAGCACGTCGTAGCCTTCGGCTTTTGCTTTCTCATACGCTTCGAACGCGACGGCGGCGGCATCGGCGCCGATGTCTTTTGCAACGACGGGAACGTGCAGGCGCTGGCCCCAGATTTGAATCTGTTCCACGGCAGCGGCGCGGAACGTATCGGCAGCGGCCAGCATGACGCGGTGGCCCTGACGCTGTATCTGGAAGCCGAGCTTGCCGATGGTTGTGGTTTTACCCACGCCGTTGACGCCCGTGACGAGAATGACGAAGGGGCCGTTTTCAGGTTTTTTGATGTTCAGCGGCACGGCGATGGGCGTCAGGATTTTTTCGATTTCCTGCGCCAGTACGGTTTTGATGGCATCGGCGTCGGCGTCTTTATCGAACTTATGCAGGCTGAAGGCCTTGACGATTTTGGCGGCGGTCTTGGGGCCCAAGTCGGCGGCGATGAGGAGTTCTTCCAGCGCGTCGAGATCTTCGGGGTCGAGTTTCGACTTGGTGAAGACGTCGCTGAGGCCTTGCGTGAAGCGGGCGGTGGAGCGCGAGAGGCCGCCGGTGAGGCGCGAGAGCCAGCCGCCTTCGGCGGTGTGGTCTTTCAGTTCCTCGGCTTCCGCAGCGTCGTCCATGGGGGTGTGGACCGGGACGGGCGCGGTGTTCAGCGTTTCGACGATTTCGGCTTCGGGCAGCGCCAGTTCGTGTTCGAGGCGGGCGTCGAGGGCGGGGTCGGTCGCGGTATCGGGTTCAAGCGCGATGTCGTTTTTGTGGTGAACGATGCGTTCGTCGCGCTTTTCCTGTTCGGCGGCGGTTTCGTTTTTCTTGGAACGCCAGAAAATCATGTCGACCCCTTTTCCATCAGGCCAGCACGGTGGCGGCGAGCCTTGTTCCTTCGATAGCACCGGTGCGGACGCGCAACAAGCTGCCCACGGCGTGGTTATCATCTAGGGCCACTTCGGCGAAATGTTCAGTGCGGCCGATGCCGCCTTTTTCAACGACCACGGTGCGGTCGGCCCCGGCATGGCGGGCGAGGAAGCGTTGCATCTGCCCCTCGCCCAAGGCACGCAGGGCGGCGGCGCGGTCTTTGCGGACTGGCACAGGCACCTGATTGGGGATGCGGGCGGCGGGGGTGCCTTCACGTTCCGAATAGGGGAAGACGTGCAGGAAGGTGAGGTCGCAGTCCTGCACGATGTTCAGCGTGTTCTGGAACATCTCGTCCGTCTCTGTCGGGAAGCCGGCGATGATGTCGGCGCCGAATTCCATGTCGGGACGCAATTTGCGGGCGCGGGTGCAGGTGTTGATGACATCCTGACGCAGATGGCGGCGTTTCATGCGCTTCAAAATCATGTCGTCACCGGCCTGAAGGCTGAGGTGGAGGTGCGGCATCAAACGCGGTTCGTTTTCGATGAGGCGCCAGAGGTCGTCGTCGATTTCGGCGGGGTCGATGGAGGACAGGCGCAGGCGCGGCAGTTCGGGCACCAGCGCGAGGATGCGGCGTATCATCTGGCCAAGCGCAGGCTGGCCCGGCAGGTCCTTGCCATACGAGGTGATGTCGACGCCGGTGAAGACCAGTTCGTTGTACCCGGCGCTTACGAGCGCGCGGACCTGTTCGGCGATGGCGCCGATGGGCACGCTACGGGAATTGCCACGGCCATAGGGGATGATGCAGAAGGTGCAGCGGTGGTCGCAGCCGTTTTGCACCTGAAGGAAGGCGCGGGCGCGGTCGTCATAGCCGGAGATGAGGTGGTTGGCGGTTTCGGTGACCGACATGATGTCGTTCACTATCACGCGCTCCTCCGCCGGGAGACCCCATGTTTCGGCTTTCAGCTTTACGTCGTTGCCGATGACCTGATCGACTTCGGCCATGGCGGCGTACTTCTTCGGGTCAATCTGGGCGGCGCAGCCGGTGACGATGATGCGGGCGTTGGGGTTTTCGCGGCGGGCGCGGCGGATGGCCTGACGGGCTTGGCGTTCAGCCTCTTTCGTCACGGCGCAGGTGTTGAAGATGATGGCGTCCTGCAAGCCTGCCTCGCGGGCGTGCGTTTTCATCACCTCGGACTCGTAGGCGTTGAGGCGGCAGCCGAAGGTCAGAACTTCCGGGTCAGCATGCGGTTTCATGCGGGGTATGGTATGCCTGCCGCTTTGCGGAATGTCCAATTTAGAAATTGGAAAGCCGATTTATTCAGCCTTATTAGCGCGGTACTCTAAAAGTTAAGATTATCAAAAACCCTGCGTCACGCTAACGCAGCATTTCCGCCACTTTTTTGGGTGCCGGGGGTTGGCTATCGTGGTAGGGTTCCTACATTACAAACATTCTTCCAGAAACCGTAAACAGCAAATGGGGGCACCGATGTTGTTAAATCATCCGTATGTTCACGACATGAATATCGTGAATAACGCACAGCCTGACGGGTCGGAAGAGAGGGTACTGGTCGTTCAAACGCGTATGTGGTGGGCTTCGGAGTATTCCGTGTCCAACGACAACCGGCTTTTGCTGGAACTGTCGGAACAGGTGCGCCGGCTTGAGCGTCTTGCGCAGTTCGGCATCATGGACTTCGACCGTGTCGACGTCGTGCCTGCCGACCTGACTTAAATAACAGGCTAATACCGAAGATAGTTCCTTAAACCCATGGAAAGCGCCATGCTTGCCATGTCAGGCCGCTTTTGCCCGGGTTTCAGCCCACGGCCAAAAGCGGCCTGACTGTTTTTGTGGCGGATTTAATTGACAAGGTGGGCAGGTTGGCCTAGAAAACCGCCAAACACATCCCTTCTCACTGGATTGCCAGTGCCTATGGGTACCCCGCTGTCGGCGCTTACGCTCACAGCGGTTAAATACTTTTGAGGTTATTTTGTTTGAATCACTGAGTGACAAACTCGGACAAGTCTTCGACAAGCTGCGCGGCCGCGACCGTTTGCAGGAGGAAGACGTCGAACTGGCGTTGCGCGAAATCCGCGTCGCCCTGCTCGAAGCCGACGTGGCGTTGCCGGTGGTCAAGGAATTCACCCAGCGGGTCAAGGACCACGCGGTGGGGCAAGAGATCATCAAGTCGGTCAGCCCGGCGCAGCAGATGGTCAAGATCGTCAACGACGCCATTACGGCGATGCTGGGGTCGGGGGAAGAAAGCGTCCTCAACATCGACGTTACGCCGCCTGCCGTGATTTTGATGGTGGGTTTGCAGGGTTCGGGCAAGACCACCACCACGGGTAAGCTTGCCAAGCACCTGACTTCGAAGCAGAAGAAAAAAGTGCTTATGGCGTCGCTGGATACGCAGCGCCCGGCAGCACAGGACCAACTGGCCGTGCTGGGTACGCAGACGGGCGTGGCGACGCTGCCCATCGTCAAAGGGCAGACGCCGGTTGAGATTGCGCGCCGCGCGCTTGAAACCGCCAAGCTTGAATCGTACGACGTGCTGCTGCTGGACACCGCGGGCCGCCTTGCGATTGACGATGCGCTGATGAACGAAGTCGCGCAGGTGCGCGACATTGCCAAGCCCACCGAAACCCTGCTGGTGGTTGACGCCATGACGGGGCAGGACGCGGTTGTGATTGCGACCGAGTTTTCCAACCGCATCGGCATTACCGGCACGGTGCTGACGCGCATCGACGGCGACGCGCGCGGCGGGGCCGCGATGTCCATGCGCGGGGTTACGGGCAAGCCCATTAAGTTCCTTGGCGTGGGCGAAAAGCTCGACGCGCTGGAGCCGTTCCACCCCGACCGTATCGCGGGGCGCATTCTGGGTATGGGCGACGTGGTGTCGCTGGTCGAGAAGGCTGTCGAGACCATCGACAAGAGCAAGGCCGAAGAAGCGGCGCGCAAGTTCCAGGAAGGGAAATTCGACCTCGACGATTTCCGCAGCCAGCTTTCGCAGATGAAGCAGATGGGCGGCATGGGCGCGATGATGAAGATGCTGCCCGGCATTTCGCGCATGGCGCCGCAGATCGACGCCGCCAATCTTGATGAGACGGTGCTTAAAAAACAGGAAGCCATTCTTTCGTCCATGACGGCGAAGGAGCGGTGGAAACCTGATCTTATTTTGAATTCCGGTTCCCGCCGCCGCCGCATCGCGGAAGGTTCGGGCGTCACGGTTCAGGACGTGAACAGGCTGATGAAGCAGTTCGACCAGATGCAAACAATGATGAAGAAAATCCGCAAGATGGGCATGGGGGGCATGATGGGCCTCGCCAAGAACATGCTGGGCGGAAATGCCTTCGACAAGATGATGGCCGATATGGGCGGCGTGCAGGGTATGCAAGGCATGCCAGGCATGCAGGGTATGCCCCCCGTTGAAGGCCAGCAGCCGGGTATGGGCAAGGACCCCTTGGGTCCGAATCCGTTCGCGAACTTCCAGCTACCCCCGATGGGCGGGGGCGGCTTCAATCCCTTCAAAAAACGCTAATCAAACTTAAGGAGTAAACAATGGCACTGAAACTTCGTCTGTCCCGCGGCGGCCGCCGCAACCTTCCCTACTACCGCATCGTGGTGACGGATAGCCGTTCCCCGCGCGACAGCTCGTTCATCGAACGTCTGGGCACCTACAACCCGATGCTGGCAGCGACGGACCCGAACCGCGTGACCCTGAACGCCGAGCGCATCAAGCACTGGCTGTCGGTCGGCGCACAGCCTTCGGACCGCGTGGCCATCTTCCTCGGCCGCGCAGGCATCATCGCTGCCCCGACCTACACCGCGAAGCCGAAAAAGTCCGCTCCGAAAGCAAAAGCACAAGAGCGTACGAAAGCTGAAGAAGCCGCACGCGTTGCCGCTGCCGAAGCTGCTGAAGCCGAGAAAGCAGCCGCTGCAGCAGCTGCTGCCGCACCGGCTGCCGAAGCCGTTGCTGAAGCTGAAGCCCCGGCTGAAGCTGCCGCCGAGCCGCAGGCTTAATGAACCGCCGTCTCCTGATCGGCAAGGTCGCAACGGCGCATGGCATCAAGGGCGATGTAAAGGTCCTGTGCTATGCGGACGATGCGGACCTGCTGTTCAGGGACGAAGGCGTTTATACGGATGAGACCACGCAAAAACGCGTGGTCTTGTCATTTAAATCGGAACCCAAGGCCGGGCTGTTCATCGCCCGGATGACGGGCATCGAAGACCGCAACATGGCGGAAGCCGCGCGCAACACGATGTTCTACATCGACAGCGACGATTTGCCGGAGCTTGAGGACGGTGCGATTTACCACCTCGAGCTTGAAGGCATGGACGTGGTAAGCGTGGACGGCAAGCCCATGGGCCGCGTCATCCGCGTGCAGAATTTCGGCGCGGGAGATTTGCTTGAGGTGCAGGGCCGAAAGGAAGCGTATTACATTCCCTTCGCCGAGCCGTATCTTGTGCGGGTGGAGCGCGAGGCGCGGCAGATTGTGATGAACCAGCCCGAGGTGTTGTGATGCACTTCAACCTGCTGACGCTGTTTCCCGACATGTTCCCCGGCTTTGCCGGGCAATCGCTGGCGGGGCGCGCGCGGGAGGATGGCAAGTGGAGCTACACCGCCGTCAACATCCGCGACTTTGCCAAGGACAAGCACAAAACCGTGGACGATACGCCGTTCGGCGGCGGGGCGGGCATGGTGATGCGGCCCGACGTTATCGAGGCGGCATTGCTTTCCATCGAAAACCCGGGGCGGCTGGTTTACATGTCGCCGCGCGGCACGGTGCTGAACCAGAAACTGGTGCAGGAATTCGCGGGCATCGGACAGGCCGAGGGGCAAAAGGCCCCTGCCCTGACCATTCTGTGCGGGCGGTATGAAGGCGTGGACCAGCGCGTGCTGGACGCGCACGGGTTCGAGGAAGTGAGCATCGGGGATTACGTGCTTTCAGGCGGGGAGCCTGCGGCGCTTATCGTGATGGATGCGTGCATACGCCTGCTGGACGGCGTGATGGGGAACGCGGAGACGGTTTCGGAAGAAAGCTTTTCGGGCGGGTTGCTGGAATACCCGCATTATACGCGGCCCGCCGAGTGGACGAGCGTGCATGCGCAAACCCATGTCGTGCCGGACGTGCTGCGCAGCGGGAACCACGGCGCGGTCGCCAAGTGGCGGCGGGAACAGGCGGAAGCGCTGACCAAGGCGCGCCGCCCGGACCTGCTGGGCAAAAAGCCCGGTTGAACCGGCGCGTTGGAACACGTGAGCCGGGGCACGGCACCCGGCATTTCCGGCTTTTGGGCGTGACCGGGCAGTCCGGTTGCTTTACAATATGACAATACACACTTCCCGCCGCGACGATAATGGCTTTTTCCTTGCGTTTTGGGGCGTGGGACGGTATTAAACCGGCAACAAAAAGATAAGCGGCCTGCCGGCGTTCCATGTGGCGCGTTCGATTTTCGAGGCCGGATAACAGATTGAAAGGTACACGATCATGAACACGATCGAGAAATTTGAAGCCAAGCAGCTTGAAACCCTGTCGGCCAACAAGAAAATTCCGGCTTTTTCGCCCGGCGACACCCTGAAGGTGAACGTCCGCGTTAAAGAAGGCGACCGCACCCGCCTGCAGGCCTATGAAGGCGTCTGCATTTCCCGCACCGGCCAGGGCGTGAACGAAGCGTTCACGGTCCGCAAAATTTCCTACGGCGAAGGCGTCGAGCGCGTCTTCCCGCTGTACGGCCCGGTCATCGATTCCATTGAACTGGTCCGCCGCGGTTCGGTCCGCCGCGCCAAGCTGTACTACATGCGCGGCCGTTCGGGTAAATCGGCCCGTATCACCGAGCGTACCACCGGCCACGGCATGAACGACTCCGCCGACATGGATGTCGCGCCGGAAGCCGCGAACGCTGAAGCCGCCGCGCCGAAAGCGAAAAAAGAGAAAAAGGCTGCAAAGGCTTAATCGTCCTGCCCTTTCCTCAAGGAATTAAAGCCCCGGTTTAAAGACCGGGGCTTTTTCTTTGTCTTAACCCGAAAAACCCCGGGTTTGACCCCGGGGTTTCGTTCACAAAGAAGGCGTTGCTAGGACTTGATGACGTGGGCTGAGGCGGCGCCTGCTGACATGGCGTAGACGGGTGGGGCCTGTTTGGCTGATTCGGGTGATTTGTCGGCGCATTTGGACGTTGACGATGACTGGCAACGACACGAGCAATCTGACATAGGGTACACACTCCTCTGGTTGATTCTTTTATCCCCTTTTGGCGGGGGTTTTTCAGTGCAGCGTGCGGACGGGCGCGTGCAGGGCGATGTCATGGCCCTGCGGGTGCGGCGCGGTCAGGATGACGCTGGAATGCTTCATGAAGGTTTCGGCCAGTGATTTGGGTATTGTGCCGATGGTGAAATGGACCTGCCCCAGCAGGGCTGAAACCTGGCCCGAGGCGGGGTCGATGAACACGATGTCGGCCCGGGCGAAGGCCGCGTCGTCCAAGGCGATGCAGGGGTGGCCCTGCGCGGTACGGGAAAACGAGGCATTCTGGACGGATAACATGTTGATTGACCTATCCTATGGTTGTTAGGACTAGTATGGACCTTCACTCGTTACTATTTTCCTAATGCGGTGCATCAAATCATGAGCAAACCTCAGACCCTGTACGAAAAAATCTGGAACGCGCATGTCGTGAAAAAGCACGACGACGGGACATGCGTTCTGTACATCGACCGCCACCTCGTGCACGAGGTGACGAGCCCACAGGCGTTCGAGGGGCTACGCGTGGCAGGGCGGCCGGTGCGCCGCCCCGATGCGACGCTGGCGGTGGTGGACCACAACGTGCCGACATCGGACCGCAGCGCGGGGATTGCGGAGCCTGAATCGCGCCTGCAGGTGCAGACGCTGGAAGACAACGTGAAGGAATTCGGCATCGAGTATTTCGGGATGAGCGACAGGCGGCAGGGCATTGTCCACATCATCGGGCCGGAACAGGGTTTGACACAGCCGGGCATGACGATTGTTTGCGGGGACAGCCATACATCGACGCATGGCGCGTTCGGCGCGCTGGCGTTCGGCATCGGCACGTCGGAAGTGGAGCATGTGCTGGCGACGCAGACGCTGCTTTTGAAACCGGCCAAGACCATGCGCATTGCCGTCGAAGGCACCCTGCCCGTGGGCGTGACGGCGAAGGATATGATTCTGGCCATCATCGGCAAAATCGGCACTGCGGGCGGGACTGGGTATGTAGTGGAATTCGCAGGCTCGGCCGTGCGGGCGTTGTCGATGGAAGGGCGCATGACGATGTGCAACATGTCCATCGAAGGCGGCGCGCGCGCTGGTTTGGTGGCGCCGGACGAGACGACGTTCAAATACGTGAAGGGCCGCCCGAAGGCGCCCAAGGACGCGGACTGGGAGAAGGCCGTGGCATACTGGCGCACCCTGCCCTCCGACCCCGGGGCGGTTTACGACGCCGAGGTGATTTTGCGCGCGGAGGATATTGCGCCGCAGGTGACGTGGGGCACCAGCCCGCAGGACGTGGTGCCGATTACCGGCACCGTGCCGAACCCGATGAACGAGGCCGACGAAGGCAAGCGCGCGGCCATGCAGCGTTCGCTGGAATACATGGGGCTTACGGCGGGCACGAAGATGACGGATGTGGCGGTCGATAAAATCTTCATCGGGTCGTGCACCAATGCGCGCATCGAGGATTTGCGCGAGGTGGCCAAGGTGGTGGGCAAGAACAAGGTGGCGCAGGGCGTTTACGCAATGGTGGTGCCGGGGTCGGGCCTTGTGAAGATGCAGGCGGAAGAAGAAGGCATTGCGCAACAGCTCAAGGACGCCGGGTTCGACTGGCGCGAGCCGGGGTGTTCGATGTGCCTTGGCATGAACGAGGACAGGCTGGCGCCGGGGGAACGCTGCGCGTCCACATCCAACCGCAATTTCGAGGGGCGGCAGGGGTATAAGTGGCGCACGCATCTGCTTTCGCCCGCGATGGCGGCGGCGGCGGCGATTACCGGCAGGCTTACGGACGTACGGCAACTTTAAGGAGATTGCAGGATGACTTCAGCGCTTTACAGACTTGGCGGCAAGGCCGCGAAAGCGGCAAAGGCGCTGATGCATTATCAGGACCGGTTGCAGGCGGGCGTGCCGCCGGTGCAATACCCCATCAACATGGCGGACCTGATGGAACTGGGACGCATTTTCCATGACAGCGCGGCGGACGCCGCAGAGCGCGAACACGCCGACAAGCTGGTGATGCTGGGGCTGGACCAGCCCAGCGTGTGCGTGGAACACAAAAAAGACTGCCTGCCCCGCGCGTATGAGGAATACCCTTCCATCATGACGTCGGAATTCGGGGACGGGATTTTCTACATGTATTCGCCGGTGCGGTATGACGGCACGCATTTCGTGCCCGCCGAGTCAGAGCGCATCAGCGGCGAGGAAGAATTCGCGGTGGGCGAAAAGCTGGGCGGCGGCGGGTGGCTGAACCCCATTCCGGTGATGCCGCGCACGCGGCGCGGCGTACCCCTGCCCGCCGATTACGTGCCGATGCCGGTGCCGGAAGACGACGGGCCTTCGTATTTCCACCCGATGCGCGTGTATGTCGCCGACAAGGCGAGCATGCTGGCGGTGGAGGCCTACGAGCGCGACAAGGCCGCATGGAGCAAGGCCATGGAAAGGCTGCTGGAAGCGGCCAAGGCGCTTGTGATGCAGGAGGCCAACGCGCAGGTGAACGCGGGCAGGCTTCACGGCGATGGGCTTTACATCAATTCCAGTTACCGCATCGCCAACCCGCCGAGCATAGAACTGACATTGTGCCGCGACGGGCACGGGCGCAGCGGGATGACGGCGGGCAAGGACATCGACATTCCGGCCAGCGCGCATTACACGGCCACGCGGGTAGCGCATGGGCGCGGGTATATCATCACGCCGCCGTACCGGTTTGCCGAACTGCATAAGGTTTTGACCAGCGAGGCGGCGCCGGACGGCCTGCCCGTTCCCGAAGGGGCGCGAGCCACGCCGGAGAGCGTTGCGTTCACGGCGCTGTACCACGCGGTGCCGCATTGCCCGGTGCTGTCGGAGTACGGCGATCTGGCGGCGCCTGATGGCACGGCGCCTTCGCATGTGAAGCGCGGCGGGTTCGACCTGCTTATTTATTCCGTGCCGGACGAGGTTGCAGAATTCTGCCCCAAGGGGGCCAAGCGCATCAGCAACGCGATGCATGAATGGATGCTGCGCGATGAAAGCGACCGGAGCATGGGGGTGGAGCCGCCGCCGATGCCGGACGCGCTGTCCGACAAGATGATGAACATGAAGACCGGCACCGTCGCAGGGGCGCTGGTTGCGCCCAAGCCTGCATTAGCATGACCGATTACCGCGCCTTCATCGAAACAGAACTGGCGGCGCTGGAAGCGTATGACGATTTGCGCCCGGCGGGGCACCCGTATGCGTTTCACCTGCATTCGCGCCGGGTAGCGGAGGACATGCGGGCGCTGGCATTGGCCATGGGCATCGATGACCGGCGCGCGGACGAACTGCAACAGGCGGCGCTGGTGCATGATGCGGGCAAGCGGCTGCTGCCGGTGGAAATATGGGACCTGCCGGGCAAGCCGGACGAGACACAGCGCAGGATGCGGCGCGACCATACATGGCTGGGCGTGAAAATCGTGAACGACACGTATGGCGCGAACGCCCACGACCCGTTTTTAACCCTGTTGCGCGATTTGATGGCGCATCACCACGAGGCGATGGACGGCAGCGGGCATATGGGGCTTCTGGGCGACCAGCTATCGCTTGAGGCGCGGATGCTGTGCATCTGCGACGCGTTCGACGGGTATTCCGCCTGGCGCCCGCATTTCGGCAACCGGGATTTGTCCATCGACGGCGTACTCAACCGCATGCGCTTTGAAAAGGCCGGGCAGTTCGACGCCGACATTCTGCGCGTTTTTGCCGGCATCAAAGCCTGACGGGTCGTACGGCGCCTGCGCGTTGGTTATGGCGAGCGCCACGTCACGGTCGCGGTGCGCGGTGATTTTACGCACGATTTCATGGGCGACGGCACGACGCGCGGCGTTGGGGTTTTCTTCCTTTTCCACGGCCAGCGCGAAGCCCAGCACCATGCCGGGCCATTTGCCCGGGCGGCGCATGGGGCCGCCCCTGCGGAAGAAGGC
>JAMIFL010000048.1:0-8636 GCA_035906295.1 Alphaproteobacteria bacterium | reverse complement strand
GGATGTTGCGCTTGGCGCCGTAATCGATGGCGACGACCTTGTATTTGGGGGATTGCTGCTGGCCGTAGCCGCTTTCCAGTTCCCACAGCGTCTCGGTCCAGTCATACCGCTGCTGGCAGGACACTTCGAGCGCGAGGTCCATGCCGTCGAGGCCGGGCCATGACCTGGCTTTCTCTTTCAGCGCCGCAAGGTCGAACTTGCCGTCCGCGCGGTGGGCGATGACGCCGTTGGGCGCGCCCCCGTCGCGGATGCGGCGGGTGATGGCGCGGGTATCGATGCCGGAAATGCCGGGCAGGTTGTTGTGCTTGAGCCACTGGTCGAAATGGCTGTTGGACCGCCAGTTGCTGGGGTCGGTCACGCGTTCGTGGACGATGAGGCCGCGTGCGGCCACGTTCACGGTTTCGATGTCTTCCGCGTTGGTGCCGACATTGCCGATATGGGGGAAGGTGAAGGCGATGATTTGCCCGGCATAGGAGGGGTCGGTCAGGATTTCCTGATACCCGGTCATGGACGTGTTGAAGCAGATTTCCGCGACCGTTTCCCCCTCGGCCCCGAAGCCGTAGCCGTAGTAAACGGTCCCGTCATTCAGGACCAGAACAGCAGTGGGGGTAGGGGCGCGGTTCATCGTGCGGCTCCGTCATCGGCTTGAGTTGTAGGCTAAGTGGGTGTTATACACGCCGTGATACGACAATCAAAAGAAAAGATGTGGCTTCCATGACCGAATTGCGCACCCGTTTCACCGACGACATGAAAACCGCCATGAAGGCAGGCGAGAGCGACAAGGTCGCCACCATCCGTCTCGTCATCGCCGCGATGAAGATGAAGGATACCGAAGGCAAGGGGCCGGCGGATGAAGCCACCCTCATGTCCATGATGCAGACCATGATCAAGCAGCGTCAGGAAAGCTCGAAGATTTTCCGCGAAAACGGCCGCCCGGAACTGGCCGACAAGGAAGACGCAGAAATCAAAATCATCGAAAACTACCTGCCGAAGCAGATGTCGGACGCCGAACTCGACGCCGCCATCACCGCCGCCATCGCTGAACTGGGCGTCACCTCAGCCAAGGACATGGGCAAGGTCATCGGTGTGCTGAAAAGCAAGTACGCAGGCCAGATTGACATGGGCAAGGCGTCCGGCGTGGTGAAATCCAAACTGGCGGCTTAAGCAATAAAATTGCGCATGCTGCGACGCGGCAACGTAAATTATTGCCCAAGGCTTTCGAATTTCGCTAATTCTGTTCATTATGAGAAATTCGACCAATGCCATCGGTCAGGCCTTTGAGCCTGGCAAAGCCTTACGCGCCTATTTCGAAACTGCTGCCGATACCGACAGCGCCGTCACCGTGCGCATCAACCCGCTTATCGAAGTGGTGGAAGGAGGGGGCGGTTGGTCCCACATGGCGCGCAACCTGGCTGATTACGGTTTTACGCAGGTGCCCGGCACCGTGCTGGATTTCACCATCGCCGCCCGCGCGCTGAACGAATTCCTGTCCGTCCCCGGCCCGGCGCCGCGCTTCCAGCTTGAGTTCGTGGGCGCCGTGGTCCAGCCCCAGCCCGTACAGGTGCAGGCCGCCCCCCGCGCGCAGGCCGAGCCTGCGCAGCAATGCGTTCCCGCCTGAATTTACAAGAGACCGGTTAAGGCTTGGGCGACCCGATGGGGGTGCTGTCCACCATGCGCACGCGCCGCCATGTCAGCGCGCCGTCAGCCTCAAGCGTGCCGGACATGACCAACAGGTTCGAATAGAACGCCCCGCCGGATTGTGATTCGTCCTTCAGCGTGCAGATGATGCGCGAGGGCGGGTTGCGGTGGCGGGCAAAGGCCTTGGCCGCCTCCATGCACTCGGCAAGGCTGCCGAACCGTTCCGACAGGCGTCCGGCCTGCCCCATGACGTTCATTTCCACGGGCGGAATAAGAGGGGCTGCGGGCGCGGTCATGCGGCCCACCAGCGTGTGGCCTGCGAATCCCATGCATGTAACGGCCAGCGTTGCGGCGGCCACGATATTGAAACGCGAAATCATATTCATAATAAATCCCATTCTTTGGAGGCGCACCATGTCGATTTGTTGTGAAATAATCAACAGAAACTTTGGCTTTGTGCAGATGGCGCCGAAAACACTGCGCCGACCCGGTTGCAATACACAGGGCTGACCCGCTACGCTGCCGCATGCTCGTCCCCAAAAGCTTCCTCGATGACTTACGGTCGCGTCTGCGCCTGTCCGATATTATCGGCAAGCGGGTGAAGCTGCAGAACGCGGGCCGCGAATACCGCGCCTGCTGCCCCTTCCATAATGAGAAATCGCCCAGCTTCTACGTCAACAACGAGAAGGGCTTCTACCATTGCTTCGGCTGTGGCGCGCATGGCGACCATCTGGGTTTCGTGATGCGCTTCGAAAACCGCGGCTTCATGGACGCGGTGGAGGAACTGGCGCAACAGGCCGGTTTGCAGGTGCCCAAGCCGTCCGCCCACGACATGGAACGCCAGCGGGGCCGCGAACGCCTCATCAAGCTGATGGACGTGGCCACCAATTTCTACGCCGCCCGCCTGTTCGAACAGAAAGAGATTCTGGCGTACCTGACAGGCCGCAACCTCAGCCTCGAAACCATCCAGTCCTTCCGCCTCGGCTATTCGCCGCAGGGCAAGGACGTGCTGACCGAGCTTAAGAAAGCCGGCTACACCGAAGGCGAGATGATAGAGGCGGGCATCGCCAAGAAATCCGACCGCGACGGCAGCGTATACCCGTTCTTCCGCGACCGCGTGATGTTCCCCGTGACCGACCGGCGCGGCCAGACCATCGCCTTCGGTGCGCGCATTTTGCCCGAACACCTGAGGCCCCTGGACCCCGACGCGCCCAAACCGCCGAAATACATCAACTCAGGCGAAACCGCTTTGTTCCAGAAAGGGCACATCCTCTACAACGAATCGCATGCCCGTACCGCCGCCGCGCGCGGACAGCCGGTGATTGTGTGTGAAGGCTATGCCGACGTCATCGCGCTGTGGCAGGCGGGGTTCACCGGCGCGGTGGCGCCGCTGGGCACCGCTTTGACCGAGGCGCAGATAGGTGTGCTCTGGGGCATGATTCCTGAAAAAGACGCGGAAGTGCGTGAACCCGTATTGTGTTTCGACGGTGACGCGGCGGGCCAGCGGGCCGCGACCCGCGCTATGGACCGCATCCTGCCGCTGTTGCAGGGCGGGGTCAGCGCACGTTTCGCCTTCCTGACCGACGGCATGGACCCTGACGACCTGATTCGCGCCAAGGGTAAGGACGGTTTTCAGGCCGTTCTGGACCGCGCCGCCCCCATGGTCGACATGATTTGGCGCACATTGACCGACGGGCGCAGCTTTTCGACCCCCGAATCGAAGGCGGGCCTTCAGAAATCCATCGCCGGCGTGACCGCCGCCATCGCCGACCGCAACGTCCAGAAAACCTACGAACGCGAATTAAAAGACAGGTTTTACAAGGTTTTCAGCGCCCGTCCGGGCAAGCCAGCCGCACCCGTGGTACAGGCGCGCCTGCCCGACCCGCGGGCGAGGGGGCAGGCCGAACGTGCCCGCGTGGCGCTGGCCACCGTCCTCAATTTTCCAGAAATATTCCACGATGCCGAGGATTTATTGGGCCAGTTGCCTATCGACGACCCGCGCCTCGACGCGTTCCGCCAATGGGTGATGGTCACGCTGGGCGACATGCCGGAAGTGACCCACGAGGCACTGGTCCAAAGCCTCGAAACCAAAGGCTTTGCGGAGGATTTTTCGCCCATCATGGCGACCGCCCGCATGCACGGCGTGGCCCCGCGCAGCGCCTCGAACGCGCTGCATGCCCTAGCGGTCCTGAAGGACGCCGCGGGCGGCCAGCGATAAGGTTTTGATTTTGGCCGTGGAACCATTATATGTATTTGTTTCCAATATCTGATTTTAAGGGTTTTAGGGGATTACGAGAGTGGCGCGCGCAGCAGTGAAAACAAAAAAGACCGTGAGCACCGAAGCCTCGTCCGGCGAAACCGCCGCCGGCATCAAGGGCAATCTGGCCAAGATCGCGAAAGCGCTGATCGAAAAAGGCAAGAAAACCGGCTTCATCACCCATGACCAGTTGAACGCGGCGCTGCCCGCCGACGAATACTCGTCCGACCAGATCGAAGACATCATGGTCAACATCTCCGACGCCGGCATCAACATCGTCGACGCCGAAGCCGCCGAGGAAACCGAAGGCGAGGAAGAAACCGCCGAGGCGAAAGAAGCGTCGGACGACGAAGACGAAGGCATTTCCGGCAACGTCTCCTCCGACGACCTTGGCCGTACGGACGACCCGGTGCGCATGTACCTGCGCGAGATGGGCACCGTGAAGCTGCTGTCCCGCGAAGGCGAAATAGCCATCGCAAAACGCATCGAAGCCGGCCGCGAAATGATGATCGGCGGCATCTGCGAAAGCCCGCTGGCCATTGAATCCATCGTCGCCTGGTACCATGCGCTGCAGAAGGGCGACATCCTCCTGCGCGAAATCATCGACCTTGAAGCCACCTACAATAACGGTCCCGACGGCCCGAACGGCGAAGGCAACCCCGACGACCTGACCGGCGGTCAGCCGTTCGAGGAAAAGGAAGAGCCGGAAGAAAAAGCCGAAGGTGAAGGCGGCGAGGGCGGCGAAGGCAGCGGCGATGAAGACGAGGGCGGTCTCTCCCTCATCCTCATGGAGCAGAAGCTGAAAGACGGCGTGTTCGAGAAATTCCACGCCATCGAAAAAACCTACAAGGCCATGTCGAACGCGCAGGAAAAGCGCATCGAGATGATTCAGGCCAGCAAAAAGCCTGACCCGGCCATCGAGAAGAAATACCAGAAGTGCAAAGACGACATGGTCAAGCACATGAACGAGGTGCATCTGAACAATGCACGTATCGAACAGTTGCTGGACCGCCTCTATAAAATCAACCGCAACCTCGTGGGCCTTGAAGGCAAGCTGCTGCGCATCGCGGTCGAATCCGGCGTGAAGCGCGAAGAGTTCATGAAGGAATATTTCGGCCACGAAATCGACCCGAAATGGCAGTCGCGCGTCGCCAAGCTGACGGGCAAGGGCTGGGCCAAATTCACGTCCAAGCACGACGACGACATCAAGCGCATGCGCGCCGAAATCGCGCTGACGCAGGAAGAGGCGGGCCTGCCCATTCCCGAATTCCGCCGCATCGTCACCACGGTGCAGAAAGGCGAGCGGGAGAGCAACCGCGCCAAGAAGGAAATGATCGAGGCCAACCTGCGTCTCGTCATCTCCATCGCCAAGAAATACACCAACCGCGGCCTCCAGTTCCTCGACCTGATTCAGGAAGGCAACATCGGCCTGATGAAAGCGGTCGATAAATTCGAATACCGCCGCGGCTACAAATTCTCGACCTATGCGACGTGGTGGATCCGTCAGGCCATCACCCGTTCCATCGCCGACCAGGCGCGCACCATCCGTATTCCGGTGCACATGATCGAGACCATCAACAAGCTGGTGCGCACAAGCCGCCAGATGATGCACGAGCTGGGCCGCGAGCCGACGCCGGAAGAACTGGCCGAACGCCTGCATATGCCGCTCGACAAGGTGCGCAAGGTGCTGAAAATCGCGAAGGAGCCGGTCTCCCTCGAAACCCCGATCGGGGACGAGGAAGACTCGTCACTGGGCGATTTCATCGAGGACAAGAACGCCACCAACCCGCTTGAGAGCGCCATCCACTCGAACCTCAAAGAAACCACCACGCGCATTCTCGCGACCCTCACCCCGCGTGAGGAACGTGTGCTGCGCATGCGTTTCGGCATCGGCATGAACACCGACCACACGCTTGAGGAAGTGGGCCAGCAAGTCTCGGTCACCCGCGAACGTATCCGGCAGATTGAGGCGAAGGCGCTGCGCAAGCTCAAGCACCCGAGCCGTTCCAAGAAACTGCGTTCGTTCCTGGACACCTGAAATGCACGTTTGGGTGCTGGTTGAACGCGGCCTGACAGGCACCGAAAACCAGTGCCTTGGCGTTTGCGATGCTTTGGGCGTAACGCCCGTCATCAAGCGGTTCACCCTGTGCAACCCGTGGAAAACGCTGACCCCCTACATCACCGCCGGTATCAGGCGCGGCTATTGCGGCGACGAACTGGCCGCCCCGTGGCCGGACGTGCTGATCGCCGGGGGCCGTAAGGCGGCTGGCGTCGCATTGTGGGTCAAGCGCGCGTCACGCGGGAAAACCTTTACCGTCTGCCTTCAGGACCCGCGCGCGCGGCGCGGCAGTTTCGACCTCATCGCAGCCCCGGCGCATGACCCGGCGCAGGGCCCCAACGTCATCAAGACCGTGGCCGCGCCCAACCGCGTCACCCCCGAACGCCTGAAAGCCGCGAAAGAAAAATGGGAGCCGGTGCTGGCCCACCTGCCGCATCCGCGCGTGGCGGTGCTGGTCGGCGGCAATTCCCGCGCCTACAGCATGGACGGCATGATTACCGGAAGCCTGGGCGAATCGCTGAAAAAACTGGCGGGGCAGGGCGTGGGCCTGATGGTCACCTCATCCCGCCGCACGGGGGAGGGCAACCGCGCCATCCTGCAGGCATGGCTAAAGGACACAGGTGCCTATGTCTGGGACGGCCAGTCCGGCCCGGACGGGGGCGGCAACCCGTATGAAGGATTCCTCGCGCTGGCCGATGCCTTTATCGTCACCGCCGACAGCGTCTCCATGCCCTCCGAAGCCGCGGCTACGGGCAAGCCCATCTACCGCGTGAATCTGAAAGGCGGCGGCACCCGCCTCAACGCCTTCCACGCGAACCTCGATGCCGCCGGCATCACCCGGCCTTTCCGTGGACAAATCGAGGATTGGGGTTACACGCCCCTGAACGACGCCGCTATAGTGGCCGCTGAAATCCGCAGGCGCATGTGACTTTTGGCGTCTGCCATACGTATACCGGGTAACACACCCGCTTTTGGAAAGACGACATGCCCCAGACCATCGAAACCAAGGTTCTCATCATCGGTTCCGGCCCCGCCGGTTATACCGCCGCCATCTATGCCGCACGCGCCAATTTGCAGCCCGTCATGGTGCAGGGGCATGAACCGGGCGGCCAGTTGATGGTCACGACCGACGTCGAAAACTACCCCGGCTTCAAGGACGCCATTCAGGGCCCGTGGCTGATGGAGCAGATGCAGAAACAGGCCGAGCATGTCGGCACGAAAATGATCTGGGACTACATCACGGATGTCGATTTCTCGAAACGTCCCTTCGTCTGCAAGGGCGAGAACGGCGACACGTATGTGGCGCAGACCGTCATCATCTGCACCGGCGCGCAGGCCAAATGGCTGGGCATCGAGGGTGAAAAGAAATTCAACGGTCTCGGCGTATCCGCCTGCGCCACCTGCGACGGCTTCTTCTTCAAGGGGCAGGACGTGGCGGTCATTGGCGGCGGCAACTCCGCCGTGGAAGAGGCGCTGTACCTCTCCAACATTGTGAAATCCGTAACGGTCATACACCGCCGTGACAGCTTCAAGGCCGAACGCATCCTGCAGGACCGCCTGTTCGCCAAGCCGAACATCAAGGTCATGTGGGACCACGCGGTCGAGGACGTCATGGGCGTGGAGCGCGGGGCAGGCGACGCGCCCGGCATGACCGGCCTGAAGGTGAAAAACGTGAAGACCGGCGCGATAACCGACCTGCCCCTGACCGGCATGTTCGTCGCCATCGGCCACAGCCCGGCGACTGGCCTGTTCAAGGGCAAGCTGAAGATGGACGAGGCGGGTTACCTGATAACCGCGCCTGACAGCACCGCCACGGAAGTTCCCGGCGTGTTCGCCGCCGGTGACGTGAAGGACCATGTGTACCGGCAGGCCGTGACCGCGGCGGGCATGGGCTGCATGGCGGCGCTTGAGGCGGACCGCTTCCTGCTGGCCAAGGGGCTGGAAGTGGCGAAAGCCGCTTAAACGCCGGGTTTGGGGGCGCCGTAATCGCGCCGCATGCCCGCGCGCATGTCGCGGTAATGCGCGTACATGATGGCGGCCACGAGGCTTGAAACCATCCACATCGGATTCAGGTGGAAGGCGTAGATGGCGAAGCCGTTGGATGCGCCGTCCGGGCGCCCTTCCCATGCCGGGGTTTTCAGGTATTCGACGACGGGGCGCAGGGTTTCCGGCACGCTGCCCGTATTCGTGATGGAATCCGTGACGGCGACACCGCCGATGGCCGCCGCGCTCAGGAACGATATGGCCGCGGCCCCGCGGATGACGCCGCGGAAAAAGCGCGCGTCCCGGTATTCGTTGAGAACCCGGCGGTCGGCCTCGCCGGACAGGGCCTGCGCGGGCAGGGCGTAGTGACGCTCCAGCCACGTACGCGCTGCATCGGGGGAAACGGCTTTGGCCTTGAACAGGCGGCTCAGGGTCATACCCTCTAAATAGAATGCCGGAAGCCGTCTGTCGATGCTTGCGGGAAAGGGCGGGAATGGCTAATGTCGCCCCCGCGTTCATTCCCGTGGACAATGCCCCAGTGGTGAAATGGTAGACGCGTCCGACTCAAAATCGGATACCGAAAGGTGTGGGGGTTCAAGTCCCTTCTGGGGCACCATTTTTCAGCGATTTCAGTAAGAAAATCGCCGGTTTTTCCGCGCATCCGCAAGGCATGAAACTGTCCCCAAAACTTGCCCATGG
>JAMIFL010000047.1:0-9728 GCA_035906295.1 Alphaproteobacteria bacterium | reverse complement strand
GCGCTGGAACGCCTTTACGAGCTGATTGCGCAGAGCCCGCTGCCGGTGCTGTTCGCGGTGCACCCGCGCACGAAGGCGGCGCTGGAACGCTTCGGCCTTGCCGATGCGATGGCCGCCCTGCCCCATCTGGCGACCACGGGGCCGCTGGCGTATTTCGACACCATGGCGGCGCTGTTGCAATGCGCATTCACGGTGACGGATTCGGGCGGGTTGCAGAAGGAATCGTACTGGGCTGGCAAGAAAAGCTTCCTCGCGCAGGATGTGAGCCCCTGGCCGCAACTGACGGCGGACGGGTGGGTTTCGTGCATCAACGCGTTCGACAAACCGTTGCGCGATGGCCTTTGGGGCATGATGCAGGCGCACAGGCCCAAGGCCGCGTTCAAGCCCTATTTCGGTGACGGGCAGGCCGCGCAGCGCATCGTGGACGCGCTTGAAGCGCATCAGTTCTTTTAAGCGTAATGGGTTCTTTTAATTATTGCGCCAAGCGCAATGGGTTCTTCTGAAGTTCGTCGTAGAGGGCGAAAAGCTTTTTCGCTTCGCTTTCCCAGTTATATGTTTCCAGCACGGCGCGCTGGCCGCGGGCGCCCATGGCCTGCGCCTTGGCGTCGTCGTCCATCAGGGTACGCATGGCGGCGGCGATTTCCTGCACCTTGCGGGGGTCGCAGGCGATGCCGCATTGGGTCGCGTCCAGCATCTCGCGCCAGAGGGGGAAATTGGAGGCGATGAGGGGGAGGCCCGCGCTCATGTATTCGAAGAGTTTGTTGGGCTGCGCCTCGGTATGGTTGGGCAGGGCATGGAAGCAGACGATGCCGGCGCGGGCGCGGCGCATCAGGTCCAGCACCTGATTGCGGGCGACCTGACCGTAATAGACGACTTCGCCGCGTTTTACGCATTCCTGAACCCGGGCCAGCATGGGCTGGGGCGAGACGTGGCCCGCGATGTGGACCTTAACCCCGCTTTGACGCGCGGCTTCCAGCAGTTCGTAGCCGCCGCGTTCGGGTGTGAGGGCGCCTGCGTAGACCACGATTTTTTCGCGCGCGGACCAGTCGGTGCCGGCGGGGGCGGCCAGTTCGGCCAGAAGCGGGTAGTTTGAAACGGAAACACTGCGCGGGTTCAGGCGCGCGAAACGTTTGGCGATGTGGGGCGTGGCGGTGACGATGGCGGAGAGTTTGGGAACCAGCGCGTCTTCCAGTTTTTCGGTCAGCCACGCGACGGGGCCGCGCAGGGCTTCGGGTATCCATTCCTTGTATTCGACCTGACGGGGCAGGTCTTCGTGGGCGTCGTAGATGACGTGCTTGCCGCGGCGGCGGAAGAGGAAGCCCAGCAAAATCAAATCAGGGTCGTGGAAATGGATGAGATCGGGGTTGATGGCCGCGATTTTTTTGTACGCCAGATACGGTTTGACGGTGAAACGGTAGAGGCGGCCCGCGCGGGGCGGCAGGGCATGCACCTTTACGCCGTCGCGTTCGAAATCGGCCGGGGCGGTGATGACGAGGTGCACGTCATGCCCGTGTGCGGCCAGCGTGCGCGCTTCCTTCACGAAAATGCGGGTGTCTTCGGTGGGGTGGGCGGTTGAAAGGTGAAGGACGCGCATATGTCAGCTTTGGGATGAGGATTTGGGAGCGAAACGGTCAAGGCACCATTGCGCCGCGAGGAGCAGGAGCACGCTTAACCCAAGGCCGTGGGAGATGACGACGACGGTAAAATCAGCCTGCAGCAGGCGCAGGAGCGCCAGCGTGACCGTGGCAAGATAGGGCGCCAGCAGGAAGTCGGAGAAATAGCGGTAGAGCAGGATGGAGGCGTCGAGCAGCAGCATGAAGCCGATGCACACGAGTACGCCGAGCAGGCCGAAATAAGCGTAGTAGTTGAAGGTGAAGCCGACATTGACGGTGGCGCTGGGCAGGATTTCATGGCCGAAATAAACGGGGCTGTAGATGCGGGCCACGCTGGCGGAAATGTTGGTGGGCTCGATACCCGTCAGGCGGGCGAGACGCTGGACGCCGGCGATGCCGACGGGGCCTTGCGTCTGTTCGTGGTGGACGTACCAGCCGCCGGCCATGAGGGGCGCTTCCAGCACGCGCGCCGCCATGGCGCGGGCGTTGGAAGCGAAGATGTTGGACACCGGCAGGTCCGGTGTGCCGGAGGGCGGCAGGCCCGGCATGTCGCGGCTGGCGACGGAGAGGACGGGGTCGAACCCTTTGACGGTGACGATGTCGGCCCGGCAATGCTGTAGCTGGGCCTGCGATTCCGCGGCGGGGCGCGGTTCGGCGGCGCCAATGGCCATCATGAGGGTCAACGCCGGAATCAACGGCAGCAGCGTTGCGGAGACAAGAGCGCGCAGGGAGAAGGGCAACTGCGCCTGCCAGATGAAAAGAAGGGCCACCTGCAACGTGAGGTTCACGAGGCTGCCCTTGGCGCCGGTCAGCAGCGCGAAAGGCAACGCCACCACGAACAGGGCGACGCTGAACGCGACCAGCCCCCATGCGCGGCGGCGGAGGGCGCCGCGGGCATTGATGGCGCACATCATGCAGAACAGCGGTACCACCGCGCTTGCGAGCAGGCTTACGCTGTAGCGCGAGAGCGTGTCGGACAGGCCCTTGAGCGAGATTTCGCGGAAGGTGGCGATGTTGGCGAGGTCTTGCGTAAGGGCGTACAGCCCCGTGCATTCATACGGGATGTGCGCAAGGTAGATGGCGGTCATGGCAAGGCCAATGGCGCCCAGCGCGCCCAGAATGGACATGGACGAACGCACGGACAGGGATGAGAACATGGCGCCCGGCAGGCGCGCCCATGCGGCGTGCAGCGACGCGGTGGGGCCCAGCGCCGCGAAGGACAGCGCCGCCAGCACGGGCGCGTGCACGACCAGCGAGAGATGCAGAGGGTGGGGCAGCCAGTTGAGGTAGTAGCCCGAGAACGCGGCCAGCGGCCACTGGAAAAGGATGTTCATCATGCCGGCGAGCAGCAGCGAGGGGCGCAGGAACAGGAAGCGGGAACGGATGCAGACATGCAGGAAGGCCGCCGAGCACAGCACCGCCACCAGCAGGTTCATGAGACCGTAGGCGTTGAGGATTCCGGCGAACAGGGCCCAGTCGCGGATCATGCTTTTTTGCGCCCGATGGCGCGCAGGATGGCGTCCTTCAGGTTGAACAGCCATTCGTTGGAGGGGTAGTCGTGGTAGGTGTGCGGGGGCGCCGCGATGATAGAGTCGAACTCAGCCGCCGAGATGCCCATTTTCTTGGCCACGAAGGCCTTGTCGGATTCGATGGTGGCGGGGTCGTAGGGCAGCGCCTGAAGCAGGTGCATGGCGTGGTCGCGCGTCATCTGGTGCGAGAGGACGAGCGAGGAGTAATGCGCGCGGCGCTTGTCGAAGCCGAACTTCACCGGCAGGTAGTAAGACTGGAAGAACTTGGTGAAGATGGATTCGTAGTGCTTGCCGCCGTAGTCGCGCCAGCCGAGTTCGCGCTGGATGAGTTCCTTCGCGCGGTCTTTGTAATAGGGCACGAAGTTGAGCACGCGCACGAAGCGCATTTTGAAGAACAGCGGGTAGAGGATGTAACGCTTCCATATCGGCAGGACGGGGAAGGTTTTGAGTTTGACCTTACCGAAACGCCTGTGGACCGCGCGCAGGTGGCGCAGGTCGAGCGCGTTGTAGCCCCACGACCAGGGCAGGATGGATTCCGTGGAGAGGTTGGAGCCTGAGAGGATGTAGGGAATTTTGTGTTTTTTGGCGGCGGCGTAGAGCACGGCCATGAAGGCGTGGTCCTGCGGGATGTCGCAGTTGGCGAGGCCCGCCTTGAAGAAGGCGAGCTGTAAATCGCGCATCTCTTCCCAGTCAATCACATGGGTGTCGAGGTGGAAGCCCATTTTCTTGACGATGGATTCGATGTTGGCGACGGCGAGTTCGGAATTCCAGCCGGAATCGCAGTGAACGGCCAGAACGCGCAGGCCCTTTTGTTTGACCAGCCATGCGATGTAGGAGGAATCCACCCCGCCGGAGAGGCCCATGATGGCGTCGTAGGGTTTGCCCTGGCCTTCGCGTTTCATCTGCTCGATCCACGCATCGAGCGCGGGTTCGAGTTTGCCGCTTTGCGCGTCCTCAAGCTCCTGCTTCATGGTGCGGTCGAATTTATGGCAGTGGTTGCAGACGCCGGTATCGTCGAAGGTGATCTGCGGGTCGCTGGTGTCCATGACGCAGCGGGTGCAAACGCGGTAGGCGGAATTCTGCATCATTGTCCTTTGGCGTCTTCGGCCAGGCGTTTCAGTTCGGCGCGCGCGGGGTATGAAATGAGCACCGCGCGGTGCGGCCCCTGAAAGACGAACATGCTGCCAGCCGCCACGGCGGAGGCCTGACCATCCTTCAGAACGGCGGCGAAATCTAACAAAGAGGCCGCACCCCCGCAAGCGATGACGGGGATTGTGAGGGCTTCGCTCACAGCCTTTGTCAGGGTTATGTCGTAGCCGGACATGGTGCCTTCCCTGTCCACGCTGGTGAGGAGGATTTCGCCCGCGCCGCGTTTCTGGGCTTCCTGCGCCCATGAGAGGGGGTCGAGCGCGGTTTTGCGGGTGGCGCCGTGGGTGTAGACCTTTGCGCCGCCGATGAGGGGTTTCTTGACGTCGATGGCGACGACGACGGCCTGTGCGCCCGCGGCTTTCGAGATTTCTGTAATCAGTTCCGGGCGTTCGACGGCGGCGGAGTTGAGGATGACTTTTTCGACACCGGCCTGAAACAGGGCCATGGCCTGATCGAGGCGCGTGATGCCGCCGCCATAGGCCAGCGGCATGAAACATTCGGACACGATTTCGGCGATCTGGTCCATGTCGGGGCCCCTGCCCTCACGCGAGGCGGTAATATCCAGCACGGCGATTTCATCGACTTCCTTGTCGTTGAAGATGCGCATGGTGTTAATGGGGTCGCCGATGTATTTGGGGTCGGCGAATTTGACGGTTTTGTAGAGGCCGCGGCCTTTGAGCAGAAGCGTGGGGATGACGCGGGGGCGGATCATGCTTGCGGATTCCAGCCTGCGAAATTGGTGAAGAGCTTCATGCCGTAGCGGTGGCTTTTTTCGGGGTGGAACTGCACGCCCGCGATGTTGCCCGCGCGCACGGCGCAGGTGAAGGCGCCGTCATAGTCTGCCGTGGCCATGATGTTGGTGGGGTCGGCGCATTCTGGGTGGTAGGAATGCACGAAGTAGAAGGTGGGGGTTTCGTCGAACCCGGCCAGAAGGGGGTGCTGGGCGGTTGAGTGCACCTCGGTCCAGCCCATGTGGGGGATGCGGCGGCCCGGCATGTCGGCGAAGCGGCGGACGCGGCCACGGACCCAGCCGAGGCCCGGCAGTTCGCCTTCGTCGCTGCCTTCGAGCAGCATCTGCTGGCCGACGCATATTCCGAGTAAAGGTTTCTTCGCGGCATGAACGGCGTGTTCGACAGCGGGGCGCAGGCCGGACGTATCGAACGCGTGCATGCAATGGTCGAACGCGCCGACGCCGGGGAGCAGGATGCGGGAGGCGCCCTCAATGGACGATGCCGTGGCAGCGGCCTGCGCGGGCACGTTGACCTTTTTGAACATGTTGAGCACGGAGCCGATATTGCCGGCGCCGTAATCGATGACCGCGACGTAGGACATGAGGGAGATTGCTTTTCCCGCTGGTTTTGGACAATGTTTCAAAGCTTCAGCACACAGTCAACGTCCGGTCTATGTCCAGCTTCATCAAACATTCCTTCACCATGTTTCGCGGGGCGATGCTGGGGCAGATTATTCCGGTGGCTTTGCTGCCGGTCATCTCGCGGCTGTATGGGCCTGAATCGTATGGGATTTTTGCGGGTATTCTGGGCGTATCCGGGGTGCTGGCGGCCATGGGGGCGTTGCGACTGGAAGTCGCCATCGTGCTGCCGGAGGACGACGCCGAGGCGCTGACCATTCAGCGCAGCGCCATACGGCTGGCGCTGGCCATGGCGGTTTTGTTCACCATTCTGTTTGCCGCGCTTGAGCCGTTCGTGACCGGGCATCTGGGTGTGCCGGACATAGGATACTGGCTGTGCGCGGCGCCGGTGCTGGCGTTTTTGATGACGATGACGCAGATCGGCGGGTATGCGGCCACGCGCCACCGGGATTACGGGGCGATTGCGTCGTCCACCGTGGGCATACAGCTTGTGAACGGGGTTGCGGGCATTGGCCTTGGGCTTATAGGCGCGGGGGCCGGGGGCCTTGCGGCGGCGCGGGTGCTGGGGCAGGCCTGCGGCGTGGCGCAGTTGCGGCGACATTTTGCGGGTTTCCGCGGGGCCGCCGACATGCGCGGGGTGCTGGCGAAGTACCGCAAGTTTCCGTTGTTCAACATGCCTTACAGTTTAATCGGGACGTTTACGCGCGAGTTTTTGATTCTGGCGCTGACGGCGTTTCACCAGCCTGCCGCCGCCGGGTTTTACGGCATGGCGCGGGCGGCGATGCTGATGCCGGTAAGCCTTGTGGCGTCGTCCTTAGGCCAAGTGTTTTACCGGGAGGCGGCGCGGTCCATCGACCACCCGGATTTCAGGCATTTCGCGTATGCGCTGATGCTGGCGGCGGGGTGCCTTGTGGCGCCGGTTCTGGGCACGTTTACGCTTTGGGATGCGCAGGTGTTCGGCATCGTATTCGGGGCCGAATGGGCGACGGCGGGGCTTTATGCCAGCCTGTTCGTGCCGGTGGCGGTGCTGTTCACCCTCACCTCATGGCCGGAACGCGTGTTCGAGGTGCGCGGGCGGCAGGATATTCCGCTGTTTTTGCAGGTCATCTTTGACGGCGCGACCATTGTGGCGGTGGTGATGACGCTGCGGTCGGGCGCGCCCGCCATGGGGGCGGTGATGGTGTTCGTGGGTATTCAGTGCGTTTATCACCTTGCTTACCTTGCGTTCGTGTTCCGGTGCCTGGGCATGGGGGCTTTGAAATATGCGTTCCTTTTGATGTGCGTGGGGGCGGCGGGGCTTTCGCCGTATAGTCTTGATTGGGGGCTTTCGCGCATCATTGCGGCGCCCCTGCCCCTGTTCATTGCCGAAACGGCCATAATGGGCGGGTTGTGCGTGGCCGGACTTATCCACACCATTCGGGCTGTTGGGCGTTTTTCCGGGTTTATTGGCAATCACGAAAAAGCCGGTTAAGTTGGCGGTCTTTCACGACTTCCGGAGCTATTCTTGAAACGCGCTTTCGACATTGTTGCCGCTGCCTGCGGGTTGCTGGTGTTCAGCCCCGTCATTCTGGCGTTCATGTACCTTGTGTGGCGGCAGGACAGGCATTCACCGTTTTACATGGGGCCGCGCGTGGGCATGAACGACGTGCCGTTCAGGATGGTGAAGCTGCGGTCCATGGTGAAGAACGCGGACAGGACGGGCGTGGATTCGACGGGCGCCAACGACATGCGCATCACGCATGTGGGGCATCTTATCCGCAAATACAAGCTCGATGAAATCACGCAGTTGTGGAACGTGCTGGTGGGCGACATGTCGCTGGTGGGGCCGCGCCCGAACGTGAAGCGGGAGACGGACCTTTACACGCAGGAAGAGCGCAAGCTTTTGAGCGTGCGACCGGGGATTACGGATATTTCGTCCATCGTGTTTTCCGACGAGGGGGACATTCTGAAGGACAAGGCGGACCCGGACATCGCGTATAACCAGCTTATCCGCCCGGGCAAGAGCCGGCTGGGCATTCTGTATGTCGAGAACGCCAGCCTGTGGCTCGACATTCGCCTCATCCTGCTGACGGTTGTCGCCATTCTGGACAAGCAGAAGGCATTGCAGGGCGTGCAGCAGATTTTGAACGAGCTGGAAGCGCCGGACGATTTGAAACGCATTGCCGCGCGGCGCGAGCCGCTGCAACCTGCGCCGCCGCCGGGGGCCAGCGAAATCGTCACCACGAGAGACCAGAAAGCCGCATGAGCCAGATAGCCATGAACATGACCTTCAAGGACGTCACCGAAATGGGTGGCGATGAAATTTCGGCGGAGCAACTGCAACGCCTGTGCAACCGTTATTACTGGGCGGGCGAATATGTGCGCGGGCGCGACGCGGTGGAGATTGCGTGCGGGACGGGCGCGGGGCTTGGTTACCTTGCGTCGCTGGCGCGCAGCGTGCAGGCGTGCGACATCGCGGACGAGGTGCTGGCACCGCCGCGGGCGCATTACGGGTCGCGCATCCGTATCGACACGGCGGATGCATCGAAGCTGCCGTATGGCGATAATTCAGCCGACGTGATGCTGATGTACGAGGCGATTTACTACCTGCCGAATGCGGCGGATTTCCTGGCGGAGGCGCGGCGCATCCTGCGGCCCGACGGCGTGGTGCTGGTGGCGAGCGCCAATAAGGACCTTTACGATTTCAACCCCAGCCCGTTCAGCCACACGTATTACGGGGCGGCGGATTTCGTGCAGCTTGCGAAGGCAAACGGATTCGACATCATCGAGCTTGCGGGGGGGACGCCGCTTGAGCGCGTCAGCTTACGCCAGCGCGTGTTGAGGCCGGTCAAGAAGGTGGTGGTGCGGCTGGGGCTGATGCCCAAGACCACGGCGGGCAAGAAATGGATGAAGCGGCTGGTGTTCGGGCGCATGGTGAGTTTGCCCATCGAAATCGACGCGCAGACCTGCCCGTTCGAGAAACCGCAGCCCATTTCAGGCGACGGGCCGAACCGCAGCTACAAGGTATTGTTCTGCGCCATGCGCAAGAAGGCGTAAGGCCATGGACAGCAAGGCGCTTGCCAAGACCATTCGCCTGAAGACGCTGGAGATGACCAGCAAGGGCGGCGGGTCGCATATCGGGTCCATTTTCTCGATGGCCGACATTATCGCGGTGCTGTACGGGCGGGTGATGCGGCTTGAGCCGAACGACCCGAAATGGGAAGGGCGCGACCGTTTCATCCTGTCCAAGGGGCATGCGGGGGCCGCGATTTACGTGGCCTTGGCCGAGCGCGGGTTTTTCCCGAAAGAGCTTTTGGACGTTTATTATACCAACGGGTCCATCATGTCGGGGCATGTGTCGCACAAGAACGTGGCGGGGGTGGAGCTTTCGACGGGGTCGCTGGGGCATGGGCTGCCGGTGAGCGCGGGGCGCGCGTATGCGCTGAAGCAGCGTAATTCCAATGCGCGCATGTATTGCGTTTTGAGCGACGGGGAATGCGACGAAGGGTCTAACTGGGAGGCCATTCTGTTCGCGGGGCACCATAAGCTTTCCAACCTCGTGGCGGTTATCGACTACAACAAGATCCAGAGCCTGATGAGCACGGAAGAGACGCTGGGGCTGGAGCCGTTTGCGGACAAGTTCCGCGCGTTCCGCTGGGACGTGGTGGAAGTGGACGGGCATGACCACGAGGCGCTGGCGAAGGCGCTGGACGTGGCCCCTGCCCCGGACGGCAAACCCCGCGTGGTGATTGCGCATACGACCAAGGGCAAGGGCGTTTCGTTCATGGAAAAATCGGTGCTGTGGCATTACCGCACGGCCAAGGGCGACGAGTATGAGAATGCGCGCGCGGAACTGGTGAAGGGCGTTTAACGATGCGGGATATTTTCCTCAAGACCCTGATGACGGAAGCGGCGAGCGACCCCAAGGCCATGCTGCTGACGGGCGACCTTGGTTTCGGCGTGCTGGACCCGTTCATCAAACAATTTCCCGAACGCTACCTGAACGTGGGCGTGGCGGAGCAGAACATGGTGGGGCTGGCCACCGGCATCGCGCAAGAAGGGCACACGGTTGTGTGTTATTCCATCGGG
>JAMIFL010000046.1:0-7877 GCA_035906295.1 Alphaproteobacteria bacterium | reverse complement strand
GCGACCGAGGAAGCATCCTGCAGCGCGGTGCGCACGACCTTCACGGGGTCGATGATACCGGCTTTCACCATGTTGACGTCTTCGCCCGTCTGCGCGTTGAAGCCGAAGGACGTGTCCTTCTGGTCCAGCAGCTTGCCGACGACGACGGAACCTTCGGCCCCGGCGTTCTCTGCAATCTGGCGGATCGGCGCCTGAATGGCGCGGCGGATGATGTCGATACCGACCTGCTGGTCGTTATTGTCGCCTTTCAGCACTTCCAGTGCTTTCGTGGCGTACAGCAGCGCAACGCCGCCGCCTGCAATCACGCCTTCTTCAACAGCGGCGCGGGTTGCGTGCATGGCATCGTCGACGCGGTCTTTTTTCTCTTTCACTTCCACTTCCGTGGCGCCGCCCACGCGGATAACGGCAACGCCGCCGGCCAGCTTGGCCAGACGTTCCTGCAGTTTCTCGCGGTCGTAGTCCGAGGTGGATTCCTCGATTTGCGCACGGATCTGGGTGCAACGGGCTTCCAGCGCTTTCTTGTCGCCGGCGCCGTCGATGATGGTGGTATCGTCTTTCGTGATACGCACCGTCTTGGCTTTACCCAGCATCTGCGGGGTGACGTTTTCCAGCTTCATGCCGAGGTCTTCGGAAATCAGCGTGGCCTGCGTCAAAATCGCCATGTCTTCCAGCATCGCCTTGCGACGGTCGCCGAAGCCCGGGGCTTTCACGGCAGCGACCTTCAGGCCGCCGCGCAGTTTGTTGACGACCAGCGTCGCAAGGGCTTCGCCCTCGACGTCTTCCGCGATGATGAGCAGCGGACGGCCCGACTGCACGACAGCTTCCAGCACCGGCAGCAGCGGCTGCAGGCCCGAGAGTTTTTTCTCGAACAGCAGGATGAACGGGTTGTCCAGTTCGCAGACCATCTTGTCGGCGTTGGTGATGAAGTACGGGCTGATATAGCCGCGGTCGAACTGCATGCCTTCCACGACGTCCAGTTCGGACTCGATGGATTTGGCTTCCTCAACCGTGATAACGCCTTCCTTGCCTACTTTCTGCATGGCTTCGGCGATTTTCTTGGCGATGTCTTCGTCACCGTTGGCCGACACCAGCGCGATCTGCTCGATCTCGTTGTTGTTCTGGATTTTGGTGCCGCGTTTCTTGATGTCTTCGATAACGGCGGTAACGGCTTTGTCCATGCCGCGTTTGATGTCCATCGGGCTCATGCCGGCGGCAACCGCCTTCACGCCTTCACGGACGATGGACTGCGCCAGGACCGTGGCGGTCGTGGTGCCGTCGCCCGAGTGGTCGGCCTGCTTGGAAGCGACTTCGCGGATCATCTGCGCGCCGATGTTGCGGCGCTTGTCCTTCAGTTCGATTTCCTTGGCGACCGTGACGCCGTCCTTGGTGATTTTCGGTGCGCCGAAGGATTTTTCGATCAGCACGTTACGGCCTTTGGGACCGAGCGTGACCTTCACCGCGTTGGCGATGATGTCGACGCCGTTCAGCAGTTCTTCGCGTGCGTCGGTGGAAAAGAGTACGTTTTTAGCAGCCATTGTTGTCTCCTAAGATTGTTTGTTTGAAAGGCCTTTAGAACCTTTCCGGGCCGACCGGCCCGGCGGCGGCTTATGTCGCCGAAGTTTCAAACCCCCGATGGGTTTGAAACATGGGTTTGAAACCGCAAATCAAGCGGCCAGAACGCCGACGATGTCGGATTCTTTCATGACCAGGTATTCCTGGCCGTCGATGGACACTTCCGTGCCCGACCATTTGGTGAACAGCACGCGGTCGCCGGCTTTCACGTCCAGCGGAACGACTTTGCCGGTTTCATCGCGCAAACCCGTGCCGACGGCGACGATTTCGCCTTCCATGGGCTTTTCTTTCGCGGTGTCGGGAATGATGATGCCGCCCGCGGTTTTTTCATTTTGCTCAATGCGACGCAGGAGAACCCGGTCATGCAGAGGACGAAACTTCATGGTGTAACTCCGTTTTTTCTGTCCGTTGGTTGTTTTGGCACTCATGCGTAATGAGTGCCAATGACGGGTATATATGCCCCGCAGCGGTCAGATTTCAAGGCTTTTCTGATTTTTTGCCTAAACGGCCAGAAACGCGCGTAGCTGCGCCCGCGTATCCGCGATGCAGGCCGGGTTATGAAGGCCAAGCCGCGCGGCGTCATGCGCCCCCCACGTCACGCCGCAGATGGTGCCCCCGGCGCTGCTGCCCATGCCCATGTCGCCTTCCGCATCGCCGATGACGGCGATGTCCGGCCCGGCTTCCAGCCCCAGCAGGCTCAGGCATTTCAGCACGGTGTCCGGCGCGGGTTTGTACCCCGTCACCATGTCCGATCCCACATAGGCGTCGATATATTGGGCAATGCCGGCGAATTCGCAGGAATGCACCGCCGGTTCCGTCAGCTTGCTGGTCACGATGCCCACGGCAATGCCCTGCGCTTTCAGGTCTGCCAGAATTTCAGGAATGCCGCTAAACGCTTCCAGCCTGCCGCTTTCCACCATCACCTTGAATCGCGTGCGGTAATCCGCGAACACAGCCTTGGCGTCATGCTGCGCGAACACGTCCGCGCCCGCAAGCTTGGGGAAATACACCTCGATGGGAATGCCCATATACGCGATGACGTCGGCATGCGTCGGCACGGGCAGGCCGAAATGCATGAAACTGTCGATGGCCGATTGCGCCACCAGCCGCCCGGAATCCACCAGCGTACCGTCAAGGTCGAACAACGCGGCTTTGAATTTGGATGCAGGCATGCCCGATGTATAGGCCCCGCATACCCGGCCGTCAACGTTACGCCGGGCGGCCCCATTTGGGTCCTGCGGCGGCCTTGGCGCTGACATTCGCCACCGGCGCGGGCGTCCGCAGGGAAACGATGTGGCGCGAAACATCCGCCATGGTGTCGAACACCGCGATGGCGCCTTTTTCCTTCAGCATCGCGCCGTGCGCCTGCTTGTCGAGGATATGGTCCCCGCCCGTGTAGCCGATGACCGGAATGCCAGCGCGCACCCAGCACGTCACGCCCGATGCGCTGTCTTCCACCGCAATGCCCTTGGTCCCGCGCTCGGCGCCGATGCCCATGGCGCTGGCGGCGAAGAACGCCACGTCCGGCTCCGGCTTCACGATGCGGCGGCCGAACACGCGTTCCATGCTGTCCGCGGCGCTGAACACGCGGCCGCCTTCATGGAACGCCCCGCCGAAATCGTAACCCGAAATTTTATCAAGGCACGGCAGCACGCGGTTGAATTCGCTGGAACTGACGACGCACATTTTAAGCCCCGCGCGGTCCAGCGTCTGCAACGCCACGTTCAGGTCCACCGGGGGCAGGGCCTGCTCGGTCAGCACTTCAACCGTGCGCGCCACTTTCAAAATGTCGAGGTCCGCTTCCGGCGGCAATTGCGCGTCCAGCTTTGCGTCAATCAGCATCTTGGCCGCGATGGCGTAAAACTGGCTGAAATGCCCGCCCGCGTACTTGGTGGTGAAACTATCGATGTCGAACTGCGGCGCATCCGGGTGCAGGTCTTTCATCGCCTCGTTCAGGATGATGCCCGCGACCGGCATCGCCAGCGCCTCGCTGTTATTGGCCAGCACTCCGTCGCAATCCCAGAAAACGACCTGCGGGTTCAGTTGCGACGTCATGGCGTGAAAATCCTTCTAAGATTGCGATGCTGCTTTGTAGCTTATTTTACCCGAAATATCAATTATGAAAAACATAAAAGGCCTGCACCGCCAACCGTTTACAAATCTTTAAAATTGTCCTGCCACACTGAAACAAAGCGGCAAGAAACGCCGCGCGCTACAGGAAGGACCCTTTGCCATGGACCGTACATCGGACCTCGATCTGCAATTGCATGACTATCGCCTGACCACGGCGGAAATCCTCTACCGCTTGCCGGACCACCCCAAAATCCTGCAATCCTTCGTCTGGCAGGATTACGACCTGGCCCCGCAATACCCCGTCCTCAGCAAGTTTCTCGATTTCTGGGTCGAAAAAATCGACGGCAGCCTCCATTCCGTTTACGTCGCCCGCCGCAAACTCATCCACCCGGGTACCTACCACGCACAGGACGGCGGCTTCCTCATCCATTGACGGCAGCAGCCGGGGGGCCTCTCTTTAAAAGCCCGATTCTTGAAACGCCCGATTCTTGAAACGCTGGACTCTTGCCCGTTTTCCGCTAGCATCCGGCCATGCCTAAAGCCGGTCTCGATGTTCTTTCCGATGCGCTCACCTATGCTGTCGAACAGCTTGGCGACGTCAATGCACCTGTTGCTGTGTTAAATGCAACGGGCGCTGAAGATGACGCCCACGTCAAAATCAGCAGTAACGCATGTTACAATCTAGAAAACACAATAAACGGTGTATTTAACACTGTTTTAATCCGCGCCACACGCCAGACGGATGAAACATTGGGCCTCATCGCCCTCGCAGCGGCCCACCGCGCGGAAAATGGCCGCATCATCATCGCGCAGGAAAACGCCCACGGCGCCACCGCCATGGAACGCCAGATCCAGAAAATCTGGCCCGATGCCCGCACCATCATCAAATATAAATGCCGCATTCTGGTCATGGACGGGCAGGGCACCGGCGATACCGCCCTGCTGACCCGCTGGACCGAACGCGCCGCCATCCAGAAAGTGAAGCATAACCGCGGCGAATTCTGGACCGCGCCCGGCGTCTTCTCATGGGACCGGCCCGACCTCGGCTCCCGCCTTCTGCTGTCCCATTTACCCAACGGCATGCCCGGCATTATGGCGGATCTCGGCTGCGGCAATGGTCTCCTCAGCATGACTTTGGCCAAAAAAGAAGGCATTACTGAGCTTTACGCCATCGACGCCGATTCCCGCGCGGTCGAATGCTGCCGCCTCAATCTTGAGGAACGCGCATGCTCCGTGCCCTTCCACACCCTCTGGCGTGATGCGACAAAGCCGCAGGACGACCTGCCGCCCATGGACTACGTCATCACCAACCCGCCCTTCCACACCCAGCAGGACGAAAACCGCGAACTGGGCCAGCAATTCTGCGTGGCCGCCCTGCGGATGCTGAAATCCGGCGGACACCTTTACCTCGTGGCCAACCGCCACCTCCCTTACGAGGCCATCCTTGAAAACGAGGCCGCCAAGGTCACATTGCTGGCGGACACGGAAGGTTTCAAAATCATCCGCGCCACCGCGAAATAAACACCCCTATATATAAGGACCCGTGCCGTCATGACCGACCAGACCTGCAAAACCGCCCCTGCCTTGACGCTTTTCGCGGCTTCCCTGCTGGCCGTAGGCCTGGCCGTCGCCGGCTGGTTCGTTTCCAACGGTCTCATCCACCTGCGCGGCGGCGAACGCAGCGTGTCCGTGCGCGGCGTGGCCGAACGTGACGTGCAGGCCGACCTCGCCATCTGGCCCATCCAGTACACGGTCACCGACAACGATCTGGCCGTAGCCCAGAAATCCCTCGACGAGCAGGGCGCCAGCATCGAAGCCTTCCTGAAGGCGCAGGGCCTGCCGGCAAACGCCGTCCGCATCCAGAAAGTGGAAGTGACCGACCTTCTGGCCCAGCAATACCGCCCCGACAATATCCAGAACGGCCGCTACCTCCTGACCCGCACTTACATGGTGCGCACCACCGACGTGGCTCTGGTCGACAAGATGTTCCGTAACGTAGGCGACCTCATCGCCCGCGGCGTCATCCTCGCGCAGGGCACCGGCCCGTCCTACATGTTCACCAAACTGAACGACGTCAAACCCGCCATGATTGCCGAGGCGACGAAATCCGCCCGTGAAGGCGCCCAGAAATTCGCTGAAGATTCAGGCGCCCATGTCGGCGGCATCAAGGGCGCCTCGCAGGGCCTCTTCCAGATCAACGCCCGCGACGACGACAATGCCATGGAATCCTCCAGCATCGACAAACGCGTCCGTGTCGTTACCTCGGTCGAATATTACCTTGAATAACCGTAAGTGGTTCGAAAACGCATATTTCAAATTCCATAAAATTTTATCTAAAATTTTAACTATTCTTTAACAGGCCCGGCGCATGATGAACTCGGGGTTAGGGAAAGTAATTGAGGCAATGCGAATTCATTGCGAACCCGGCCCCCTATATGTTTTAATAAAGAAAAACAAAAGGGTGTGACTGTATAACATGCGCCAATCGCGCCAGGTCCGTAAGTCGTCTTCCTTCGCCATTGCAGCGAGTGCGAACCGCTGGGCAATCTTTATGCTCGTCATGGTGCCGGTGTTGCTGGCCGCGGCCTCGGCCTTCGCCGACCCGGGCGGCAGTACCCTCAACCTCACCAAATACGCGACCACCGCGACGAACAAAACCAACGTCATCGTCGACATCATCAACTACATCTCGTTCCTGAGCGGCTGCGTCCTCGCGGGTCTCGGCATCAGCGAACTGCGCCGTCTGGCTGACGGTACGGGCGGGGGCGGTCTCGCTTTGCGCCACCCGCTCACCAAGCTTGGCTTCGGCGGCATGCTGCTGGCCGTGCCTTACATGACCAGCGTGCTTCAGGGCACCATGGGCAGCAGCGGCAGCGTCTTCGACATCTTCCTGATGGGCGATTACAAGGTCAAAGGCGCCGGCGCCGGCGGTACCGGCGTTGGTGCGCTCATCAAGAACGGCATCAACAACACCATGATCCTCGTCGACGTCGCCAACGTCGCGGCGTACATCATCGGCGTCTTCTTCACAGTGCGCGGCATCCAGCTGCTGCGCGCCCATATCGACAATCCGGGCAACGCGCCTCTGGCCGAAAGCCTGAAGCGTCTGGGCGTCGGCGGCGCGCTCTTCTCCTTCCCCATTCTCGTCAACGTGGTCTACGGCACCTTCGGCGCCACCGGCGACGCCATCTCCAACAGCGGCTGGTCCAGCAAGGCCGGCAAGGCGGGCAGCCTTGACGGCATGATCACCTCGTTCGTCAGCGACATTGCGGGTCCGGCGTTCCAGGGTATCGAACTGTTCAGCTACATTGCCGGTATCATCATGGTGCTCTTCGCGCTCCAGCGCCTCGTGCGTACGGCGCAGGACGGCCCGCGCGGCCCCCTCAGTTTCGGCACCATCACCATGTTCGTGGTCGCGGGCTGCCTGCTGTCGCTGCCCCAGTTCCTCGCCATGCTGGACTCAAGCCTTCTCGGCCTTGCCGGCCAGGCCAAGACGCAGGTCAGCTTTATGTCCACTGTCGGCGTCGACGCCGACCAGATTCAGAATGCTAAAAACGTGTTTTCGGCCGTCCTCGCGTTCATGGCCGTTATCGGGTTCCTATCGGTGGTGCGTGGTCTGTTTCTGCTCAAGGCTTTTGCCGACGGCAGCCAGCAGGCCAGCATGATGTCGGTCGCTACACACCTGATTGCCGGCTCGCTGGCCATCAATCTGGGCGGCTTCATCAATGCAGTACAAACCTCTTTGGGAATTTCAAGTCTTCCCGTAACATTTAGCTAATTCGTTTTTCAAATCAGGCAGGAGGAGTATCCAATGAAAGTTTCCATCTCCAATATCGGGCACCAGGCGTCGGCGTATGTTGACTCCATGCTGCATGCCCGCACCAAGTCGGCCGCACGCGTGCGCGCTCTTGGCACCATCGCCATGGCCGGTGGCCTCGTGATGCTGACCTCGACCGATGCAATGGCAACGGCCAGCCTTCAGACCTACGCGCAGGACGCCTCGGTCAAGACCAGCGTCGTCGTCGACATTCTGACCTACGTGTCCTACATCGGCGGTGCGATCCTCGCGGGTCTCGGCATTGTCGACCTGAAAAAGCACGTCGAAAACCCCAGCCAGACGCCGATGAAAAACGGCATCGCCAAGCTCGGCTTCGGCGGCATGCTGCTCGCTCTGCCGTACTTCACGTCCGTCATGCAGGGCACGACCGGCGGCGCGAACTCCAGCTCCGCTG
>JAMIFL010000045.1:0-7825 GCA_035906295.1 Alphaproteobacteria bacterium | reverse complement strand
CATAGGCTTTATCTAAACCACATGTCCACGCTTGTCATGAAGTTTGGCGGCACGTCCGTCGCGAATTTGCAGCGCATCGAAAACGCCGCCGAAAAAGTCGCGCGCGAATTCGAAGCCGGGCATAAATGCGCCGTCGTCGTCTCCGCCATGGCGGGCGTCACCAACCAGCTCGTCGCATGGTGCAACGAACTCCACGCCGACCACGACGCGCGCGAATACGACGCCGTGGTCGCGACTGGTGAACAGGTCACCGCAGGCCTCATGGCCATCGCCTTGCAGAAGAGGGGGCTCAACGTCCGGTCGTGGCAGGGCTGGCAGGCGGGCATCATCTCCACGCAGGCCCATGGCCGCGCCCGCATCCGCGACATTCAGGCCGAAGCCCTCAACACCGCGCTTGGCCAGGGTGAAATCCCCGTCATCGCGGGCTTTCAGGGCATCTCCGAAGATGGCCGCATCACCACGCTGGGCCGCGGCGGGTCCGACACCTCCGCCGTGGCCTTGGCTGCCGCCCTGAACGCCGACCGCTGCGACATCTACACCGACGTCGACGGCGTCTACACCACCGACCCGCGTATCGTGAAGGAAGCCCGCAAGCTCAAACAGATTGCCTTCGAGGAAATGCTCGAAATGGCCTCCGTTGGCGCGAAAGTGTTGCAAATCCGTTCCGTCGAACTGGCCATGAAATGCGCCATGAAACTGCAAGTGTTATCAAGCCTTGAAGATACCGTGGGCAGCGACCTGCCCGGTACCCTTCTGGTGAAGGAGGAAGACATGCTCGAATCCCACGTTATTTCCGGCGTCACCTGCTCGAAGGACGAAGCCAAGATTACCCTTCTCGGCATCCCCGACCAGCCGGGCGTGGCGGCCTCCGCCGTCCGCCCGCTGGCCGATGCTGGCATCAGCCTCGACATGATCGTCCAGAACGTCGCACCCGACGGCAAGACGACGGACATCACCTTCACCGTCCCGCGCGGCGACCTCTCGCGCGCCCTCAAGGCCGTCAAAACCGCCGACATCACCCCCCGTGACATCCATGTCGATGATAAGGTCGCCAAAATCTCCATCATCGGCATCGGCATGCGCGCGCACCCCGAAGTGCCGTTGCAGATGTTCGACACGCTGGCCACCCACAAAATCAACATCAAGGCCATCGGCACCTCCGAAATCAAGATTTCGGTGCTGATAGAGGAGGGGGACGCCGAAAACGCCGTCCGCGCCCTGCATGCGGCCTTTGCGCTGGACGCCGCATAACCCCCAAAAATACCTGTAAAACCCAAGGGTCCTTCGCTATAAAGGCCCCATGCTCAAGCTCAAAATGGTGGACCGGAACATACTGGATCACTACACCGACCTGCCGGTGGGTGAAGTGCTGCGCCGCGCGCGCATCCAGTTCGGGCTGGAACTGCCCTACGTGGCGGCCCAGCTCAACATCCGCGCCGAACACCTCTCCGCCATCGAAGCGGGCGACATCACCCGCCTGCCGGGCCGCGTCTACGCCATCGGCTTCGTGCGCACCTACGCCGAATATCTGCGCCTCGACAGCGATAAAATGGTCTACCTCTTCAAATCGCAGGTCATCGGCCACACCGCCCGCAGCGACCTGAATTTCCCCATCCCCATCACCGAAAGCCGTTCGCCCGCGTGGTGGATGGTCGCGGCCACCATCGGCACGCTATCCATCATCGGCCTGCTGTTCTGGCTGCTCGGTGGCACGGCGGACGAACCGCAACCCGAAATCCCCGCCGTCGTCGCCGAAACCGCCAATACCCCCGCCGTGCAACCGGCCCCCGTGCTTCCCGTCACCGCCGCCGAAACCATCGCGCCCGCGCCCGTGTCCTCAGGCCAGATGAAAATTTCGGCGAAGGAATCCAGTTGGGTCGAAGTGCGCGACAGCGCCAAACCCGACGCCATCCTCTTCTCCCGCGTCCTGAAAAAGGATGAGACCTGGACCGTCCCGCACGCCCCCGGCCTCACGCTTTCCACCGGCAACGCCGCCGCCGTCACCGTCCTCTGGAATGATAAGAAAATCGACGTATTTGAAGGCCGCAAGGGCGTCGTGCGCAATCTCCCCATCGGCGCCCTCATCGCCAACAAAACCGCGTCTCCTGCAAAGCAGGCCCCCGCAAAGGCAGCGCAATGAAAATGGACCACACCGCCCACCGCCCCTGGCGCATGATAAACCGCCGCAAGTCGCGGCAGATCATGGTCGGCAACGTCCCCGTCGGCGGCGACGCGCCCATCACGGTCCAGACCATGACCAACGCGCTCACCTCCGACGCCAACGCCACCATCAATCAAATCCGTTTGATGGAAGAAGCGGGCGCCGACATCATCCGCGTCTCCTGCCCCGACGAAGCCTCCACCGAAGCCTTCAAAACCATCGCCAAAGCCGCAAAGGTCCCGCTGGTCGCCGACATTCACTTCCACTACCGCCGCGGCATCGAAGCGGCCGAGGCCGGCGCCGCCTGCCTGCGCATCAACCCCGGAAATATCGGCACCCCCGAACGCGTGCGCGAAGTCATCAAGGCCGCCAAGGACAACAACTGCGCCATGCGCATCGGCGTCAACGCCGGAAGCCTTGAACGCGACCTGCTCGAAAAATACGGCGAACCATGCCCCGATGCGATGCTGGAAAGCGCCATGCGCCACATCCGCATCCTTGAAGACAACGACTTCTTCAATTTCAAAATCTCCTGCAAGGCGTCCGACGTCTTCATGGCCGTCGCCGCCTATCAGTTGCTGGCAGACGCCTGCGACTACCCCCTCCATCTCGGCATCACCGAGGCGGGCGGCCTGCGCACCGGCACCGTCAAATCCGCCATCGGCATCGGCAATCTGCTTTGGGCCGGCATCGGCGACACCATCCGCGTCTCCCTCTCCGCCGACCCGGTGGAAGAAGTGAAGGTCGGCTTCGACATTCTCAAAAGCCTTGGGCTTCGCCACCGCGGCGTCAACGTCATCGCCTGCCCCAGTTGCGCCCGCCAGCAGTTCGACGTCATCAAAACCGTCGAGGTGCTGGAAAAACGTCTGGCCCACGTCACCACGCCCATGACCGTCAGCATCATCGGCTGCGTCGTCAACGGCCCCGGCGAAGCGCTGATGACCGACATCGGCCTGACCGGCGGTGGCCGCGGCACCCACCAGATTTACCTGAACGGCGAACAGCATCACCGCATCCAGGAAGGCCAGGAAGACCTGGTCACCCACATCGTCAATCAGGTTGAGGCGAAAGCCCGCGAAATCGAAGCTAACCAAAAGGCCGCCGCATGAAACTGCCGCAACTCTACACGCCGTTCTACACACCCTCGTGGCCGCAGCTTGTGCTCAACATCGGCCTTGTCCTCATCGTGCCGTGCCTGCTGGCCAGCGTCGTCGGCTTCATCGCCGGCGCACAGGGCGCGCTGCTCGCCAGCGGCGTGTTTTTTCTGGCCGACATCGCCGTCATGATGGTCGTCATCGCCTCCGCCCTCATTCTCGAAAACCTGCACCGCCACAAAAACGGCAAGCCCGCCGTCTCCATCCGCGCCAGCGCCAACTGGGAAGGCGGCAGCTTCCTTTTCAGCCAGCTCATGAACTGCGCCTATTTTTGCATGGGCATCTACTGCGCCTATCTGGCCTTCTCGCTCGCCGTTCCCGGCGCCGCCCCGGCGGACGTGGCCGTACCCGCCTGACACATGGCCCCCGCCTGACACATGGCCTTTGAAGCCCATATCGAAACCATCTTGAACCGCCACCGCGAACTGGCGTCGCTCATGGCCGACCCGGCCCGCGCCGGCGAATTCGCCAAACTTTCCAAGGAATACGCCGACCTGCAACCCGTGGTCGATGCCGCGCAAACCTACCGCGAAGCGCTGAAAGAACGCGACGACCTCGAAGCCCTCTTGTCCGACCCCGACATGAAAGCGATAGCCGAAGAAGAATGGCTCGCCCTCAAAAACCGTCTCCCCACGCTGGAAGAAGCGCTGCACATAGCCCTCCTGCCCAAAGACGCGGCTGACGAAGGCAACGCCATCCTCGAAATCCGCGCCGGCACCGGCGGCGATGAAGCGGCCCTTTTTGCAGGCGACCTGCTGCGCATGTACAAGGCCTACGCCGCCGTGCGCGGCTGGCGCTTCGACATCATGGACCTGTCCGAAAGCGACCTCGGCGGCATCAAGGAAGCCATCGTCTCCGTCGAAGGCGCGGGCGTCTTCGCAAGGCTCAAATTCGAATCCGGCGTCCATCGCGTCCAGCGCGTGCCGCAGACCGAAACGCAGGGCCGCGTCCACACCTCCGCCGCCACCGTCGCCGTCCTGCCAGAAGCGCAGGAAGCCGACATCGACATCCGCGCCGAAGACCTGCGCATCGATACCTACCGCGCCAGCGGGGCAGGGGGCCAGCACGTCAACCGCACCGACAGCGCCATCCGCATCACCCACATCCCCACCAACACGGTGGTGGCCATGCAGGAAGAACGTTCGCAACATAAGAACCGCGCCAAGGCCATGGCCATCCTCAAAAGCCGCATCCTCGCAGCCCAGCGTGAGAAGCTGGACAGCGAACGCGCCGCCGACCGTAAAAGCCAGGTCGGCTCCGGCGACCGTTCCGAACGCATCCGCACCTACAACTTCCCGCAGGGCCGCGTCACCGACCACCGCGTCGAACTCACCGTCCACGGCATCGACCGCGTCATGAACGGGCAGGACCTCGATAAAATCATCGACGCCCTCATCCGCGAAGACCAGGCCGAACGCATGGCCACCTTGCAGGCGTAAAATGCAGACGCTGGGCGCGCTCTACCAATCCCTGCGCAAAACCCTGCGCGAAAGCGGCGTCACCGACACGCCCGACCTCGACGCAAAACTCCTCATCGCCTACGCCTTCGGCACCGCGCCCGATGACGTCATCCTCAAACCCGAAACGCCCGTCGCCGAAAACGCATCCCTGCGCCATGCCGTGGCCCGTCGCCTGAAATCCGAACCCGTCTCCAAAATCACCGGCCACCGCGAATTTTACGGCCTCGACTTTACCGTCACGCAAGACACGCTCGATCCCCGCGCCGATACCGAAACCCTCGTTGACGCCGCCCGCCGCCACATCACCCCCGGCGCGCATATTCTCGATTTGTGCACCGGCACCGGCTGCATCCTCGCCGCGCTCCTTACGCTTGACCCCGCCGCCACCGGAATCGCCGCCGATGTAAGCGACAGCGCGCTCGCCGTCGCCGAAACCAACTTCCGCAAACTCGGGCTCGACCGCCGCGTCGAACTTGTAAAAACCGACTGGCTGGAATCCATTCACGGCACGTTCCATTGCATCACCTGCAATCCGCCCTACATCGAAACCGAAGCGGTCGGGAATCTCGAAGACAACGTCCGACTCTACGACCCCGCCCTCGCGCTTGATGGCGGCCCAGACGGCCTCGCACCGTACAGAATCGTTTTTCCACAGATTCGCCATTATTTGCATTTAGACGGTTGCGCAGTGTTCGAATGCGGCGCGGGCCAAATGCCCGATGTGACGCGACTCGCCACGGAAGCAGGGCTGCGCGTTATCGAAGTTGCGCGCGATCTCGGTGGCCATGAACGAGTCGTCGTTCTGCGCGTGTGACACGCAAGGGAAATAAAACATTTTCCCCCCTTGTGGTTATTTCGCCCGATTGCGTAGTGTCGCCTCATTCCACACGGAAAAACGAAAAGCCCGATGCAGATACGCAAACATGCATCGAAAGTGTGGAATTGTAAGGGTTTGAAAAGACTCTCACATCGCCCGCAAGCGACGATTTCCTTGCAAAAGCGAACGAACACCATAGGCTTTGAATGTGTGGATAACCTTGTGGGTATCCCGCGATAACAAAAAAAGGTCAGGATCAAGGGTCATGAGACACAACAACAACCGACGCATGAAAAGCCGTAACCAGGGTGGCTCTAATAACGGCGGTCACCGCCGCGGCAATAATGTCCCGCCGCGTATGCAGGTGTTCGACTCCAACGGCCCCGATGTCCGCATCCGCGGCACCGCCTGGCAGGTGCATGAGAAATATCTCGCTCTGGCAAAAGACGCCAACTCCGCTGGCGACCTCATCATGGCCGAAAACTACATGCAGCACGCCGAACACTACCAGCGCATGATCAACACCTTCGCCGAACAGATGGGCGGCACCCAGTGGGCCCCCCAGCAGGCGCAGAATGATGATGCCGAGATGGACGGCAACACCGCGGAAGGCGGTGCGCAGGTCCAGCACCAGCACCAGCCGCAGGCTCAACAACAGCCGCAGCAGCAGGCCGCCCGTGCCGACCGCCGCGACGATGGCCGCAACAACAACGACCGTGCCGATCTGGGCCTGCCCTCCAGCCTGTTCAAGGCTGCCCCGGCGGCTCCGGCCCTCGAAACGGCCTAACAAAAGCCCGAATCTTTTCATAGATTTTCAAAGACCCGGGCCAGTCGCCCGGGTTTTTTTATCTTACCGGATAGTCCCGCCCAATGGCCTCGCTCCACCGCCGCGACACGCTGCTCGCCCTCATCGTCATGCTCATCTGGGGCGCGCATTTCGCGGTCATCAAAATGGGCGTCATGCAGATTGGGCCTTACGCCAGCCTCGCGCTCCGCTTCGGCCTCACCGCGCTCATCTTCCTGCCTTTCGCCCGCTGGCCGGGCTGGCTCATCTTCCGCCGCATCGCCATCGTGGGCGTGCTCATGGGCGTGCTCCATCAGGGCCTGCTCTTCGCCTCCCTCCAGTCGCTCGATTCCGCCTCCGTCGCGGTGCTGCTGCAATCGCAGACGCTGTTCGCCGTTATCATGGGGTGGATTTTCCTGCGCGAAAAATTCGGCTGGCGCACCATGCTGGGCCTCGGCTTCGGGGCCGCGGGCGTCATGGTCATGCTCGGCGTGCCCGATGTCGCCTCAAGCCCCAAAGGCTTCGTCATGGCGCTGCTTTCCGCCTTCGTGCTGGCCTACAGCTATATCCGCATGCGCCAGTTGTCTTACGTGCAGGCGCCCACCTTCATCGCCACCATCAACGGCGTCTCGTTCCCCTTCGCCTTGCTCGCCGCCATCGTGCTGGGCGGGCAGGGGGCTATCGACATGATGCGCGCCGCCAACTGGTGGGTCGTGGGCGGCGTCCTCGCCTATCAAATCATCCTCGTCAGCATGTCGCACAGCCTGTGGCAGAAACTGCTTTCGCGCAACGAGGTCGCCCGCGTCACCTGCTTCACGCTGCTCATGCCGCCCATCGCCATTGCCATCGCCGTGGCCTTCCTCGGCACCCCGGCCACGCCGCAACTGCTGGTCGGCGCGGGCCTCATCCTCGCGGGCCTCGGCATCGTCGTCATCCGCCGCGTCCAGAAACACCGCAACGATCCTGTGGCCATCGTTGAGTGATTCTGCTATATTGATGAATGAAAACAAAAGCTTGCGCGGTGAAATAAAATTCGCGCAAACGAACTGAACAGCCCCGATTACCGTTCTACATCAATAACTTGCCAGCCCACTTGCGTTAAGGAATTAAATCCTATATCATCGTCTCATAAGGCCGTGCTTCCAGTCTAAGGCGGCCGCAAATCATGGGACGCTTGTAAAAGGTCTCGCATACGAAAGGTGCCTAAAATGGACTTCGAAAAAATGACCGAGAAGGTCCGTGGCTTTTTCCAGGCCGCGCAAACCCTCGCCACCCGCAAAAACAACCCCAGCCTTGAGCCTGAACACCTCCTGCGCGTCATGCTCGATGACGACGCGGCACTGGTCGAAACCCTCCTGCGCAACGGCAGCGGCAATCCCGAAAAGCTGAAACTCTCGCTCGATCGCGCCCTCGCCAAATTCCCGCAGGTCACCGGCGGCAATTCCGGCC
>JAMIFL010000044.1:0-2503 GCA_035906295.1 Alphaproteobacteria bacterium | reverse complement strand
CCGTGGCCACCGCGCATGAAAACGCCAGCAGCGCCGGGGGCACCGAAAACAGGACATTGACGCCGAACAGCGAAATAACCCACCCCGCCGTAAGCCCGATAACCACGCCGAGTATGCCGCCGATGGTGCACACGACCGCGGCCTCGGTGTTGAATTGAATCATGATGTCGCGCATCCGCGCCCCCGTCGCCATGCGGATGCCGATTTCGCGCGTCCGTTCCGTAACCGAAACAAGCATGATGTTCATGACCCCGATACCGCCCACCAGCAGCGAAATAGCCGCAACCGCGCCCAGCAGAATGGTCAGCGTATTCTGCGTCTCCGTCGCCATCTCAAGGAACGACGCGGTGTTGCGCACCTGGAAATCTTCCGTGTTGTGCAGGCCCTTCAGCGTCTGCGTAATGGCGGCTTCCGTGTCGCCGATGGTCTGGGTGCTCGCCACCTTCACCGTGATGCTGCTCAGGTACGTCTTGCCGAACAGCCGCGTCAGCCCGGTGGTGATGGGCACCATCACCACGTTGTCCTGGTCCTGCCCCCACGGCGCGGCCCCTTTGCCCGCCAGCGTGCCGATAACCTGAAACGGCACGTTGCCGATAAGAATGTACTGCCCCGTGGCGTTTCCGTCCAGGAACAGAATGTCGGTTACGGTCTTGCCCAGTACCGCCACCGCGGCGTACCCGTCCACATCCGTGTCGGTAAAGAAATTACCCGTCGCAAGCGGCCAGTCCCGCGCGGAGGGGAAGCCCGCGCCCGTGCCCTGAATCTGCGTGGCGTAATCCGTATTGCCGAAACGCACGGTCTTGCCGCCCTGCCGTTCCGGCAAAACGATGTCCACGTTCGGCAATCCCTCCAGCGCCCTGGCGTCCGCCAGCGACATGGTCGCAATATCGCCCGATGACCGTATCCCCGGCGCGCCGGGGCGGATGGACAATAAATTCGTCCCCATCGCGCTGATCTGGTCCAGCACCGTCTGTTTCGACCCGTTGCCGATGGCCAGCATGGTAATCACCGCCGCAACCCCGATGATGATGCCCAGCAGCGTCAGGATGGTGCGGAAAATATTCACCTTAAGCGCCCGCAGCGCGGTCACCACGGCTTCGATGGTCTCGGCCCCGAACCCGGCATTGCGCACGGTCGCAGGTGCGGGCAGGGGGCTCGCGCTCAGGTCGCCCTGCGTATCCTTGTCTTCAACGATCTTACCGTCCGCAATGCGCACCACGCGCCGCGCATGCGCCGCCACGTGCTCGTCATGCGTAATCAAAACAATGGTGCGCCCCTGCGCGTTCAAATCCTTCAGCAGCGCCATCACATCCTGCCCGGAACGGGAATCAAGCGCCCCCGTCGGCTCGTCTGCCAGAATAAGCGGCGGGTCGTTCATCAACGCCCGCGCAATCGCCACGCGCTGCTGCTGCCCGCCCGAAAGCTGGTTGGGCCTGTGGTCCGCCCGGTCGCCAAGGCCCAGCCCCGCCAGCAATGCCTGCGCGCGGGCGGCCCGCTGCGCCTTCGGCAGCCCCGCGTAAATGGCCGGAATTTCCACGTTCTCCTGCGCGCTCGATGTCGCCAGCAGGTTATAACGCTGGAAGATGAACCCGAACGTCTCGCGCCGCAGCGCCGCCAGCTCGTCCCCCGTAAGCTGCGAAGCCTCGCGCCCGCGCACGCGGTAAGTACCGCCCGTCGGGTTGTCGAGGCAGCCGATAATGTTCATCAAAGTCGATTTGCCTGAACCCGATTGCCCCATGATGGCCACGAACTCGCCCGCCCGGATGCTGATGGAAACATCGTCCAGCGCCTTCACCACCGTGTCGCCGCTCTGGTAATGGCGGCTGATGTTCTTAAGCTCAAGCAAGGCTGCGTCGTTCGTCATTCCATCACCGCCGGGTGCGCATCATCCTGTTTCTTCTGCTTCGCGGGCGCCTTCATCAAAAGCAGCAACGGCACCGAAGCCAGAACCACGTACATCATAAGATGAAAATCGTTCAGGTACGATATGGCCGTGGCCTGCCGCGTAACCTCGCTGTTGATATACGCGGCAACCCCGGTATCGCTCATGTTTGTGACGCTCTGAAGGCCGTCCATGGCCGTTCCGATGATGGGGTTGAACGGGTTGATGAACGCCCCAAGCTCCGCGTGGTTGATCTGGCTGTTGCGCGTGGCCAGCGCAATCATGACCGCGATGCCCAGCGACGACCCGATATTCCGCATCAGGCTGAAGATGGACGTGGCGTCGTTCCTGTATTTAGGGTCCAGCGTGGCGTAGGCGAGGGCGCTCAACGGCACGAACACGAACCCCATGCCGAACCCCTGCACGACCCCGACGCGGATGATGTCCGCCATCGGCACCTCGAGGTTGAACCGGCTCGTCTCCCACAGCGTGTACGCGGTCAGCAGCAGCCCGAACAGAATAAGCCCGCGTGGGTCCGTCCGGCTCATCAGCTTGCCCACCAGCATCATCGCAACCATGGTGCCTATGCCCCGCGGCGCCAGCACCATGCCCGTGGTGATG
>JAMIFL010000043.1:0-9183 GCA_035906295.1 Alphaproteobacteria bacterium | reverse complement strand
GACGCGTTTTTGCGTTTCGGGGCTTTCGCCCTGATCTATCATCTGGCGCTGGAGGGCCACGTCCTGCATGCCGTAAACCATCCATGCGGTTGAGGGCAGGCCGTCACGCCCTGCGCGTCCGGTTTCCTGATAATACGCTTCGATATTTTTCGGCAGGTCCATGTGGGCGACGAAGCGGACGTCGGGTTTGTTGATGCCCATGCCGAAGGCGATGGTGGCGCACATGATGACGGCGTCTTCGCGCAGGAAGCGCATCTGGTTTTCTTCGCGCACGCGGGGGTCCATGCCTGCGTGGTAGGCGTAGGCGTTGTAGCCCTGATCGCGCAGCCAGTTGGCGGTTTCCTCGACCTTCTTGCGCGACAGGCAGTAGACGATGCCGCTGCTGCCGGTCTGCGTTTTCAGGAAGGCCGCGAGTTGCTGGCGGGGGCTGTCCTTGACCGTTACGGCGTAGTGGATGTTGGGGCGGTCGAAGCCGCCGGTGAAGATGGTGGGCAGGCCCAGTTGCGCCATGATGTCGGCGCGGGTGGGCGCGTCGGCGGTGGCGGTGACGGCGATGCAGGGAATGTGCGGGAAGCGCTGGCGCAGGCCCGCCAGTTGGCGGTATTCGGGGCGGAAGTCGTGGCCCCACTGGCTGATGCAGTGGGCTTCGTCGATGGCCAGAAGGGCTATCTGGATTTCGGAGAGGAGCTGCTGGAAGTCGTCCATCATCAGGCGTTCGGGGGCGACGTAGAGCAGGTCTATGTTGCCGGTACGCAGGGCGTCATATGTCTGGGCTTTTTCGCGGGCTTCGAGGCCGGAGTGGAGGGCGCCCGCGCGCACACCCTGCTGGCGCAGGGCTGCGACCTGATCGTTCATCAGCGCGATGAGGGGGGAGACGACGATGCCCACGCCGGGGCGCGCCAGGGCCGGGATTTGGTAGCAGAGCGACTTGCCGGAGCCGGTGGGCATGATGACGGCGCAGCTTTCGCCCGCCACGACGTGGCTGATGATGGCTTCCTGCTGGCCGCGGAAACTATCGTAACCGAAGATGGAATGGAGGATTGAGGCGGGCGTCTGCATTGCGCGACAGACTAGCCGTTTTTAAGCCGTTCCGGGAAGGTCAAAAGAAGAGGCCCGCGGGGTGTCGCGTCCCACGGGCCTTTTCCCCTTGGAAGTGGCTGGTATCAGGCGGCCTTGCGCAGGGCTGCGTCGTTGACGCCGGCCTCGGCGACCTCGGTCAGTTTCGCGTCGGCGGCTTTTTCCTGTTTCAGGGTTTCTTCAAGAAGTTTTGCGACGTCGTTCCTGCCAAGTTTTTTCGCCCACGCGCACAAGGTGCCGTAGCGGGCCATTTCATAGTGTTCGACAGCCTGTGCGGCTGCGACAAGGCCTGCGTCCAGAACTTCCTGGTCTTCAGCTTCTTCCATGATTTCCTTGGCTTCTTCGGCGATGCCTTCGATGGCGGGGCATTTCTTGCCGCGCGCGGCTTTGCCCAGAATTTCGAAAATGCGTTCAAGGCGCTCAACCTGGCCCTGCGTTTCCTCAAGGTGGCTTTCAAAGGTCGTGCGCAGTTCGGGGTTGCCGGCTTTTTTCGCCATTTTCGGCAATTCTTTCAGGATGACCTTTTCGGCGTAGTAGATGTCACGCAGCGTATCTTCGAAAAGGTTTTCGAGATTTTTCATGTGTTGCTCCTGTTGGTTGGGTTCGCGCATCCCAACAGATGCGGGCTTTGAAAGTTCCAATGCCTGACGTAGCGTGGGGGCATGGAAACGGAAAACATCATCATCCTGTGCGCCTGCGCATCCGCCGAGGAGGCCGCGACAATCGCGCGGGCGTTGCTGGCGCAGCGACTGGTTGCATGCGCGCATATCCCGCCTGCCGGACGGTCGCTTTACTGGTGGAAGGGTGATGTTGTGGACAGCGGGGAAGTGTATGCGCTGTTCAAGACGCGCAAGGGGCTGTTCGCGGAGGTGGAGGCGGCCATCAAGGGGCTGCACAGCTATGAAGTGCCGTGCGTCATTTCGTGGGACATGGCGCAGGGGCATGCGCCGTTCATGGAATGGATCAGCGCCGAGACGGTTGAGCCGCCCCGGCGCTGATTTCAATTTAAAAACCCGCTTACTGGCTGACGGTGCCGCCGAGGCTGCCGCTGCCGCCCAGCGTGGCGCCTGCGGGGTCGGTGTTGCCGGAGGTGTCGTCAGGGTTGGCGGTGGTGCCGGTGGCGTTGACGCCGGTATCGACCGTGGCGCCTGCGCCCACGCCGGTATTCACGTCGGCGTTCAGGCTGCTGCCCATGGTGGCGCTGACGCCCTGTTCACCGTTGGAACCGGCCATGGAGCCGGAGCCAGAGCCGGTGAGGCCGCCGGACGTATCGCCCAGCGGACCGGATGCCGATGCCGAGCCGGAGCCGCCTGCGGAACCGCCCGCGCCACCGGCGCCGCCGGAAGCGAGTGCCGGGGAGGCGAGAACCGCGAGGGCGGCTGTGTAGAACATGATTTTCTTGATGGTCATTGGATACTCTCCTTCAGGGTTAAAGATGGTTAGCGGGTGCCGACGCGGTCGACGATCTGGCGCTGGTTGTTGATGAGGTAGACATCGCTGCCGGCCTGCACGTAGGCGTAGCCGTCCGGCGCGGGGCTGATGCGGCTGGCGATGGTGTTGGGCAGCGCTTCCATGCCGTCGGACACGGGGATGATTTCGCCGACGCGGTATTTACCCTGCGCCTTCGTTTCAGTGGCGGGCAGGGTGCGGACGTAACCGGCCAGCGTGTCGCGGTCATTGGCGGTGAAGCCGACAATGTCAGCATGCGCCATGGGCGCTGCCAGCATCAGGCCAGCGGCGAAGGCATAAGCCAGACGGGATTTGTGGAATTGCATGGACGCTCCTTCCGATTGTGGATGACGGTACAACGCATCCCGGATGGAAAGAGTTCAAAAATAAATCAGCGGATGCCGCAGATGTCGAGGGTGCCGCCTTCAAAGCCGCGATGGAAAGCGGCCTGACGCTGGGCCGCGGTGCCGTGGGTGAAGGTGTCGGGCATGGCGTGGCCCTTTTCCTTTTTCTGCAGGACGTCGTCACCGATTTTGGCGGCGGCGGCCAGCGCCTCGGCGATGTCGCCGGGTTCTATCATGGTGGTTTTTTTATTTGCGTCGTGCGCCCAGACGCCGGCGAGACAGTCGGCCTGCAGTTCGGTCTGGACCGAGACGGCGTTGGCGGCGACGCGGCCACGCGCGGTGCGGCGCTGTTCGTCCCAGCGCGCCATGGCGCCGGTGATGGTCTGGACGTGGTGGCCGATTTCGTGGGCGATGACGTAGGCGCGGGCGAAGTCGCCGGGGGCGCCGAGTTCGTCTTCCATGGTCTGGAAGAAGCCTAAGTCGAGATACACTTTTTCATCGCGCGGGCAGTAGAACGGGCCCATGGCGGATTGCGCGGAGCCGCAGCCGCTGTCGACATAGCCGGTGAACAGAACCAGCGAGGGGTAGCGGTAGAGCGCGTTGTACTGGGCGAACTGCGCGGTCCATACATCTTCGGTGGAGGCGAGGACGACGGAGACGAAGTCGGCCTGTTCGTTTTCCTGTTCCGGGGTGAGGGTGGAGTGGGCGCTGCGCTGGACCATGGCGCGCTGCGCGCCTTCCATGAAGAAGCCCATGGGGTTGCCGCCCAAGGCCCAGACGACGATGCCGATGAGGAACATGCCGCCCGCGCCGCCGCCCAGCTTGCCGCCCAATCCGCCACCGGGAAGGCCGCGGCGGTTTTCGACATTGGAGGAACGGCGACCGGATTGCCACAGCATCAGATTTGCCCCAGCGCCTGTTCGAGGTCGGCAATCAGGTCGGCGACGCTTTCGATGCCGATGGAGACGCGCACGGCTTCGGGGCCGATGCCGAGGGATTTTTTCTGTTCATCCGTCAATTGCGAGTGCGTGGTGGAAGACGGGTGGACGATGAGGGAGCGCGTGTCGCCGATATTGGCGACGTGGGAAAAGAGCTTCATGGAGGAGACGATGCGTTTGCCTGACTCGTGCCCGCCTTTTACGCCGAAGGTGAAGACCGCACCGCCGAGGCCCTTGAGGTATTTCCGGGCGAGCTGGTGGTATTTGCTGGAGGGCAGGCCCGCGTAGTTGACCCATTCCACCTTGGGGTGTTTTTCGAGCCATTGGGCCACGGCCAGCGCGTTTTCGCAGTGGCGGGGCATTCGCAGGGCCAGGGTTTCGACGCCCTGAAGGGTGAGGAAGGCGTTCATGGGTTGTTGCGTCATGCCGAGGTCGCGCAGGCCCACGGCGTGGTTGTGAACGTAGAGCGCGGCCTTGCCGAACACGTCGGCGAAAACGATGCCGTTATAGCTGGGGTCGGGGTGGCCGAGCGTCGGGAATTTGTCCTTATGCCTGGACCACTCGAACTTGCCGCCGTCGATGACGACGCCGCCCATGGCGTGGCCGTGGGCGGAGAGGAACTTGGTGGTGGAGTGCGTGACGATATGCGCGCCGTAATCAAGCGGGCGGCACAGGACTGGGGTGGCGAGGGTGTTGTCGACAATCAGGGGGATGGCGGCGTCTTCGGCGACGCGGGCGATGGCCTCGATATCGACGATGACGCCGGAGGGGTTGGCCATGCCTTCGATGAAGATGGCCTTGGTTTTGTCGGTGATGGCGCGTTTGAAGTTATCGACGTGGTCGGGGTCCACCAATGTGGATTGCCAGCCGAAGGTGCGGGGGAAGACGTTTTTAAGCTGGTTGACCGAACCGCCATAGAGGCGGGAGGAGCCGACGACATGGTCGCCGGGTTGCATGATGGCGGAAAAGACGAGGACCTGCGCGCCGTGGCCGGAGGCGGCGCAGGTGGCGCCGATGCCGCCTTCAAGCGCGGAAAGGCGTTCCTCCAGCGCGTTGACGGTGGGGTTGGTGAGGCGGGAATAGGAGTAGCCCATTTCCTTCAGCGCGAAGAGGTCGGCGGCGTGGGCCGCGTCGCGGAAGACGAAGGCGGTGGCGAGGTGGATGGGCATGGAGCGGGAGCCGGTGACCGGGTCCGGCGGGGTGCCTGCATGCAGGGCCAGCGTTTCGAGGCCCTTGAAGTGTTTGGCGGCGTCTTTGGTCATTGCAGCTCTCCGGCGATGTGGTATTATGATACCGCTAAAGAAAATGGCGGTTTTTCCTTGACGCTGGCGGCGGTATCGCGCATAAGAGGCGCGCAATAACAACGCCAACCAAGGTAGTGTAACAATGAAAACCTATAACGCCAAACCGGGCGAGGTGAAGGCCAACTGGCACCTCATCGACGCCAACGGCGTGGTGCTGGGCCGTCTGGCCAGCATCGTCGCAAAAATTCTGCGCGGCAAGCACCGCGCCATGTTCACCCCGCACATCGACACGGGCGACAACGTCATCATCATCAACGCCGAGAAAGTGAAAATCACCGGCGACAAGAAGAACCAGAGCGTCTTCTACTGGCACACCGGCCACCCGGGCGGCATCAAAGGCCGTACGCAGGGCCAGATCCTCGAAGGCAAGCACCCGGAGCGCGTGCTGCAAAAAGCCATCGAGCGCATGATGCCGAAAGACTCGGCACTCGCCGACAAGCAAATGGGCAAACTGCACGTTTATGCAGGCACCGCCCACCCGCATGAAGCACAACAGCCGGTCGCACTGGATGTTGCTGCAATGAACCCCAAGAACAAGCGCGGCTAAGGAGATAGACCATGGCCCAAAAAGAAACCAAATCCAAAACCGTCAAGTCCCTCGAGGACATCAAGCAAGTGGCGCAGGCTGCTCCGGCCGCCCCCGCGGCACCGGCTGCCGCTGCTGCCGATGCAGCCCCGGCGGTCGCCAACGACCAGCCGAAGCGCGAACCGAAGCGTGACACGCTGGGCCGTTCCTACGGCACCGGCCGTCGTAAAGACGCCGTCGCCCGCGTGTGGGTGAAGCCGGGCCGCGGCCAGATCGTGGTCAACGGCAAGTCGCAGCAAGACTACTTCGCCCGTCACACCCACCTGCTGGTCATCAACCAGCCGTTCCTCATCGGCAAATGCGTCGGCCAGTTCGACGTGTTCTGCACGGTCACGGGCGGCGGTCTGTCCGGCCAGGCCGGTGCGGTTCGTCACGGCATCAGCCGCGCGCTGAACGCTTACGACCCTGAAACCTACCGTTCGGCGCTGAAGAAAGCCGGGTTCCTGACCCGTGACTCGCGCGTCGTCGAACGTAAGAAAGTCGGCCTGCATAAAGCACGCCGTTCGAAACAGTGGGCTAAACGCTAACGCGTTAGCCAGTATGACAGTGGGCGAAGCGTTAATCGCTACCGCATACTTTTCAAAAAGGGCGCCTTTACCGGCGCCCTTTTTTATTTACCCTTACATGTCCAGCAAAGGAGATTTCGATGGCGCGTTTCGTGAATGCTTTGGGGCGGGATGGGGTGATGTATCGCATCAACCTCGATCAGGTGCGGCACATCGCACAGCATGACGGGTTCCAGCGGGTGCATTATGCCGCGGGGGATATGCTGGAGGTGGGGGCGGTGCATATCCCCACCGGGCTGGTGCATGAGGATGATTTCGGGGATTGAGTTTTAAGTTGCTTCGTATTTTCTTATTCTTTACATAATAATTCATGAAGCGTGCGCTGACTTCCTTTGCGCGGGCCGCGAAGGGCATGGACCAGCCGTTCCTTTCCGCGTTCCGCAAGAACATCAACGACCAGCCGGAAGCGTTGCGCCCGGTGCTGGCGGCGTTCGACGTGTTCCAGTTGCCGTTGCCGCTGGCGGACGAGTTCGTCGAGGGAACGAGCTGTCTTTTGTTGTTCCTGAACAATTACGGGCTTGTGATGCGGTTCGATACGTTGCGCGACGGGGTGCCGCCGCCGGACCATCCGCAGGTGCTGCGGCCTGTGTGGATGCTGAACCAGTATGGCGTGCGCATTGAATTGTTGCCGGGCGTGCGCCCTTCGGGCGACAGCGAGGTGGCGCACGATTTGAGCATGGACCTTGAAGGCGAGGGCGTGGTGTTCGAGGACGTGAAGGGCGAGAATGTGGGTTACCTGCCGGGGCTGGATTTCCCGGTGGTGCTGGACCGCGGCGCGTTCACGCGCAAATACACCCGCCCGCGCGACAGCCGCATGCGCCCCGGCATGAACGACGTGAAGAACCTGAAGAACATCAGCCCCAGCGACGTGCAGGCGGCATTTTACAGGCCGTTATACGATATGGCGGTTGCGTGCCTGCCGAAATCGGGCAAAGGGTGGGACCGGGCGGTGGACACGGCGCAGCCGGAGAAGGTTTCGCGCTTCCTTGAATTCTGCGCGGAGGAGATTTCAATTTACAGGCGCGGGGGCCTTGGCCTGCTTGAGAACAACTGGTCGGGCAGCGGGTGGCTGGAACGGCCCATTGGCAAGGGCCTTGAAGGCGAACGCACGGGCACCGTGTATAACCAGCGCCTTGCCAAGTTGCGGCCCCGCATCTGAGGCATTAGACTTTGGGGCATGGTTGCCCTTGTGCTTTTCATTTTCGGTTCCGCGCTCATCGCGCCGCTGGCGACTTTGTTTTACCGCAGGCGCATGTGGGAGGCGCATGGCGTGCCCACGCAGGGGACGATTGTGGGTGTCCAGAAATCGGCAAGGAAGCGACGTTACAGGCCGGTTTACGCCTATAGTTTCCATGGGCGCGACTACCAATCCGCGCCGGGGTTTTATACCGACCGCGACAGCGTGCGCGACAAGGCCAAAGGCAGTATCGAAACCATTCTGGTGCACCGGGAGCAGCCGTTGAAAATCAGGATGCAGAATTTTTCTTATAAGCCGCTTTATATCGCAACCGCGCCGTTCGCCGTGATCGGCGCGCTGTTGTGGCTGGCGGCGCTGGGGAGCGTTTGATGAGCATTATCCTGCCTTATGAGGGTGCATCGCCGGTGATTGACGAGAGCGCCTACATCGCCGCCAACGCGGTGGTGGTGGGGGATGTGACCATCGGGGCCGACAGCAACATCTGGTACAACGTGACCATTCGGGGTGACGTGAATGTCATCCGTATCGGGCGCGGCACCAATATTCAGGACGGTACGGTCATTCATGTCGCCACGCGGGGGGCGGGCACGCATATCGGCGACAATGTGACGGTGGGGCATATGGCGCTGCTGCATGACTGCCGGCTTGAAGACGACGCGTATGTGGGCATGCAGGCCTGCGTGATGGACGGGGCGGTGGTGCGGTCCCGCGCGTTCGTGGCGGCGGGGGCGCTGGTGACGCCGGGCAAAATTGTGCCGACGGGGCAGTTATGGGCCGGGCGGCCCGCGAAATACCTGCGTGACCTTAATGAAGAAGACTACGCGATGATGGCGTGGTCGGGGCCGCATTACGTGCGGCTGGGGCAGAGGCACAAGAACGTGACGCCATGAAAGTTGTGACGCCATGAAAAAACCGCCCGGGAAGGGCGGTTTTTTTGTTTCGCTGCCGTTCTGCGATTACGGGTTCAGGGCGGCGGGGGCGGGCTGCGTCGTCAGGGTTGCGCCGTAGCGGCCGAGCAGGCGACCGAACTGGCGGGTGCAGGCCTGTTCGATGAAGGCGGGGTCGGCGATGTTGTCATCGCCGGTGCCGAGGCGGAAGACGCGTTCGTCATTGCCGCCGAAGCCGAAGAGGCCGGAGGCACGGACGGATGCGGAACGGGACATCATGGTCTGGAAGTTCTGGGCGCTGACCTGGACGAACTGGTTGTAGACGTCAATCTCGTTGCCGCTGTTGTTGCGGCCATCTTCCCAGCGTTCGATATGGCCGCGGAAGACGACGGTGGCGCCGTCATTGTAAAGCACCTGCGGGGCCACGACGCACAGGTCGAGATTGTCGCGGGAATTGTTGTTGCCGCCGTTGCCGGTGTTGGTTCCGCCGTTGTTGCAGCCGCAGCCGGGGCCTTCGCCGTCCGGGTCGCCGGGGCGGGCATCGACAGTGGTGAAGGCGGCCATGGCGGCGATGAGAGCGGCGCCGGTGGTGATTGCAAAGCGTTTGGTCAGTGACATGGTTTTATCCTCTATCCCTCGTTTGCCGGGGCGAATAATACATAATCCCCCTGCGGCAAAAAGGCAAATTTCGGGGAAAGCGCCCGGATAATGAGGGGGCGCCAAGCAAACGGCCTGTTCACGCCATGCCGGGGTTCATGCCTTTTTACGCACGTAGGTGCCGGGGGCCGGGGCGAGCGGTTTGAGCTTGCCTTTGGCCGGGTCGCGCGCGGGGAC
>JAMIFL010000042.1:0-2614 GCA_035906295.1 Alphaproteobacteria bacterium | reverse complement strand
CAAGGAAGGCTGCCTGTCCATCCCCGGCCAGTACGCCGACGTGGAACGCCCGCGCATGGTGCGCGTCAAATACATCGACATGAACGGCAAGGAAGCGGAAATCGAGGCGAAGAACCTCGCCTCGTCCTGCCTGCAGCATGAAATCGACCATCTCGACGGCAAACTGTTCATCGACTACCTGACGCGCCTTAAGCGCGACATGCTGCTCAAGCGCCTTGATAAAGAGCGTAAGAGCGCGGGGACCATCCTGTGAAAATCGTCTTCATGGGCACGCCGGCTTTCGCCGTGCCGGCGCTGGACGCGCTGAACGACGCCCATGACATCATCGCCGTCTACAGCCAGCCGCCGCGGCCCGCGGGCCGCGGATACGCCGTGCAGAAAAGCCCGGTGCACGAAACCGCCGACCGCCTCGGCATTCCCGTGCGCACGCCGCGCTCGTTCCGCATCAAGGACGAAGGCGGCGAACAGGCGCAGCATGAATTTGCCGCACTGAATGCAGATGTGGCGGTGGTGGCCGCCTACGGCCTTATTTTGCCGCGGCTGGTGCTGGCCGCGCCGAAATACGGCTGCATCAACATCCACGCCTCCCTTTTACCGCGCTGGCGCGGCGCTTCGCCCATCCAGCATTCCATCTGGAAGGGCGATGCCGAAAGCGGCGTCACCATCATGCAGATGGAAGCGGGTCTCGACACCGGCCCCATGCTGCGCAAGGGCACAGTGCCGGTTACGGACGAAACCACGACGCCCATGCTGCACGACGCGCTGAGCGTCATGGGCGGCAAGCTCATCCTCGAAACGCTGGCCGACATCGACGCGCTGGACCCCATTCCGCAGGACGACGCGCAATCGACCTACGCCCCCATGCTGGACAAGAAAATGGGCGTGATTGACTGGACGCGGGGTGCCGACGACATCAGCCGCCAGATCCGCGCCCTCAACCCGTGGCCCGGCACCTACACCACCGTGGGCGGCAAACGCCTGAAAATCCTCGCCGCCAGACCCACGGCGGGCAGCGGCAAACCCGGCACGGTGCTGAACCGCGCGGGCCATATCGCCTGCGGCGGCGACGCGCTGCAATTGATGCAGGTACAGCCCGACGGCGGCAAGCCGATGGACGCGAACGCCGCCATCAACGGCAACTACCTCAAACCCGGCGATATCCTCGGATGACGGCACAACGCTGGAAACTGACGGTCGAATATAACGGGGCCAAATTCTTCGGCTGGCAGCGGCAGGACGACAACGCCCCCACCGTGCAGCAGGTGTTGGAAGACGCCGTTTTCGCCTTCTGCCAGCAGCGCATTACCATCCACGTCGCGGGCCGCACCGATGCGGGCGTGCACGCGGCAGCGCAGATATGCCATTTCGACCTTGAAGACCGCCCGGTCACGCCTTACGACCTGATCAAGGCCATCAACGCTTTGTCACGCCCCCACGCGGTGGCGGTGCTGAAAGCCGAGGAGACGGACCCGGAATTCCACGCCCGCTTCGCCGCAAAAAACAAGCTGTATACCTACCGCGTGCTCAACCGCCTTGCGCCGCCGGTGCTGGAACAGGGCCGCATGTGGCACCATCGCCGCGAACTGAATGTGGATGCCATGCGGAACGCAGCAAAATTTTTGCTGGGCCACCACGATTTCACCACCTTCCGCGACAGCGACTGCCAAGCCAAAAGCCCGGAAAAGACGCTGGACCGGCTGGATATAGAGGTTTTGCCCTATGACGCGCATGGCGGCCGCGAACTGCGCTTCCATGCGGAGGCGAAATCGTTCCTGCACCATCAGGTGCGCAACATGGTGGGCACGCTGATGCAGGTGGGCGACAATAAATGGACGCCCGAAGACGTGAAAACCGCGCTGGACGCGCGCGACCGCCGCGCGGGCGGCCCTACGGCCCCGGCGGACGGTCTGTATTTAATACGCGTGGATTATTAAGCGATTTTCAAAGCCAGCTTCGGATTGAACGTCTGGCTGTTCGCGGCCTGCGGCACGACCTGCCCGTGGGCGGCGCGGCGCACGGCCTGCGCCTTGAAGGCAAGCCCGGCGTGGTGTTCCGTCGCCTGACCGCGCTGATCGATGATTTCGAAACCCGTATCGCCGCGCGCCACGCCCACGACGATGCTGTCGTCACGCTCGCCCATGCGCGTGACGTCTTCCGGCTGTACGCCTTCGGGCAACTGGTAGGACTGGGTATAGGCGACCAGCCCGCCGGTCTGCGTCACGCCGACGCGGGCGCCATGCTCGTTGCCGGACTTGCGCAGCGCTTCGGCCATGAAGGAGGGGGAGAGGGTGAGGATGGTAGCCATATGCGTATTCCTTATCGGTTTTGGTTTGTTTCGGTTCGGGCAGGACTATGAGGCCCAATCGTTAACAAATTGCCCAACGCCGAAATAAGAACAAAACGTGAATAAACGCTGGCGTAGCGAAACCGAACTTGCTACGATTCCGGCATGGCCAAGCCAAAGATTTCATTCACCTGCCAGAACTGCGGTTCCGTTCACCCCCGCTGGAGCGGCCATTGCGACGCGTGCGGCGCATGGAATTCCATCACCGAGGAAGTGACCGCGTCCGCCCCTGCCAACAGCCTGAAAGCGGGCAAGACACCCGGAAACGCA
>JAMIFL010000041.1:0-4259 GCA_035906295.1 Alphaproteobacteria bacterium | reverse complement strand
GGAAAGCAGCACTTCCTGCCCGTCCAGCGTGCAGGTTTTATCGGCGGGGTTGATGGACAGCGCGCCGATGGCGATGACGGGCATGGCGCCGTCCTGCCCGCGGCGCAGGCGGGCGCGGATGCGGGCCTCAAGCTCCTCGAAGGCGAAGGGTTTCAGGACGTAATCATCGGCCCCCAAATCGAGCAGTTTGATTTTTTCCTTCAGCGCATCGCGCGCGGTGACGACGATGACGGGCAGGTTTTTGCCCTTTTCGCGCACCTGTTTGAGCACGGCCGCGCCATCGCCGTCGGCGAGGCCCAAATCCAGTATCAGCAAATCGTATTCGGTGGTGGCCAGCGCGTTGCTGGCGAAGTCGAGGCTGCCGCCCCAGTCGACCGCATAGCCGGATTTGCGCAGCAGCGTGTCCATGGACTCGCCGAGCATTCGGTCATCTTCGATGAGTAAAAGGCGCATGGGGCCGCTGGCTGGTTTCTATGGGTCAACTGTAGCGCCGCCGGGGCGGGCTTCAATGGCGCATTTCATGGTAACGGGGAAAAATTAGGGGAGGCTTAGGGCGCCCTAAGTCCCGGCTAAGGCTGGGCAGGTGGAATGGGGGTTTTCCAACCTGAAAGACCCCTGCCCCATGCGTGATTACATCGATGCCGCCATTCTGGGCCTGATTGAAGGCGTAACCGAGTTCATTCCCGTGTCGTCCACCGGGCACCTGATTGTAGGCGAGGCGATTTTGAACCGGGCGGTGGATGCCGCCAGCTCAGGTGTGTTCGACGTGTTCATTCAGGTTGGGGCCATTCTGGCGGTTATCTGGGCGCGGCGCGAACGGGTGTTCGGCATGGCGACGGGGTTTTTCACGGACAGGGACGAGCGCGCAATGGCGCTGAAAATCCTGCTGGCGTTTATCCCGGCGGTGGTGGCGGGGCTGTTGTGCCATGACTGGATCAAGACCGTGCTGTTTTCGCCATGGGTTGTGGCGGTGAGCCTTGTGGTGGGCGGCGTTATCCTGCTGGCAGTGGAACGCATCGCGCGAGCGCCGGTGTTCTTCAATATGGACGCCCTGCCCTTCAAGACGGCGCTGGGTATCGGCTTGTGCCAGCTGGCGGCGCTGATACCGGGGGTTTCGCGTTCGGGTGCATCCATCGTGGGCGCCGAGTTTCTGGGCGTCGAGCGTAAGACGGCGGCGGAGTTTTCGTTCTTCCTCGCCATTCCCACCATTTGCGGGGCTGCGGCTTACGACCTTTATAAGAACTTCGACCATTTGAGCGCGGATGATTTGCCGCTATTCGCGGTGGGTACGGTGGTGGCGTTTATTTCGGCGCTGGCCGTGGTGAACACGCTTATCGCGTTTGTGGGACGATACGGGTTCAAGCCGTTCGGGTATTACCGCATCGTCGCGGGCATCGTGCTGATGCTGTTGCTGTGGCAGGGCGTCATCTGATGTTTGCGCGCCTGCATGAGCGCATCATCGCGGCCGCTGACAAGCGGCATGCGAAGGCGGCGCTGTTCGGCGTGGCGTTCATTGAAAGCAGTTTCTTCCCCATTCCGCCGGACATCATGCTGGCGCCGATGGTGCTGCGCAGGCCGCAGGAATGGCTGTCGCTGTCGCTGCTGTGCACGGCGGGCAGCGTGCTGGGCGGTGTGTTCGGGTAGGCATCGGGTATTTTCTGGTGGATACGCTGGGCGCGTGGCTGGTGCACGGGTATGGGCTGGAGACGGGGCTGGCGCGGTTTCAGGCGCTGTTCCGGGAATACGGTGCGCTCATCATCCTCATCAAAGGCCTGACGCCCATTCCGTACAAGCTGGTGACCATTGCCAGCGGCATGGCGCATTACCCTTTGCCTGCGTTCATCTTTCTTTCGGCCATCACGCGCGGCTTGCGGTTTGTGCCGCTGGCGGCGGTGATGCGGTTCCTGCGGCCGCAGGCGCGCGCGTATGTCGAGCGCAACCTGCTGTGGTTCATGCTTGGGTTTCTGATCATCGCCGGCGCGGGGTCCGCGCTGGCGCTCAAGTCGCTTTAGTGGGCCTTGCCGGCTTTGGGCCGGGTGATGACGATGGCGAGGATGATGGCCACGACAAGCACGCCCGAGGCGGTATAGCGGCTCAGTGCCAGACCACCGTGATCGAGCGGCTTGTCGAGGAAATCACCCACCACTGCACCCAGGGGACGGGTGAGGATGAAGGCTGACCAGAACAGCGCGGTGCGCGAAATGCCGGTCAGGTAATACGCGCCCAGAATGACGATGAGCATGGCGCCGAAGACAAGCGCCGCACCGAGATAGCCGAGCGCCATGGTGTCGGACGTCCAGTCACCCAAAGCGGTGCCGAGCGTTTGGGAGAACATGATGGTGAGCCAGTAGAACGCCTCGGCCTTCGGCGTGGTGATGCTGCTGACCGACACGGTGCCGGTGCTGCGGTACCAGACGAACAGCGAGCCTAGCAACAACGCCAGCAGCAGCGTGGAGCCGCCGGTATAGCCGATGCCCAGCGAGCGCGTGGCAAAATCCGCCAGCGTGGTGCCCACGGTGGTGGTGGCGATGATGGTGAACCAGTAAAGGTAAGGATGGAACGCGCGAGCCTTGATTTGCGCGAAGGCGGCGGCGATGAAGACGACCGCGAAAATGCCGGTGCTGACCAGATAGCCGAGGTTCATGGACATGGAGAACGCATCGCCGCCCGTTTCGCCCAGCGTGGTCGCCAGAATTTTGATGAGCCAGAAACCGGCCGTTACGGCCGGCACCTTGGCCAGAACATCATCAATTGAAGTTTTGGAAGTGTACATAACCGGCCTTTCGCTAAAGATTTCTCTTAGCCTAACGGCATCACACTGATGGAAAACTTAGGGCCAAAGCCTTACCGGCTGAAAAATTAAAGCGAAGATTTGGAGGCAATCCATAGCGGCCAAGTTACACATTTCCTTACACAGTTTTTAGTGATACATAGGTTTATCGTTATTTAACAATAGGATATACAGATGGCACCGGTCTTGAAAACCGGCGACGGCGAAAGCCGTTCGTGAGTTCGAATCTCACCCCATCCGCCAATCTTTGAAAGACACGTATATGAACGCGCTTGAATATATTAAACCTGTCTTTCTCAACTCCATAAGAATTGAAGACGCTCTAGGCATAGATGAAGCTATTAGCAAACATGCCAGAGAATTAAACGAACACAATCACGGAATCTTTTGGGGCGCAGTTCAAGATAACGCTCTTATTGTCGCTATTCTCACTATTTGCAAACTTTATGATACGTCTTCCAAGAATAAAGAAAAGCATACCGTGCCTGCTCTACTAGAATGGTTCGAACTAAATCTTAAACCAGATAATGTAGTGCATTTGAGCATGGACACTTTTTCTCAAGCTCCAATCTGTATTTTTGAGAAAGCGCCTTTCTTTCTTGAGAATTTTGAAAAAAATTTTGATGCCACTAAGATTGAATTTTTTAAATTATTAAAGATGAACACACCTACCCAAAACAATAATAAAGATTTAAATCAACTAATTTTATACAGACACCAAGTACTCGCGCACCAAGCGGTTCTAAAACAAAGCGCACGAGAAAAATTTAGACATCTCCCCAGTTTAGCTTCAATGGAAACTTTGGGAAAATGGGCGGAAAGCCTATGTGAAACAATGATGAAAATGTTTGATTGCCCTGTTTTAAAAACGGGCAGATGCACCAGAATGGCTGCTTTAAACGTTATAAAGAAAGTTTTAAGTAAAAACTTTGACGATCCGGCAAAAAGTGTCCTCGAAAATTATAGAGCCTACGAAGAATTTTATGATCGATTAAAATAATTAATCGCTTGTTTTGGTCCAATGACACGATTTCACAGTCATTATTATTCAAGCTAATTTAGATTCCCTATTCCTTCACGATGCCTTCGTGCCAGGCGTAGACGGCGGCCTGGGTGCGGTCAGTGAGGTAGAGTTTGCCGAGGATGTTGCTGACGTGGGTTTTGACGGTTTTGTCGGAGATGGCGAGGCGGGCGGCGATGTCCATGTTGGAGAGGCCTTCGGCGATGCAGTGGAGGACGGCCATTTCGCGTTCCGTCAGGTCTTCGTGGAGGGTCGGCTGTTTTTTGACGACGGTGACGAGCGCCTGGGCGATGCGCGGGCTTAGGGTGCTTTCGCCCTTTGCGGCCTTGCGGACGGCGGCGATGAGGTCTTCGGGGGTCGTGTCTTTCAGGATGTATGAGAGTGCGCCGGCCTGCGTCATGGGGAGGACGTATTCGTCGCCCTCGTGCGAGGTGACCATGACGACCT
>JAMIFL010000040.1:0-7320 GCA_035906295.1 Alphaproteobacteria bacterium | reverse complement strand
GGGGACGGTGCCGCAGGCGCCGGTGTTGAATTTGGCGCGGATGTTCTGCGCGGTCAGGAAGCCGTGGCGGATGCCGTTGATTTGCAGCGCGCTCCAGCCATTGTTTTTGTTCATGCCGCGGACAGTGACGTCGGCCACGGAATAGGCGTGGTCGGCCAGCACGGACTGGGCGGTCATGCCCGGGGGGCAGTCGCAGGCGAGGGCCGGGGTTGCGGTGACGAGGGCGAGGGTTGCGAGCAGCAGGATCTTACGCATTTGCTTTTCCTTTGTTTCCTTGGCCTTTTACTTTTTTGGTTTCGGCCTTCTTGGCGCGGTATTCACTGGCCCAGCCGTCACGCAGGACGGACCGGGCGCGGGCGACGGCCAAAGCATCTTCCGGCACGTCCGTGGTGAGGGCGGAACCGGCGGCGACGTACGCGCCCTTGCCGACCTTCAGCGGGGCCACAAGGGTGGAATTGGAGCCGATGAAGACATTGGCGCCGATGACCGTGTCCTGTTTGTCGAAGCCGTCGTAATTGGCGATGACGGTGCCGGCACCGATATTGGCCTTTTCGCCGATGACGGCGTCACCCAGATAGCTCACATGCTTGGATTTGGCACCCGCCTTGACGGTGGAACGGTTGACCTCAACGAAATTGCCGATGACGGCTTTCTCGCCGACCGCCGATTTCGGGCGGATGCGGGCGAAGGGGCCAATGCTGGCACCGTGCGCAATATGCGCACCCTCAATATGCGTGAAGGCGTGGATGGTGACGTCGTTGCCCACGGTCACGCCGGGGCCGAAGAAGACGTTGGGTTCGATGACGACGTCGGTGCCGAGCTCGGTATCCATGGCGAAATAGACGGTGACGGGGTCGATGAGGGTGACGCCGTTGAACAGCGCCTGTGCGCGCAGCAGGCTTTGAATTTCGCTTTCAGCCTCGGCCAGTTGGGCGCGGGAGTTGATGCCCATGAGTTCGCCCGGTTCGCCTTCGACGTACGCGCAGCGTACGCCTGCCTTGGCGGCGACAGCGATGATGTCGGTCAGGTAGTATTCCTTCTGGGAATTTTTGTTGTCGAGGGCGTTCAGGTATTTATCGAGTTTGGCGGCATCGACGCAGAAGCAGCCTGCGTTCACGAGGTCGATTTTCTTCTGGGCTGTGGTGCAGTCACGGTCTTCGACGATGCCGGTGACGAGGCCCTTTTTATCGGTGATGAGGCGGCCGTAGCCGGTGGGGTCCTCGCTGCGCATGGCGAGGACGGAGAGGCCGGTTTCTTTCGCGGCGTCCCACAGGGATTGCAGGGTTTCGACGGTGACAAGCGGCACGTCGCCCAGCAGGATCATGATGTGGCCTTTTGCGCCCTTGAGCGCGGGCATGGCGGATTTGGCGGCGTCGCCGGTGCCGAGCTGCTTCTTCTGAATGGCGGTGGCGTGGGGGCTGACGGTGGCGGCCACATCGTCCATGCCGTCGGCGATGACGGTCACGATTTTACCGGCGCCGAGTTCTTCGCAGGTATCGACGACGTGGCGGATGAGGGGCTGGCCTGCCAGCGTATGCATGACCTTGGGTTTGGCCGATTTCATGCGGGTGCCTTTGCCGGCGGCGAGGATGATGCAGGAAAGCTTGGTCATGGCGGTCGCTTATCGTTTATGGGCCCCAAAATGCGGGCGTCGTTAAAACGGGTAAAGTCACAGCATATTTCAGGGCATGACACAACGTTTACGTGTCAGGCCAAATGGACCGAAAAACGCTTTATGTGCTAAGGTTTAAGAAAGCCCGTAACCAGGATGGATACGCTTATGATCGGACCGGTCGGTAAAGACCTTCATGCGGCGTTGAAGAACACGTCCCACGCGCGCAACGACAACGGCCAGATTCAACTGGACCCCAAGCTGCTGCGGCAGCGCGAGGATGCGGAAAATCTTATCAAGCAGTTGCAATCCCACAGCACGGACGCGGAAGCGGACCGTAAAGAACAGGCGCGGCAAAAGCTGGAACGGCTGAAAGCCCAGATGATGGCCCTGCGCATGATGGCGGCGGGCGACCCCAAGGCCGCAGCCCGGCAGGCGGCGCGGGTGGCGCGCGAACTGGCGCAGGCGGCACGGGAATATGCCGGGGCGGGAGGGAGCAATGTGAGCACGGTGACGGCCTCCGTTCCGGTTTCAGGGGCGGCTTCGGGGAATGAGGCAAAGGCTGATGCGAGCGAAACCGCGACGGCGGTGGCGGCGTCCGGGGATGCGCTGAAGGCGCCCGAGGTGCAGTTCAGCACGGCACCGGCGGCGACCATCAGCGAAGATGACAAGATGTTCGCGTCCGAAGCGCGGGCGATTGCGAACGAGCTGAAACGGATGCTTCAGCGCGCCCGGGAGAAGGGCGTGGACGGGCAGGACCAGAGGCACGGGCGCAATGCGCTTTCGGAGGCTGAAAAAAGCATCGGCGCCATTGAAACCGGGGCCGTTGGGTTCGTGACCACCAAATTCGACATGCCGGGCGGCGTGGACGCTATTGTGTAACGTCTTTCAGGTGGGCGAAGACGTCGCCGTACTTGGTATGGATGTCGACGCGCACGGGTAAGGGCATGGCGCCTTCACGCGGGGTTGCAAGCCACAGGACCGGCAGGCGGCCGCCTGCCTTGGCGTCCTGCTGGATGCGCAGCCAGCCGCGCGGCTTTTTCGGCCATTTGCCTTTTTGCGGAATGATTTCGACGCTGCAGCCGTGGGCGGGGCCAGTATAGGAGGAGAGTTTCGGGTTATTGAGGTTTTGTTCACCGATGTCGATGAAGCGGACGATGAAGCTGCGGGCATTGTCGAAGGTGAGCACGTCGCCCCCGCATTTGCCGGTCTTGCCGTACTGGTCGAGCATGAGGCCGATGGTGGAGAGCAGGTCGCGCGTGCCGTCGGCTATGGCGGTATCGACCGGGTTTTCGGTGGTCTTGCCTTCCTTGGTCAGCGTCATGCTTTTGAAGGTGCCGGCGGGTTCGTACAGGAAGGTCGATTGTTCGACCTTGCCGCGCCAGCTTACGGTGTAGTCGTGACGTGTGGGTTTGAACCCGGCTTCGCCGGTGGTTTTGAACTGGCCGGTCCACGGCAGGATTTTGGAGAACGCGCCGATGGTGCGGGCGTCGGTGTCCATTTCGTAGGTTTTGGACTTTATATCGAAGCTGGCGGCCAGCTCGATCATGCGTACGCCCCCGGCGTAAAGGCCGTATGTGGCCTTTAGCGGTGCGGGTTCTGCGGCCATGGCCGGCGTTGCGGCCAATACAAGGGCTGTCAGTAAAGCTAGTCGCATGAAACCTCCAACGCGTGTGAGGTTAAAATTACTCCGCCCTTGCGGCAATTTTAAGCCGCCTGTTTGAAGTTTATATGCCCTTCAAGCGCCGGGCGGTGCACTTACGCACCGCGGGCCCTCAATTGGCCAGTCAGGCCGCCTGTTTGCCGAGGCGGCGTTCCTTGTCCGCTTCATAGGCTTCGAAGTTGCCTTCGAACCATTCGACGTGGCCGTTGCCTTCAAACGCGAGGATGTGGGTGGCGAGACGGTCGAGGAACCAGCGGTCGTGGCTGATGATGACGGCGCAGCCCGGGAAGGTTTCGATGGCTTCTTCAAGCGCCCCCAGCGTTTCGGTGTCGAGGTCGTTGGTCGGTTCGTCGAGGAGCAGGAGGTTGGCGCCGGTCTGGAGCATCTTGGCCATGTGGACGCGGTTGCGTTCACCGCCCGAGAGCTTGCCGACGTTTTTCTGCTGGTCGCTGCCGCGGAAGTTGAAGGATGCCACGTAGGCGCGGGAGTTCATCTCGATATTGCCGAGTTTCAGCACTTCGTGTTCGCCGGAGATTTCCTGCCAGACGTTGTGCTTGGGGTTCAGCGCGTCGCGCGACTGGTCGACATAACCGAGTTTCACGGTTTCGCCGATTTTGAAGTCGCCGCCATCCGGTTTTTCCTGACCCGTAATCATACGGAACAGCGTGGTTTTGCCCGCGCCGTTGGCCCCGATGATGCCGACGATGCCGCCAGCCGGGAGGCTGAAGGACAGGTCGTTGATGAGCGTACGGTTGCCGTACGATTTCTTGATGTTCTTGGCTTCTACCACGAGGTCGCCAAGGCGCGGCGGGGTCGGGATGGGGATTTGCTGCTTGGCGACGGTTTCGGCCTGCGATTCCTCAAGCATGCGGTTGTAGGCGGCGATACGGGCCTTGGATTTGGCCTGACGCGCCTTGACGCCGGCGCGGACCCATTCCAGTTCGCGGTTGAGGGTGCGGGCGCGGGCGGCGGCTTCGGAGGATTCCTGTTCCAGACGCTTGGCCTTTTTCTCGAGGTAGGTGGAGTAGTTGCCCTCGTACGGGATGCCGCCGCCGCGGTCGAGTTCGAGAATCCAGCCGGTGACGTTGTCGAGGAAGTAACGGTCGTGGGTGACCATGACCACGGTGCCTTTGTAATCCAGCAAATGTTTTTGCAGCCACTGAACCGACTCTGCATCAAGGTGGTTGGTCGGTTCGTCGAGGAGCAGCATGTCCGGCGCCTCGAGCAGCAGGCGGGCCAGGGCCACGCGGCGTTTTTCACCGCCGGAAAGCTTGGTGATGTCGGCGTCTTTCGGGGGGCAGTTGAGGGCGCGCATCCAGTTTTCGGCGGTGCGTTCCAGTTCCCAGCCGTTGGCGGCGTCGATTTTTTCCTGAAGCGCGCCCATTTCCTCGGTCAGCTTCATCATTTCGTCGTCGTCGCTGACGTCGCCGAATTTCATAGAAATATCATTGTATTGCTGGAGCAGGCCGCGGATTTCGGTGGCGCCGTCCATGACGTTGTCGAGGACGGAGCGGGTTTCGTCCAGTTCCGGTTCCTGTGCCAGGTAGCCGACTTTGGCGCCTTCGGCGGACCATGCCTCGCCCGCGATGTCCTTGTCGATGCCGGCCATGATTTTGAGCAGGGTCGATTTACCCGAGCCGTTGGGGCCGAGAACGCCGATTTTAACGCCCGGCAGGAAGCTCAACGTCATGTCCTTGATGACGGGTTTCTGCGCGCCGGCGAAGGTTTTGGTCATATGGCGCATGACGTAGACGTATTGATAGGCGGGCATCCGGGTGTTTCCTTAAAGCTTGCGGGGCGTTTTACGGGCGGAAAGTAGCGGAACATGCCGCCGGTTTCAACATAAAGGCACGATAAAGGGGCACGGGAGCGTCAGCGGCACTTTTCCTATTCCCTTGAATCACATAGCGTGCTGCTGTAGAAACCGGTTGCATTATTTTTCACGGATGAACCCTTCATGTTGAAACGTCTTTCCCTTTTCCTGGCGGTCCTGCTTACGCCCGTGGCGGCCTTCGCCGATTTTCCCAAATCGTGGGAGCTGAACCTGCAACCGCCCGCAGGCCCGCTGGCCGAGCAGATGTACGACTTCCACCACATGCTTTTGTGGATCATCACCGCCATCGTGGTGTTCGTGGCAGGCCTGCTGCTCTGGGTCATCATCCGTTACAACGCCAAGAGAAACCCGGTACCTTCCACCACGACGCACAACACGATGCTGGAAGTGGTGTGGACCATCGTTCCGGTCATCATCCTCATCGTCATCGCGGTGCCGTCGTTCAAGGTGCTGTTCACGCAAGGGCGCATTCCGGAAGCGGAAATGACGCTGAAGGTCACGGGCTTCCAGTGGTACTGGGGTTATGAGTACCCGGACCAGGAGAACATCGCGTTCAACGCCTATATGATTCCGGAAAAGGACATCGACCCGTCCAAAGGCCAGAAGCGCCTGCTTGAGACGGACAACGAGGTGGTGCTGCCGGTCGATACGGTCATCCGCCTTCAGGTTACGGCCAACGACGTCATCCACGCGTGGACCATTCCCGCCTTCGGCGTGAAGAAAGACGCCGTGCCGGGCCGCCTGAACGAAGCCTGGTTCAAAATCGAGAAGCCGGGCATTTACTACGGCCAGTGCAGCGAAATCTGCGGCAACGGCCATGCCTACATGCCGATCAAAGTGCGCGCCGTGACCAAGGACGAATTCACCGCCTGGGTCGCAGACGCCAAAACCAAGTTCGGTTCCAACACATTCACCAACCCCGTTTCCGTCGCCACGCTTGAGGCCAAATAATGAACGCGCACGTCACTACCGCTGATCACGACCATTCCGGCCACGGCGCTGGCCACGACCACGGCGATCATTCGCACCATCCGGGCTTCTTCGCCCGCTGGTTCATGTCCACCAACCACAAGGACATCGGCACGCTGTACCTGATTTTCTCGGTGCTGGCGGGGCTTATCGGCGGCGCGTTCTCGGTGATGATGCGCATGGAATTGCAGGATCCGGGCGTGCAATACATGCTCGACGCTTCGGGCGCACCTTCGGGGCAGATGTGGAACGTGTTCATCACGGCGCACGGCCTTATCATGGTGTTCTTCGTGGTCATGCCGGGGCTTATCGGCGGTTTCGGCAACTGGTTCATCCCGCTGATGATCGGCGCGCCGGACATGGCGTTCCCGCGCCTCAACAACATTTCGTTCTGGCTTATCGTGCCGGCGTTCCTGCTGCTGCTCGGTTCCGCGTTCGTCGGCACCGGCGCCGGTACGGGCTGGACCGCCTATCCGCCGCTGTCGTCGTCGCTGGGGCATCCCGGGGCGTCGGTGGACATGGCGATTTTCGCGCTGCACCTTGCTGGGGCTTCGTCCATCCTTGGGGCGCTTAACTTCATCACCACCATCTTCAACATGCGCGCGCCGGGCATGACACTGCACAAGATGCCGCTGTTCATCTGGGGCATGCTGGTCACGGCGTTCCTGCTGCTGCTGTCCGTTCCGGTGCTTGGCGGGGCCATTACGATGCTGCTGACCGACCGTAACTTCGGTACGGCGTTCTTCCGCCCCGAGGGCGGCGGCGACCCGATTTTGTTCCAGCACCTGTTCTGGTTCTTCGGCCACCCGGAAGTGTACATCATGATTCTGCCGGCGTTCGGCATCGTCAGCCATATCGTGTCGACCTTCGCGCGCAAGCCCATCTTCGGCTATCTGGGCATGGCCTACGCCATGGTCGCCATCGGCGTCGTCGGCTTCATCGTGTGGGCGCACCACATGTACACCACGGGCATCAGCCTCGATACGCGGGCCTACTTCACGGCGGCTACGCTTATCATCGCGGTGCCGACGGGCATTAAAATCTTCTCGTGGATTGCGACGATGTGGGGCGGGTCCATCCGCTTCACCACGCCGATGCTGTGGGCGGTCGGGTTCATCTTCCTGTTTACCGTGGGCGGCGTCACCGGCGTCGTGCTGGCGAACGCGGGCATGGATACGGCGCTGCACGATACCTACTACGTGGTGGCGCACTTCCACTACGTGCTGTCGCTCGGGGCGGTGT
>JAMIFL010000039.1:0-13531 GCA_035906295.1 Alphaproteobacteria bacterium | reverse complement strand
TGATGAGGCTGCCGTCTTCCCCGAATACCAGCACGTTGGTGTCGCCGAGCGCGGAGCCGATAAGGTAAAGCTGGTTGTTCTTGACCGGCCCCACCTCGACGATGTCGGGGTCCGACACCAGCACATCCGAAACCCCGTCGCCCACGCGCACCACGTCGGCCTTGCCGACGGACAGGGTGAGAAGGTCTTTTGGCTTTTCTTTCGTGACGTTAGACGCGGCGCTTTCAGCAGAATATGAAGGCGTGACGAAGCCGCCATATGCGATGACGCATACGGACAACACCGCATAGACGCTGTATTTCAACGACGAGATGACCATTTATGAGTGCCGGAACCGGCGGAAAATTAAAGGCGGTTTATTGCGAAAAAGGACGCACTTCCACGTTTTCGACGCGGCTGCCTGTATAGACTCTCACAACTTGACTCATGCGGCCAGACTTATTTTCGCCCTTCATGATCTCACGCATCACCCCTGAAACCCGCACATCCGTTGTGGTTGGAACATGCGCGCCATCGGCCGCGCGCACCGGCGTATCGTCGCCGATGGGACGCAGGACGAGCGAGAGTTGCCCCATCTTGCCGGACAGGATGAGCTGTTCCGCCTGCGTCGGCGTCACCTCCACCGTCACGGTCTTGGCGGGCTTGATTTCGGCCTTCGCGGCGGAGCTTTGGTCCGTCGCCAGCACGCGCAGGTTTTCCAGAACGGTTTCCGTCGCAAGCTTGGAAACCACGGGCATGGCCGCCGCGCGGATTTTATCGTCCGCCGGAATGCGCACGTCGTAGGTCAAAAGCACGTCCACATGGTCGCCCGGCGTCACGAACCCGGCCACGGATGTCTGCGCGTTGACGCTGATGGACACGGCGCGATGGCCGGGGGTAAGGGACGCCGCCACGAAATTGGATTGCCCCGCATCCACCATGGCGGATTTGAGCATGGGTTCGTTCAGCGCGAAATTGCGGGCCACGCGGCCTTTCAGCGCGTCGGCGGAACGGGTTTCGCCTTCGCGCACGATGGCGCCTTCGAATACGGATGCCTTGGGCCATGACGCCCACTGGACCGACCCTTCCGCCAGTTCGTCGCCGGTTTTCAAAGGCTTGGCCGCGACGAGGATGTACACGGTTTCTTCCTGCGCGGGCGCTTCCGGTTTGCCGCCGCCGATCATCTGGACCGTAAGCGCGGCCAGAATGGCGAAGAAAAACCCGCAGGCGACGATGATGATGGTGGAACGGTTCATGGCAACCCTCACTGTGAACTTAAAGCATTAAAAAAGCGTCACCGCCGTGGCGAGCGCGATGGCGACCCCGTAAGGCACCACCGTTTCCCCCCGCGCCAGCGCCGCGAACCACCCGTCAGCCGGCGATTTTTCGGCCAGCTTCGGCAAAAACGGCGCGCGCTTCAAACCTATGGCCGCCAGCGCCAGCACCCCGCCCGCCATGGTCATGACCAGCAGGAACGCCGGTACGTCCAGCAAATCGGGCCACAGCCCCAGCGCCGCGATAAGCTTGGCGTCGCCGCCGCCGATCATGCGCGCGAAAAACATCGCGGCTCCCGCGCACAGGAAAACCGCGCCCACCATCACATGCGCCCCGGCCACCTTGCCGGGCAGCAAAAACAGCATGGGCACGAACATCACCGCGACCGCGATGGCGATGTCGTTGCGGATGCGCATATGCCGCACGTCTTCCCACGCCGCGACAAGCACAAGCGCCATGACGGTGGCATGCAGAACGGGCGTGACGACGGAAAGCGTGTCGGACATCGAAAATGAAGCTCAAGACAAAGGCCCACGCAGTTCTGGCGAAGCCGTCCCGCGTGGGCCCTGTTGTCTGGTTTGCGAAGAACGTGGGGGCTTATTAGGCCGGACGTTCCTGCACTTTGGTCGACATGTCAGAGAACAGCGTGGCGAGGTCGTCGCCGAACAGGAACACGACAGCCGAAATGCCGACGGCGATGCCGGCAGCGATCAGGCCGTATTCGATGGCCGTCGCGCCACGTTCATCGGCGCGGAAAGCCTGGAATTTTGCCAAAAGATTCAACATGAAAAGACTCCTTATGTTTGCCCACTTGTTTTTTATGCCCGGTCCTCACGTTGAGTGGCCGGGTGTTATGTCAATGCTATCGGTTAGTCATTAAAGCTACGTTAAAAGAAGGGCGCGAATACGCCGCACCGAAATTGTACCAACAAAACCCGGTAAACAAAATGCCTATGTATTGTCTGGGTTTTGACCGGCGCCGCCCGTCCTTAAACCATCGCGTCCTTAAGCATCTCTTAAAACCCCCGGGCGTAAAATTAACGAATGCGGGGGCGGCATATTAAGGACCCCCGCCAAAGTGTTGGGCATATGAAACGTTTCGCATCGGACCAATCCGGCACCACCGCCGTTGAGTTCGCCCTGATCCTGCCCGTGCTCCTGACGATCATCATGGGATCGATCGAACTGAGCATGTACCTCTTCGTGCAGAGCGCGATGGAGGGCGCGACCTTTGCCGCCTCCCGCGCCGGTAAAACCGGCTATGCCGCCGATGGCCGCACGCGCGAGGAAACCATCCGCGACGCCATGCACTCCCGCCTGGGCTTCCTGTTCAACAGCGACGACCTGGACATCGATTCAAAATCCTATGACGATTTCTCCTCCGTCGGCGACCCCGAACCCTTCATCGACGCCAACGCCAACGGCAAGCGCGACAACGGCGAGAACTACACCGACACCAACGGCAACGGCACTTATGATACCGACCGTGGCGCCTCCGGCCCCGGCGGCGCCGGGGATGTCACCGTCTACACCATCAGCTATCCCTGGACGCTGCTGACCCCTTATCTGACCGAAGCTTTGGGCAAGGATGGTGTCGCCACCGTCTCCAGCCGCTTCGTCGTGAAGAACGAGCCGTATGACGATGATTAAGCGCATCAACCACCTGTGCACCGACCAGCGCGGCGTCGCCGCCGCCGAATTCGCGTTGCTGCTGCCCGTGCTGATGACCATGGTGATGGGCGTGTACGAACTTTCGCGCTTCATCCTCGTCTCCCAGAAAATCGACCGTGTCGCCTACACCGTCGCCGACGTGGTGACGCAGCAGACCTCTGTCACCAACGGCAATCTGGGCGACATCGTGAACGCCGCCACCGAAATCATGAACCCTTACCAGTTCGGCTCCGTGGGCCGCGTCATCGTAAGCTCCGTCTACGAAGACCCCACGCGCGGCCCCATCGTGCGCTGGCAGTACGAAGGCGGCGGCACGCTTGACCGCGACAGCCGCATCGGCACCGTCAACAGCACGGCAAACCTGCCCGACGGGTTCACCCTGAACGAAAAAGACAACGTCATCGTCTCCGAGGTGTTCTACGAATACATCCCGCCGTTCTCGGAAGATTTTTTCTCAACGCGTGAAAATTACAAGACCGCGATCTTCAAACCGCGCTTCGGCGCCTTGACCACCGCGCCGAACTGAAAGGAAGAACGCCATGTGGTTCAAGCGCAACAATGCCTTAAAAGGGCGCCGCAATCAGGTGGGCGGCATCATCGCCATCACCGCCTTCGGTATTCTGGCCATGACCGGCAGCGCCGGCATGGCGGTGGACATAGGCCGTGCCCAACTGGCGCAGGCCAAGCTTTCAAGCGCGCTCGACGCCGCGGGACTCGCGGCTGGCTCCAGCCTGAACACGCAGGACATCGAAACCGAGGTGCAGAAATACCTCGACGTCAACTTCCGTGACTATATGGACGCGACCATCACCAGCGTCGACGTCGATTTCAATTCCGAAACCAACGTCATCACCCTGCGCGCCGACGGCCATGTCGATACCAGCTTCATGCGCTGGTTCGGCATCGACGAGGTGGCCATCGGCGCTTCCGCCGAAATCACCCGCGCCATCAACGGCCTTGAACTGGCGCTGGTGCTGGATAACACCGGCTCCATGGCAGGCACGCGCCTGACCAGCCTGAAAGACGCATCGTCCGACCTCGTCGAAATCCTCTTCGGCGATGACGCGACCGACCAGGACGATTTGTGGATCGGCGTGGTCCCGTTCTCCCAGACCGTCAACGTCGGAACCCAGCATTCCGGCTGGCTCGCCGCCAACTCCGTCAGCGGCAAGAACTGGGGTCCCACAAGCTGGGCCGGCTGCATCGACGAACGCCTGACCGGCGGCGACGTCACCGACGCGCCCCCGTCCTCGCAGGCCTTCGAAGCCTATTACTGGCCGGACGACAGCAACAACGACTGGATAAAAACAACCACCAAGAACGGCAAGACCACGACCACCTACACCATCAACTCAACAACGGGCCCGAACAAATACTGCCCGCAGGCCATGCTCGGCCTGTCGTCCGACAAGGATGAAATCCTCGACTCCATCGACGACATGGAAGCGCGCGGCAACACGCACGTGAACGTGGGCGCCGTCTGGGGCTGGCGCATGCTGTCGCCGCGCTGGCGCGGGACATGGGGCGGCGAGATGGACGCGAACAGCCTGCCGCTGGACTACAACACCCCGAAAATGAACAAGGCCGCCATCATCATGACCGACGGCGCCAACACCATCGACAACTCCAACCGCACGGCCTACTGGTACCTGAGCAACAACCGCCTCGGCACCACCAACCAGTCCACCGCCGTCACAAGGCTAAACCAGCGCCTGACGGCCGTGTGCACGGCGATGAAGAACAACAACATCGTCGTCTACACCATCGCGTTCGGAAGCCCCGGTTCGACCATCGAAAACCTGCTGCGCAACTGTGCCACGCAGCCGGATTATTACTTCGACTCGCCCGACAGCGACGAGCTGCACCGCGCCTTCCGCCAGATCGGGGACTCGCTCTCCAACCTGCGTGTAAGCAAATAAACGGCTTGCCGCAATTAGATTGCATTCTAACTAATTTTTAGAACTCTTTAGACCTTCTCACGCATAATCGAAGCTGTGAGCCGTGGCCTTTTGCCGGTTAAGACAATGGCTCTTTTGGTGATAAAAACGACCGGCCATGAAGAGATGTCACGATGGGGAATACAGTGCCTAAAAGACGTGAACGCGAACAGAATGTCGTGTTGGTTGCCGACGACAACACCTTCATCCGCTTCCTGGTCAAAAAATGGCTGGGCGCGGAAGCCGAGATTATAGAGGTCGGCAACGGTCAGGAAGTGGTCGAAGCCTACCGCCGCGGCAAGCCCGACCTGGTCTTCCTCGATATTCACCTGCCGGGCCGCAACGGCAAGGACGTGCTGGCCGAACTCGTCCGCATGGACCCCGATGCCTATGTCATCATGCTCTCAGCCGACAGCAACAAGGAAAACGTGGTGCAGGCCGTGCGCAACGGCGCCAAGGCGTTCGTCACCAAGCCCTTCACCCGCGACACGCTGATTAAATATTTCCAGATGTGCCCCACCATCGTCCGCCGCGAAACGGCGGAAGGTGAGGAGGAGATGGCCGCAGCACCCCCGCCGCCGCCGCCGCAAATCCAGAAATCCACGCTGCCGCCGCGTCCCGGCACCACCTCGGTCGAAGTGGTCCGCGCCGCGCAGGCCCGCGCCGCCGCCGCCAAAAACGGCAAGGACGGCAACTGGACGGTTGAAACCTGATTTAAGCGTTCCTACCTCATAGGCCTCCCACCCTTTTTAAAGGAGGCCGCCATGGCAACCGCACCGAACGATATTTACAAAACCGAACCGCGCCAGACGGGGCGCGATATGTCCGTTCTCATCATCACCGCCGACAACACCGAAGACCTTGAATTCTTTTATCCCTATTACCGCATGAAGGAAGAAGGCTTCCGCGTGGATGTCTGCACGCCCAACGGCGGCGCCTTCAAGGGCAAGTCCGGCCTAGGGCTTAAAGACAGCCTGAAAATCGCGGATGTCGAGGCGGCGAATTACGACATGCTCTTCATCCCCGGCGGCAAGGCGCCCGAGGCGCTGAAGAAAATCACCGACGCGGTCTCGCTGGTGCAGGACTTTGTGAACGCACAGAAACCCGTCACCGCCATCTGCCACGGCCCGCAGCTTCTGGCTGCCGCCGACGTGGTGCGCAACCGGCGCATCGCCGCATGGCCGGAATGCGAGGGCGAGGTTACCAAGGCCGGCGCCACCTTCGTCGATCAGGAATGCGTGCAGGACGGCATGTTCGTAACCGCCCGCTGGCCCGCCGACCTGCCCGCCTTCACCCACGCCGTCATCCAGATGGCCGGGCGCGGGCATGCCGCGAAAAAAGCGGCGTAAAGATTTTGAAAACGCGTGAACTTTTATCCATGTCCCGCATTAATATAGGGCCATGGATATAAAGTTTTACAAAACCCCGCGCGAAACATGGGACGCGATGCTGGCCGATTGCAGGGCCGCCACGCGCTCCATCGAAATGGAACAGTATATCGTCAATGCAGACGATATCGGCCGCGCCTTCCTCGAACTTTTTCTCCTCAAGCTGAAGGAAGGCGTGGCCGTGCGTTTGCTGCTCGACCGCATCGGCAGCCGCGGCGTGTATGACAGCCCCGCCATCCGCGACATCATCGCCGCGGGCGGGCAGGTGCGCTTTTACAACCCGCCCGAACTGCTTCACGTCTTCCGCCCGGTGCTGTGGTTCCCGCGCAACCACACAAAAACGCTGCTGATTGATTCTGAAATCGCCTATATCGGCGGCGTCTGCCTGCATGCGGATATGCGCGACTGGCGCGACAGCCAGGTCCGCTTCACCGGCCCAGCCGTGGGCATGATTGAAGAAAAATTCAGCCTCGAACGTGTCAACTGGCGCGCCCGCCGCGCCGCGCGCAAGGTGGAAAAACTGCGCAACCGCCTCGAAGACCTGCCGTTCCACTACATCGTCCACCGCCCGCATCTGGGGCCGAACCCCATTTACCGCCGCATCGTGCGCGCCATTCGCACCGCGAAACATTCGGTGCAACTGGTCACCCCCTATTTCCTGCCGCCCTACGGCCTGCGCCGCGCTTTGCGCCTCGCGGTCAAAAGGGGCGTGAAGGTGGAGGTGATGATGAGCCATTCAACAGACGCCCCCATCGCCGACTGCGTCTCCCATTCTTATTTCCCGTGGATGTACCGCCGCGGCATCCGCATTTTCCTCTATAAAAAATCCATGCTCCACGCCAAATACGTCATGGTCGATGCCGGGCATGAAGGCGCATGGGCCACCCTCGGCTCCACCAACCTCGATTATTTGTCGCTGAAACATAACCGCGAAGCGAACATCATCATCCGCGACCCCGCAATCATCGACGAGATGTCCGCCCACTACCGCGACGACATGGCCGAATGCATCGAAGCCGGGAAGGGATACTGGCATAATCTGCCCCTCGGACACCGGCTTTTGGGGTATCTTGGCCGCACCATGAAGAAGATTCTGTGATGAGCCAGAAAATCCTGTTCTCCAACATCGGCTACGCCAAGGGTATCGACGGCACGCTGTGGCAGCACATCAGCCGCGCCGGGCGCTACCTTTATTGCCGGGTGCCGACGCAGACTCTGGTGCTGGGCCAGCTACGCGCCATCATGGAATCCGAACAGCCCGATTTGTGCTGCTTCGTGGAAATCGACCAGGGGTCCTTCCACTCCGCCTACATGAACCAGCTCCGCTTCCTGATGGATGACGACTACGCCCACGCCGACATCGCCAACAAATACGGCGACGGCAACTGGCGCGCCCACATGCCGCTGTCCAAGGGCCGCAGCAACGCGTTCCTTTCCAAGCAAAGCCTGAATTTCGACCGGCTCTATTTCACCCACGGCACCAAGCGGCTGCTCTACCGCGTCATCCTGCCCGGCAACATCCACGTGTTTTTCGCCCATTTCTCGCTCGACCGTAAGGTCCGCGTCCGCCAGTTCCGCGAGGTGCGCGGCATGATCGACCAGTGCGGCGGCGACGCCATCCTGCTGGCCGACTTCAACATCATGCAGGGTTTCCGCGAACTGGCGCCCTTGACCGAAGGCTCAAACCTCCACGTTTTAAGCCGGGAGGAAGACACCACCTTCACCTTCCACAACCGCAAACTGGCGCTGGATTTGTGCATCTGCTCACAAGCCCTGCTGGACCGCCTGTCCCTGAAGGTCGTGCCACAGCCGTTTTCCGACCATCAGGCCCTTCTTGTCACGCTGGTGGACCCTCAATAGCCTGATTTTGGTGAATATTTTCATCAAAACTGGTACAATGAGGGGATGAAGAATCTTTGGCTTGCGCCGCTTTGTATTCTGGCGCTCTCGGTTGCAGGATGCACCAAAATGCCCGTTCCCGGCGGATCGGACAGCATCAACGGCAGTGCGTTCTCCTCCGCCGGCGATTTCCGCGCCCGCGTGGACCAGCTCCAGCCCGGCATGGGCGAATCGCAGGTTTTTGCGAACCTCGGTCGCAACCGCGAGGATATGACCCGCCTTGGCCGCGATGAAATCGTCCGCGTCCTGTACGGCGGCAGCGCCATGCAGCTCCTCGATAACGCTTCGGAACGCGAGGATACCCGCGCGTTCCTGGGCTCCCTCTACGGCTACCGCATGTCCTTCCGCAACACGAAGAAGGAACACGGTTTTTCCTCCCCCATCCGCGTGAAAACGCAGGAAAGCGGGTACGACTACACCGTAAACCTCATCTTCCAGAACGGCATATTGTTCGAAAAGCCCATTCTGGCGGGCGGCATGGTGAACGACAGCTCCTCCCGTACCCTGTTCGATTACCTGAACCCCGGCATCATCGTGGACCAGGTCCGCTAACGCTGCTAGTCTGCCCCCATGCGTCTGAACGTTTTCCTGCAAAAAGCCGGCATCGGCAGCCGGCGTGAGGCTGAACGCCTCGTCGCCGAAGGCCGTGTCACCATCAACGGCGAAATCGCCAAGGTCACCACCCCCGCGAACGAGGGGGATGTCGTGGCCGTGGACGGTAAACCCGTATCCGCCGAAACCCGCGCCTTGCCGCGCCTCTTCATCCTCTACAAGCCGCTGGACGTGCTGGTCACCACCTATGACAGCCAGGGCCGCAAAATCGTGTTCGACCTGCCGTCGATGAAACACCACGATTTGCCGCGCCTCATGAACGTCGGCCGCCTCGACGTCAACTCCGAAGGCCTGCTGCTCATGTCGTCCGACGGTCCGCTGGCGCAGGCCATGATGCACCCGGACACGGCGCTGGAACGCATCTACCGCGTCCGCGTCCATGGCCGCCTGAAGGATGAAGACATCGCCCGCCTCGCACGTGGCGTCACGGTCGAAGGCGTCAAATACCGCGGCGTGAAAGTGGTGGAAGACCGCGCCCCCACAGGCCGCAACACCTGGTACACCATCACGCTGACCGAAGGTAAAAACCGCGAAATCCGCCGCCTGATGGAACATTTCGGCTGCGTCGTGAACCGCCTGCTGCGCCTGCAATACGGGCCTTTCGTGCTGGGCGACCTGCCCGAAGGCGCATTGCGCGAAGTTTCGAAAAAGCAGGTCACCCTGCTCATCGAAGACCTGCGCAAACGCGGCGCGAAGCTTTGAGTCTCCTCCTGTGAGTAAAGCCTTCACGAACGAGGAAACCAACGTCGAGGACGAAGACCTCCCCGACGAACTGCCCCCGTTGCCTCCCGGCGCCAGGAACTACATGACCCCCCACGGCGCCGCCACATTGCGCGAGGAACTGCGCTTCCTGCTGAAGGAAGAACGCCCCCGCATCGTCGAAATCGTAAGCTGGGCCGCCGGCAACGGCGACCGGTCCGAAAACGGCGACTACATCTACAACAAGAAGCGCCTGCGCGAAATCGACCGCCGCCTGCGCTATCTCACCAAGCGCCTCGATAACGTCGAGGTGGTGGACCCCCGCAAACAGCAGGCGCTGGAACAGGTTTTCTTCGGCGCCACCGTCACCTACGCGCGCGAAGACGGCAGCGAACAGACCGTAACCCTCGTCGGCGTGGATGAGGCGGACATGGCCCAGGCCAAAATCAACTGGCAATCCCCCGTGGCCCGGGCGCTGATGAAAAAGCGGGAAGGGGACACCTGCGAGGTGCGGACCGAGGCAGGCGCCGAAACGCTTGAGGTGCTGAGCGTCGAATACGTCATTCCTGTGACGCCCGCCCAATAAAAGCCCAGCTTCAAGGGCTGTAAATCGCCGCGATTGCTTATATGATTCCTTCTGCAAATCAGGGGTTTCAAAATGCCGTTTAACCTACAGTCGCTGGAATGGAGCGCGCTCCTCTCGTTCCGGGAAATCATAACCTCCCTCATTCTCGTCGCCGGCATGCTGGTCGCGCGCAGCATCCTCATCCGCTACGTCCGCAAGGGCAGCGACGTCATCAGCAAGGACCAGCGCCGCTGGATCATCCGTATCAAGAACACGGCGGTCATCGTCATCGTCACCGGCCTCATCCTCATCTGGGCGCCGCAATTGCATACTTTCGCCATCTCCATCGCGGCCTTCGCGGTGGCGCTGGTCGTCGCCACCAAGGAAATGATTCTGTGCCTCGTCGGCGCCGTCATGCGCGCCGCAAACCAGCCCTTCCAGGTCGGTGAGTGGGTGACGGTTGACGGCATCACCGGCGAAGTCATCGACCTCGACGCCTTCTCCTTCCACCTCCAGGAAGTGGATATGGAGGGGAAAACCTACCGCTTCACCGGCCGCACCGTTTCCGTGCCCAACAGCCGCCTGTTCACCTCCATCATCGAGAACGCGAACTTCTTCAAGAACTACATCTTCGAAGACGTGCGCATGGCGGTTCAGTACACCGACATCGATCCGGATGAAGCCATGACGTATCTGCGCGAAATCGCCGAACGTCATTACACGCCCTACCGCGACAACGCCAAGGCCTTCAACCGCGCCATCCGCCGCCGCGCGGGGCTGGACATCGAAACAGCCGACCCGGTCTATGACCTGACCACCACCGACCTCGGCCACTACCACTTCCACGTCCGCCTGTTCCTGCCTACGCCGCTGGCCTACGCGGTGGGGTCTGACGTCACGCAGGAATTCCTCTCCCGCATCCATAAAATGCGCGGCGATGCCGTCGCCCGCAAAGCGGCTGACGAAGAAGAAGCCCTCTCCGGCGACGCGAACGCCGACAAGGCCGCAGAAGAAAAAAACGGCTAAAATCTAAGCCGCCTGCCGCTTTTCACGGATGGCTGCATCAGCGAATCCCTGGTGCGTGATGGCGCCGTCATGTTGTCCGCTTTCGCATACAGAAATGTATCGCAATAGAATAACAGGGCGCATCGATTGCGCATGCGCGGCACATACCACCTGCGCAATACAGCCACGCTGCCCGTCCTCCGGAATGCTCGCATAAACACGTTCAGCAAAATCCGGTATCCCGTTGAAATGGTCCATGTAATAAACGTAGGGAACATGCTGTCGGCTGCGCCGCGTTCCGACTATGTTCGGGCATAGCATCTTTGCTGGAAGCGTGAATAAAAAAATCGCCGCAAGTCTTTGCAATTACTGATGCTATCGCACATAGGCTCATGAAAATAGGGCGTTTAATTCGAAATAATATTGCGAAAATTATCGCTCCCATAAAATAAATTTGAATCACATCAGTTTTTTTCAAACAAATCAGCGCATCCATATTTCCAGACCGCGAAACAAACGGTCTTGATGCAATGCACCACATCGCCTACAAGTGGCAGCAACAAGAAAAAATAAAAGTAAAAAACAGGAGCAAGGGGTTTTTGGATGACGCGTTATTTCGCCGTCTTTGATGTTGGGCCTGCGCCCACCCGAGCGTGGGGCGTGTAGCATGTCCGTATCGGCGCCTCATGTTCCGCTGATACTTCCCGATAAACCATTCCGTATTCTCGATTCATACACAAACGGCACGATTTTCACCGATCGCACCCTCTGGCTCGACCCCGCCCGCAAAATGCCGGCCGGCGAACCGCCCTTCGACAGCTTCCACTACTGGTACTACCGCGACCGCAAGGCCGAACCCGCGGTCGAAACCGCCCGCCAGCAAACCATTCTCGACCATGGCAGCATGGAAATGGCGCAAAGCGGCATCCCCATGCTGTACCGCCCGTTCTCCATCACCGGCGGCGTCGAATCGCACAGGCTGGCCATCGCCGCCGACCACAGGCAGGATTTCCGCATGGCCAATGGCCGCATGGCGCGCCTGCGCACCACGCGCGACATGCATTTGTCGCAGGCAGGCCGCGAACGGCTGGTGCAGGACGTCATCAACCAGAACAAGCGTGACGCCGAATACCTGAACCAGCACCTCCGCCGCGTCTTCCCCGATTATGCTTTCGTCGACCCGTTCGACAAGGAAGGCGCCGTGCGTATCAACCGCCTCGACACCGACGCCAGCTTCGGCCGCGCGCCGGTTGAGGAAGATTTCATGGGCGGCTGGTACCGGCTGGTCGACCACAGCCAGGGCATGGTCTGGACCCCCAACGTCGCGTTTTCCCGCAACGGCAACTGGGAAGAAATGCGCGGGCTTTTCTGCGCCATTGGCAGCCTTAACGGCATCACGCGCGACAGCGCCGAATACCGCGTCTTCCGCATCGACCGCAGCTACGCGCCCTTCGCCGAACGCCTGCAATACAACCTCGACTATCTCATCTTCGCCGCCGAAAACGATTTCCACGCATCAGAAGCCGCCACCTGCGCCGCATGGAAACTCGAAATCGCCCGCCGTCTCATGGACCGCGGCTACAACAAAGCCGCCTACCACCCCATCAACATGAAGACCATCGACCCCGCGCTCACCGCCGAATTCACGGGGAAAGAGCCATGGGCCAGGGCTGCGCGCGAACGCATCGGCGAACTGCGCGACGCGCTGGAACCGCTGCTGCTCAAACACTTCGCCGGCCATATCCGCGCCGAACACATGCGCCCGCTGGATACTCGCTACCACGACGCCCGCCGCAAGGCTGCCGCCACCTTCACCGGCTGGACGCCGGAACCGAAAGTGGTGCTGGCCTCGCGCAAACGCCTCGAAAATCCCGAAATCTACCGCACCGCCGATGCCGCGGACCCCGCGCTCGTCGTCATCCCCACCCCGAAGGAACAGGCGCCGAAACTCTCCCCCGCCTTCCGCGCCATGGCCACGCAGCGCCAGCTCGCGCACAAAGACAACGTCTTCGACGCCGGAAAATACGGCTCTGGCTTGTTCGAGGACAACGACTACAGCCGCATCACCAAGCGCGAACGCGTGGTCCTCCAGCGCATCATGGGCGCCATGATGACCGTCAGCCTGCCCGCAACCGCCCCCGCATACACGCTGGTACTGGCCGACATCGAAAAAGGCGCCCACGGCATCCGCGCCGCCGAAGCGGAAGGTCTGAATGACCTGAACCAGCTACGCGAAGCCATTTCCAATCCGCGTGAATTCGCCCGCCGCATCGAAACGCCGAACATCCACGCCCTCGCAACCCTCGTGGAAAAGGCGAGGGCGGAAGACGGCGCTCCCGTCCTCTCCACCCTCAACGTCATCGGCATCCATCAGGCCTATGTCCGCCTGCCCAAAATCACCGCCGTCGAAGGTTACGGTTCCGACAGCCCTGAATTCCGCGCCGCCCTGCGCCTGAAAATCATGGACCTGATGGCGGATACCGTGGTGCTTGAAAAAGACT
>JAMIFL010000038.1:0-5104 GCA_035906295.1 Alphaproteobacteria bacterium | reverse complement strand
TTTAGGTATTTAACTTCGCGTTACAAAAATCTGATTAAGTGCCACGGCAAACTTTTCTTCCGTAATATCCATCGCATCTTGCCGGCAGGTTTGGTCTAGGGCCTCTTTGCAAGGCAGTCTTGCACTTTGGCATGGGCATCAATCCAATCCGCTTTAACAGGGTTCATCCAGCGCATAATTTTAATCGCGGTTGTATAATCCATGGCCAAGTCGCGGCTGGCAATACATTCATGGTGAGCGATGCGATTGCGGAGGATGCGAATATTTTCGAAATTGGTTTGGATGTCCCCTCGAGGCAATTTTGCAGTAGAGAATTTTTTGCCCAGTACAGGAATCCAAAGTGTCGGGTGATAGGTTTTATTCAATAACGAAATCCAGAAACCGAAAGATAGTTCGGCTACGATGTGGGGCGCATCAACGGTGCGTCCGTTGCGGCGAATCGCATCTTTGGCAATTTGAACCATTTCCTGACCTTTTGGGTTCAGAAAACCTGTGTCGTACCAATCGTTGCGCTTAAAGTAGATTGTTAGCGCCTGATGCAAGAAATTCCGTAAAGTGATTTCCAAACCCTGCAAAGGCATGTAGAAAGCGGCACTGATTTCAGAATTCCAAAGATAGAGCGCGAGCGCCTTTTGCTTTTCTCCGCGCGTGACTTTCAGATAAGTGGATAGGCGGTCTGAGGAGATCGCGTCTTCTAATGCTGCGATTTTATCAGGTGCATACGCGAACATGTGGCCTCGAATTTAACTTGATTTTAAAAGTTTGCCGGGTATATTTTCCTTGTACGGCCCCGGATGTCCCTGCCTTTTTGGCATACTACCGGGGTCAAGCTTTTTCAGGCTAACGTTGCTATCATAGGTTGTCACGCGAAAAATTTTAGCAAGCAAACCATAGGTTTGCCTGCAATTCGCAGATGCTGGCTTTTTACGAAGCGGGGGCTTTATCCGAAAACGCCCTTAAAAATCTTATCCACCTGCGCCGTGTAGAAGTCGGTGGTAAAGATGGCGTCGATGGCTTTGGCCTTCAGTTTCTTTGAGACGTCTTTGTCGGCCTTCAGGAGTTGGGCGAAGGATTTTTTGCCGTCGCTGTCCCAGACGGTCATCGCGTTTTTTTGGACGATGCGGTAGGCGTCTTCGCGGGCGATGCCGGCTTGCGTGAGGGCGAGGAGGACGCGTTGGGAGAAGACGAGGCCGCCCATGGAGTCCAAATTCTTTTTCATGCGGTCGGGGAAGATGAGCAGTTGTTCGATGACGCCGGCCATGCGGTTGAGGGCGAAGTCCAGCGCGATGGTGGCGTCGGGGGCGATGACGCGTTCCACTGAAGAGTGGCTGATGTCGCGTTCGTGCCAGAGGGCGACGTTTTCCATGGCGGGGAGGGCGTAGCCGCGCACGAGGCGGGCGAGGCCGGTGATGTTTTCGGTGAGGATGGGGTTTTTCTTGTGGGGCATGGCGGAGGAGCCTTTTTGGCCCTTCGAGAAGTATTCGGCGGCTTCGCGGACTTCGGTGCGCTGGAGGTGGCGCACTTCGGTGGCGAGGTTTTCCATGGTGGAGGCGATGACGCCCAAGGTGGCGAAGTAGGCGGCGTAGCGGTCACGCGGGATGACTTGCGTGCTGACGGGTTCGGCCGTGAGGTTCATTTTCTTGGCGACGTGGGCTTGAATGGCGGGGTCGGCGCTGGCGTGGGTGCCGACGGGGCCGGAGATCATGCAGACCGCGATTTCCTTGCGGGCGGTGACGAGGCGTTCGCGGCAGCGCTTGAAGGCGGCGTAGTGGCCGGCGAGTTTGAGGCCGAAGGTGGTCGGCTCCGCATGGATGCCGTGGGAGCGGCCTACGGTGATGGTGTATTTATGCTCAACGGCGCGTTTTTTGAGGGCGGCGAGCAGGCGGTCGATGTCGGCGAGCAGGATGTCAGACGCCTGGGCCAGTTGGACGGAGAAGCAGGTGTCGACCACGTCGGAGGACGTCATGCCCTGATGGATGAAGCGGGCTTCGGGGCCGACATGTTCGGCGATGTTGGTAAGGAAGGCGATGACGTCGTGTTTTACCTCACGCTCGATTTCGTCGATGCGGGCGACATCAAACTTCGCTTTTTTGCGCGTGGTGGCGGCGACGCCTTTGGGGACGATGCCGAGTTTTTCCATGGCTTCGGCGGCGTAGATTTCGATGTCCAGCCAGATGTTGAAGCGGTTTTCCGGTTCCCAGATGTTCTGCATTTCGGGGCGGGTGTAACGGGGGATCATTGCTGGCGGGTCCTGATTGGGAGTTGTGATGGGCAATTTAGCGCAGATTTTGGCGGGGTTAAAGGGGGTTTGAACCACGGAGGCACGGAGAAGGAAAGCTATTCTTATTCTCCGTGCCTCTGTGCCTCCGTGGTTCAACCTACATCAGGCCGAGTTTTTTGAAGCTGGCGTGGCCGGTGCGGGCGATGATGAGGTGGTCGTGGATGGTGATGTCCAGCGGTTCGGCGGCGCGGATGATTTCGTGGGTCAGGGTGATGTCGGCGTCGCTGGGGCTGGGGTCGCCGGAGGGGTGGTTGTGGACGAGGATGAGGGCGGTGGCGCCGAGTTCCAGCGCGCGCTTGATGATTTCGCGGGGGAAGACGGCGGACTGGTCGACCGTGCCGCGCTGGTGGACTTCATCCGCAATCAGCAGGTTCTTGCGGTTGACGTAGAGGACGCGGAACTGTTCGATTTTTTCCTGCGCCATGACGGCGTGGCAGTAATCAAGCAGGCGGGACCATGAGTTGAGGACGGGTTGTTTTTCGAGGCTTGCCTGCATCATGCGGTGGGCCGCGGCCTCGACGCTTTTGAGGGCGATGGCGGCAGTTTCGCTGACGCCTTCGGTTTCGGTGAGTTGTTCGACGGGGGCTGCGAAGACGCCGTGCAGCGTGCCGAAGCGGGCGATGAGGGATTTGGCCAGCGGTTTGACGTCACGCCGCGGGATGGCCATGAAGAGCAGGAGTTCCAGCAGTTCGTAATCCGCCATCGCCTTTGCGCCGCCGGTGAGGAAGCGTTGCTTCAGGCGCGCGCGGTGGCCCTCATGATGAGGGGCCGCCTTCGGGGCGCGGGTACGGGACGCTTCAGCCTGCGGCATAGGGCGGGAAGTGCAGCCCTTTGGGCGAGAGGGTGAAAATTTCGTACCCCGTTTCGGTGACGCCGATGGTGTGTTCGAACTGGGCGGAGAGAGAGCGGTCCTTCGTGACGGCGGTCCAGCCATCGGATTTGATTTTCGTCTGCCATGTGCCGAGGTTGATCATCGGTTCGATGGTGAAGAGCATGCCGGGTTCGAGCACCGAGCCGGTGCCGGGGTCGCCGTAATGCAGCACGCTGGGCGTGTCGTGGAAGACGCGGCCCAGGCCGTGGCCGCAGAAATCGCGCACGACGGCGCAGTGTTCGCGTTCGGCCAGAACCTGGATGGCGTGGCCGATGTCGCCCAGCGTGGCGCCGGGTTTCACGACTTCGATACCGGCCATCATGGAACGGTAGGTGATGTCGACGAGGCGTTTGGCCTTGATGGCGGTTTCGCCGACCATGTACATGCGCGAGGTGTCGCCGTACCAGCCGTCAAGGATGACGGTGACGTCGATGTTGGCGATGTCGCCTTCCTTCAATGCGCGGGCGTCGGGGATGCCGTGGCAGACGACTTCGTTGAGGGAGATGCAGGTGGATTTAGGGTAGCCCTTGTAATTCAGCGGGGCGGGGATGGCGCCGTGTTTGGTGATGAAATCGTGGCACAGGCGGTCGAGGTCTTCGGTGACAGCACCCGGGACGACGAAGGGCGTGATGTAGTCGAGCGTTTCGGCGGCGAGCTTGCCGGCGGCGCGCATGGCGGCGAAGGCATCGGGACCGTGGATGGGGATGCCGTCGCGGGAGCGTTTCTGATTGTCTTTCATGCCGGTACTTTAACGCCCCGGGCCGCCGGGTGCAACCATTCTGGCCGGGATGAGGCCGCGGACGGAGTTGCCGAGGAAGATTTTATCGGCCTGCGCTAGGTGTTCGGGGGTGAGGATGGCTTCTTCGGCTTCGCCTGAGGCGAGGAGGTTGGCGCGCAGCGTGCCGGGCAGCAGGCCGCAGGACAGGGCGGGGGTTAGGAGCCGGCCCGCGATGCGCAGGAAGATGCTGGTGCGGGTGCCTTCGCACAATTCGCCGCGCGTGTTGAGGAAGACGACTTCGTCCAGCGGGGTTGTTTTCACGCTGTCATAAAGCGGGCGGTGGGTGGTTTTGTGGAAGAGGAACGGGTCGGCGGGGTCGAGGCGCGTGGGACTGATGGTGAACGTGAAGTGCGGGGTTTCGCCCAGGGGGTTGGCGGTGACGGTGTGGGTGCCGTCGGCGTGCAGGAGCAGGCGGACGAGGTGGGGCGTATCGAAGTTCTGGGTGTCGAGGGTGGACTGGATGGCGGGCCAGTCGAGAGGGAAATTGTAGTGGCGGGCGGAGGCGGTGAGGCGGGCGCGGTGTTCCGCCAGCAGGGTGTAGGCGCCGTTTTCGCGGCGCATGGTTTCGATGAGGCTGAAGGGGGTTTGCAGGAAACGCATTTTGAGGAGGCATTCGTCGTATTCGGAATCAGGCACGGAGTCAGCGACGACGCCGGAGCCGATACCGATGGCGGCTTCGCCGCTGGGGCTGATGGCGGCTTCGCCGCTGGTGCCGATGGCGGCTTCGCCGCTGGTGACCTGCACGGTGCGGATGGCGACGTTGAGGCGGATATGGCCGCGCGTGAGAAGGCCGAAGGCGCCGCAATAGGCGTTGCGGGCGGACGGTTCCAGTGCCGAGATGATTTCCATGGCGCGGATTTTGGGGGCGCCGGTGATGGAGCCTGCGGGGAGCAGGGCCGCGAGCATGTCGCGCAGCGTGGTGTCGGGGCGCAGGGTGGCGCGGATGTCGCTGGTCATCTGATGCAGGGTGGGGTGGGTTTCGATTGCGAACATGTTTTCGACGCGGACGGAGCCGGTTTGGGCGATGCGGCCCAAGTCGTTGCGCATCAAATCGACAATCATGAGGTTTTCGGCGCGGTTTTTGGGGTCGGCGGCGAGGTGGGCGGGGTCGGTATCGCGCGGGGCGGTGCCCTTCATGGGGCGGGTGAGGAGATTGGGGCCGTCGGCTTCGATG
>JAMIFL010000037.1:0-40894 GCA_035906295.1 Alphaproteobacteria bacterium | reverse complement strand
TGCGCGGTCGAAATCGTGATCCCGCGCGCTTTTTCTTCCGGTGCCTTGTCGATCTGGTCGTATGCGGTGAACGTTGCACCGCCCGTCTCCGCCAGAACTTTCGTGATCGCTGCCGTCAGCGACGTCTTACCATGGTCAACGTGACCGATGGTGCCGATGTTCACGTGCGGTTTATTCCGGGAAAATTTCTCTTTTGCCATTTTAATCTCCTATCAATCTTTCTCGGCTCTTCTTGGTCCGGGTTGCTTACCAACCCTTATCCCATCAAGCAGCCATTTTCTTTTTGACTTCGTCGGCAATGTGCGACGGAACCGGTTCGTAGTGGTCGTACACCATCGAGTAGCTGGCGCGGCCTTGCGAGATGGAGCGCAGCAGGTTGATGTAACCGAACATCGAGGACAGCGGGACCATGGCCGAGATGACCTTGGCGTTGCCGCGTTCTTCCATCGCGGCGATCTGGCCGCGGCGGGAGTTGATGTCGCCGATGATGTCGCCCATGTATTCTTCAGGGGTCACGACTTCGACTTTCATGATCGGCTCGAGCAGCTGGGGACCGGCTTTGGCCATACCCTCTTTGAATGCTGCGCGGGTTGCGATTTCGAAGGCCAGAGCGGACGAGTCAACATCGTGGTAGGCGCCGTCGGTCAGTTCGACTTCAAAGTCGATGACCGGGAAGCCGGCGATGATGCCGTTATCTTTCGAACCTTCCAGACCTTTCACAACGCCCGGGATGTATTCTTTCGGAACGGTACCGCCGACGATGGAGTTGACGAAGTTGAAGCTCGTGCCCTTCTCCAGTTTTTTGTCGGTGGATTCCGAAATCGGACGGAAGGTCATGATGACGCGGGCGAACTGACCCGTACCACCCGACTGCTTCTTGTGGGTGTAGTCGATTTCAGCGGCGCGCGTGATGGTTTCGCGGTAGGCGACCTGCGGGGCGCCGACGTTGGCTTCAACGCCGTAGGTGCGCTTCAGGATGTCGACTTTAATGTCGAGGTGAAGTTCGCCCATGCCCTTCATGATGGTCTGGCCCGATTCCTGATCGGTGGTGACGCGGAAGGACGGATCTTCGGAAACCAGCTTGCCGAGAGCGATACCCATTTTCTCCTGGTCGGCTTTGGTTTTCGGTTCGATGGCGATTTCGATGACCGGCTCGGGGAATTCCATACGCTCGAGAACGATGGGTTTCAGCGGGTCGCACAGCGTGTCGCCGGTGATGGTGTCTTTCAGACCCACCAGGGCTACGATGTCGCCGGCCTGCGCCGTCTTGATTTCTTCGCGGCTGTTCGCGTGCATCAGGAGCATGCGGCCGATACGCTCTTTCTTGTCTTTCGACGAGTTGATGGCGTAGGAGCCGGCGTCCAGTTTGCCGGAGTAGATACGAACGAAGGTCAGGGTGCCGACGAACGGGTCGGTCATGATTTTGAAGGCCAGACCGGAGAACGGCTCGTCGACCGACGGCTTGCGCGCGTCGTCATCTTCGGAGTTCATTTTCTTGCCTTTGACGGCGCCTTTATCCAGCGGAGACGGCAGGAAGTGACAGACCGCGTCCAACATCGGCTGCACGCCTTTGTTCTTGAACGAGGAGCCGCACATCATCGGAATGATTTTCAGGCTGATGGTGCCTTTGCGGATGCAGGCCTTGAGGACTTCGTCCGTCGGCATTTTACCGTTCAGGTAGTCTTCCATCGCGGCGTCGTCCATTTCGACGGCGCGCTCGATGAGCTGTTCGCGGTACTGTTCGGCTTTTTCTTTGTATTCAGCCGGGATTTCTTCTTCGCGGAAGGATGCGCCGAGGGATTCGGAATCCCAGATGATGGCTTTCATCTTCAGGAGGTCGATAACGCCGAGGAAGCCGCCTTCAATGCCGATCGGCAGGGTCAGGACCATCGGGTTGATGCCGAGGCGTTTCTTGACCGAGTCGATGCACATGTAGAAGTCAGCGCCGATCTTGTCCATTTTATTGGCGAAGATGATGCGCGGGACCTTGTACTTGTCGCCCTGACGCCAGACGGTTTCGGTCTGGGGTTCGACGCCCTGGTTGCCGTCAAGCAGGCAGACTGCGCCGTCGAGCACTTTCAGGCTGCGTTCGACTTCGATGGTGAAGTCCACGTGGCCCGGGGTGTCGATGATGTTGACGCGGTATTGCTGCTGGTCAGCGCCGGTCCAGTAAGCGGTGGTGGCGGCGGAGGTAATGGTGATACCGCGTTCCTGTTCCTGCTCCATCCAGTCCATGGTCGCAGCACCGTCGTGCACTTCGCCGATACGATGCGATTTGCCGGTGTAGTACAGGATGCGTTCCGTGGTCGTGGTTTTACCAGCATCGATGTGGGCCATGATGCCGATGTTACGGTAGCGATCGAGAGGGACGTTGATATCAGCCATTGTTGTCTCTTTTGCTTAAATCGGTTTCGCTTACCAGCGGTAGTGGGAGAAGGCCTTGTTGGCTTCTGCCATCTTGTGGGTGTCTTCCTGCTTCTTCTTGGCGTTGCCGCGGTTGTTCGAAGCTTCCATGATTTCGCCAGCGAGACGCTCGCGCATGGTTTTTTCGGAACGACGACGGGCAGCGTCAATCAGCCAGCGCATGGCCAGCGCACGGGCGCGGTCGAAGCGGACTTCAACCGGGACCTGATACGTGGCACCGCCGACGCGGCGTGAACGCACTTCGAGGTGCGGAGCGACGTTTTTCAGCGCGCGGTGGAAGATGATGAGACCCTTGTGGGTAACGACGGCGCCGCCCGAGGTGGTCGCGGCTTCCGCTTCCGGGGCTTCCGGGGCAGCGGTCTTGTCGTTGGCGGCGCGTTTCTCGAGGATGTCGAGGGCGCCGTACACGATGGCTTCGGCGGCAGATTTCTTGCCGTCGTACATCAGGTTGTTCATGAACTTGGTCAGGACCAGGTCGTTGAAACGGGGATCCGGGAGGATTTCGCGTTTGGGAGCAGAGTGGCGACGTGACATCGGTTATTTGCCTTTCTTAGCGCCGTATTTGGAGCGGGATTTCTTACGGTCCTTAACGGCCTGGGTATCCAGTGCGCCGCGGACGATGGTGTAACGGACACCCGGCAAGTCTTTCACACGGCCGCCGCGGACGAGCACGACGGAGTGTTCCTGAAGGTTGTGACCTTCACCCGGGATGTAGCAGATGACTTCGAAGCCGGTGGTCAGGCGCACCTTGGCGACTTTACGAAGAGCCGAGTTCGGCTTTTTCGGGGTCGTGGTGTAAACGCGGGTGCAGACGCCGCGTTTCTGCGGGTTGCTTTTCAGTGCGCGGTTTTTCTTGCGCGCGACGGAGAGCGTGCGGGGCTTGCGAATGAGTTGCGAAATTGTCGGCATCTTCAGCCTTTTTCCTTAGTTAAACCTAGTGGACCTTCGTTCTTCAGACCTTCTTTCGGGACAAAGACAAAAAAGCCGCTACGGAAGACCGGGGCTTTTCGGCGCAATGTGCCGGTGAAGATCCTGAACTGCGTTTGACGGTAACTTCTGGGCCGATTTTTTGAATCGATTCAGTGGGTTGCCGTCACGACCAGTCCATCTGAAATTCATATTTGCGCGGACCATACAGGGAAATGGAACTTTCCGTCAAGCATTCGTTTAAAGATTTTTTAAGAATTTGAATCGGTTAGCCGCATTCATCCTCAGGCCGGGACGAATCCCGGCCTGCCATTTTCCCGTAGGTTTATGGAATCGTTGGATTTAAAAGGCGTACCCGACCACGGCGCCCATGGTGCCTTGGTTGGCAGAGCCGCGGTCTTCGACCAGCGGCGAGTCCGCCGCTTCTTTGCCCAGACGGTCGTAACCGGCGAAGGCGGTGGCGCGGATTCGTTCGGTCACCGGCACGGTCACGGACGCACCGACACCGTAGGACACGACACCGCCGTCAGGCTTGTATTGCGAGAGGCCGGTGCGGGCGGACTGGCCCGCATCCACGCCGTAATAGGCTTCGGTGTAATCGGAGCTTGCGACTTTCATCCGGGGGCCGGCCTTGAAGTAGACGGGGCGGTCGAAACCGCCGACTTCGGTGGCATAATTGACGCCGAGGTCGCCGACGAGGCCCTCATGGCCGCCGATGGCCTGACGGACCTCAAGCTCGGCGTTGATGGAGGGGATGATTTCATAGTCGATGAAACCGCCGAGTTCGGGGGCGCCGTCGACATCGCCCATGCCGCGCAGGTCGTCGGTTTTATCGCCCGCCATGCGCAGGAAGCCGTCACCATCGTCATCGCGGCCGAAATCGTAGCGGGCGATGGGGCCTGCGGTGATGCCGTTATAGCGCACGAGGTTGTAGCGGACGCCGTTGACGATCGACGCCTCGAACTTGTCTTCGTATTTCACGGAAACGTCGGGGACGGCGTTGAGCTGGTAGTCGTCGGACCCGCTATAGGCCGGGGCGTAGACGGCGCCGACGCCGGCGGTGGCGGACCAGCCTTCCGGCAGGCTTTGGGCGCCGGCAGCAGCGGGGAACAGAAACAGGGCGAAGAGAGTAAGGGCTTTGCGAGTCATTGGGCCAATGTAGCGCTTTCAGGCCATAAGAAAAGGGTGGCGGGGGTTGGGTTTGGCCGTATACTCCGCCCGCATGGACCACGCCGTTTACAACCCCACCACCAGCCCCTTCAACACCGGCATCAAGGGCATTTGCCCGCAATGCCAGAAGGGGCATGTTTTTGACGGTTACCTGAAGGTAGCCCCCCAATGCGAGGTGTGCGGGCTGGATTTGAGCTTTGCCGATACGGCGGACGGCCCTGCGTTTTTCGCCATGTCCATCGTGTCGCCGTTTTCGATGGCGCTGGCGCTGTGGCTGGAATTCAAATTCGACCCGAGCCTTTGGGTGCATGCGCTGACCACCCTGCCCTTCACGGTTATCGGCTGCATGATTTTCCTGAGGCCGCTGAAGGGGTGGCTGCTGGCATCGCAGTATGTGCACCTCGTCAAAGAGGGCAAGCTTTCACAGAAACAAAAAACCCGGGGCTGAACCCCGGGTTTTTTGTTGGTTAGTGCCTAAGCCTCAGGCGGTGCGCTTGCGGCGGGGCGAACCTTCGGCCGGGGCCGCTTCGTTGGCGGCCGGGAGGGCAGCCATTTCGCCTTCTTCGACGGCAGCCGCGGATTGCTGGGCAGCCAGCGCGACTTTGTCGCGTTCGGCGGCAACCTTGCGCACGCGGTTGACGTAGGAGCCGGTACCGGCCGGGATGAGGCGACCGACGATGACGTTCTCTTTCAGACCGTTCAGGCTGTCGACCTTGCCCTGCGTTGCCGCTTCGGTCAGCACGCGGGTCGTTTCCTGGAACGACGCCGCCGAGATGAACGACTTGGTTTGCAGGGACGCCTTGGTGATACCCATGAGGATGGGTTTCGCTTCCGGCGGGCGCTTGCCATCGTCGAGGAAGCGCTGACGCTCCTTCGCGAAGTCGTCGCGGTCGACCTGTTCCGAGACCAGGTAGGTGGTATCGCCGACAGCGGTGATTTCGACCTTCTGCATCATCTGACGCGCGATGGTTTCGATGTGCTTGTCGTTGATTTTCACGCCCTGCAGACGGTACACGTCCTGAATTTCGTTCACGAGGTAGTCGGCCAGAGCCTCAACGCCCAGAACGTCCAGAATGTCGTGCGGCACCATTGCGCCGTCGAGCACAGCGTCGCCACGGCGGACGAAGTCGCCTTCCTGAACCACGATGTGTTTGCCTTTCGGGATCAGGTATTCCTTCGATTCACCGGTTTTGTCGACCGGGTTCACGATGATGCGGCGCTTGTTCTTGTAGTCTTTGCCGAATTCGATGTAACCGTCGATTTCAGCAATGATGGCGAAGTCCTTCGGACGACGTGCTTCGAAGAGTTCGGCGACGCGGGGCAGACCGCCCGTAATGTCGCGCGTTTTCGAAGTTTCACGCGGGATACGCGCGATCACGTCGCCTGCCTTGACGTCCTGACCGTTTTCAGCGGTCACGATGGCGCCGACGGACATGTAGTAGTTGGCCGGCAGGCCGTTCGGCAGGTTGATGACTTTCTTGTTTTTATCGAGCAGCGAGATGCGCGGCTTGAGGTCGCCCGCTTTCGGCTGGGAGCGCCAGTCGATAACGGTTTTGGCGGCGATACCCGTCGCTTCGTCAACCTGGTCCACCACCGACACGCCGTCGACCATGTCGAAGTAGTGCGCGACACCGTCTTTTTCGGTGATGATGGGCTGGGTGTACGGATCCCACTCGGCGATTTTCACGCCCGGCTTGATCTTGTCGTTGTTCTTAACGAGCAGTTTCGCGCCGTAGGGGATGCGGTAGGAGGCTTTTTCGGAACCGCGGGCATCTTTGATGACGACTTCGGTGTTACGGCTCATGACGATTTCGATACCGTCCGAGTTTTTAACCGTGTTGCCGTTGCGGATGTCCAGCGTGCCTTCCATGTTGGCTTCCACGTTCGACTGTTCGGCGCCTTTTTGGGCCGCGCCGCCGATGTGGAAGGTACGCATGGTGAGCTGCGTGCCGGGTTCGCCGATGGACTGTGCGGCCATGACGCCGACAGCTTCGCCGAGGTTGACGGTGGTGCCACGGGCCAGATCGCGGCCGTAGCAGTTGCCGCAGATACCGATTTTGGTGGTGCAGGTCAGGACCGAGCGGACCTTGACCGAGTCAACACCGGCGGTGTCGATTTCGGCAGCCGCGATTTCGTCGATTTCTTCAGCCGCCTTGACGATGACTTTACCGTTCAGCGGGTTGACGATGTCGACAGCAGCGTGTCTACCAAGCACACGCTCGGACAAGGGAACGATGACGTCGCCGCCGTCGATGACGGCGCGCAGCGTGAGACCGTTGTCGGTGCCGCAATCGCGTTCGGTGATGATGACGTCCTGCGCCACGTCAACCAGACGACGGGTGAGGTAACCGGAGTTAGCGGTTTTCAGAGCCGTATCCGCGAGGCCTTTACGGGCGCCGTGGGTCGAGTTGAAGTATTCAAGAACGGTCAGGCCTTCCTTGAAGTTGGCGGTAATGGGCGTTTCGATGATTTCGCCCGACGGTTTGGCCATCAGACCGCGCATACCGGCGAGCTGACGGATTTGAGCCGCCGAACCACGTGCGCCCGAGTGGGCCATCATGTAGACCGAGTTGAGGCCGACTTCCTTGATGTTGGAAATCTTCTTCATCATGGCCGTGGCGACTTCATCGGTGCAGTGCGACCAGATGTCGACGACCTTGTTGTATTTTTCGCCTTTGGTGATGAGGCCGTCCAGGTATTGCTGTTCGAACTCCTTCACCTGATCTTTCGCTTTCGCGATGAGCTTTTGTTTTTCTTCCGGAATGATGAGGTCATCCTTACCGAACGAAATGCCGGCGATGCAGGCCTGACGGAAGCCGAGCTTCATCATGCGGTCGCAGAAGATGACCGTTTCCTTCTGACCGCAGTGGCGGTAGACGGTGTCGATGAGGGCCTGAATTTCCTTCTTCGTCATGACGATGTTGACGACGCCGTACGGAACCTTGTGGTGCTTGGGCAGCAATTCGCCCAGCATCATGCGGCCCGGAGTGGTTTCCACGATGGAAACGACGGGTTCGCCGGCTTCGTTGTAGGACGTCACGCGCGCCTTGATTTTGGCGTGCAGGGACAGGACTTTCGCTTCCATGGCGTGGTGGATTTCAGCCATGTTGCCGAACGCCATGCCTTCGCCCGGTTCGCCATCACGCATGATGGAGAGGTAGTACAGGCCGAGCACGATATCCTGCGAGGGCACGATGATCGGCTTGCCGTTGGCGGGCGAGAGGATGTTGTTGGTCGACATCATCAGCACGCGGGCTTCGAGCTGGGCTTCGATGGACAGCGGCACGTGAACGGCCATCTGGTCACCGTCGAAGTCGGCGTTGAAGGCGGTGCAGACCAGCGGGTGAAGCTGGATTGCCTTGCCTTCAATCAGGGTCGGTTCGAAGGCCTGGATGCCGAGGCGGTGCAGCGTGGGCGCGCGGTTCAGGAGAACCGGGTGCTCGCGGATGACTTCCTCGAGGATGTCCCAGACTTCCGGACGCTCTTTTTCGACCATGCGCTTGGCGGCTTTCACCGTGGTGGCGAGGCCGTAGAGTTCCAGCTTGTGGTAGATGAAGGGCTTGAACAGTTCCAGCGCCATCTTCTTGGGAAGACCGCATTGGTGCAGTTTCAGTTCAGGACCGACGACGATGACTGAACGGCCCGAGTAGTCGACGCGTTTGCCGAGCAGGTTCTGACGGAAGCGACCCTGCTTGCCTTTCAGCATGTCGGAGAGCGACTTCAGCGGGCGCTTGTTGGTGCCGGTGATGACGCGGCCGCGGCGGCCGTTGTCGAACAGGGCGTCGACCGATTCCTGCAGCATGCGTTTTTCGTTACGCACGATGATGTCCGGCGCGCGCAGTTCGATGAGGCGCTTGAGGCGGTTGTTACGGTTGATGACGCGGCGGTACAGGTCGTTCAAATCCGACGTTGCGAAGCGGCCACCATCGAGCGGCACCAGCGGGCGCAGTTCGGGCGGCAGGACCGGGATGACGTCCATGACCATCCATTCCGGGCGGGTGCCGGATTCGATGAAGGATGCGACCAGGTGGAGTTGCTTGACGACTTTCTTGCGGCGGGCTTCGGAGGTGGTCTCTTTCAGCTCTTCCTCAAGTTTCGCCTTCATCTCATCGAGGTTGATGGCGGTCAGCATTTCCTTGATGGCTTCGGCGCCGATGCCGGCACGGAAGTTCTCATCGCCGTATTCATCCTGTGCGGAGAAGAATTCGTCTTCCGTCAGCAGCTGGAATTGTTTCAGCGGGGTCATGCCCGGCTCGGTCACGACGTAGGATTCGAAGTAGAGGACCTTTTCCAGATCTTTCAGCGTCATGTCCATCATCAGGCCGATGCGGGAGGGCAGCGACTTGAGGAACCAGATGTGGGCGACCGGGGACGCCAACTGGATGTGGCCCATGCGTTCGCGGCGGACTTTGGTCAGCGTGACTTCGACGCCGCATTTTTCGCAGATGATGCCTTTGTACTTCATGCGCTTGTACTTACCGCACAGGCACTCATAGTCCTTGATGGGGCCGAAGATGCGGGCGCAGAACAGGCCATCGCGTTCCGGCTTGAAGGTCCGGTAGTTGATGGTTTCCGGCTTTTTCACTTCGCCGAAGGACCAGCTGGACACTTGTTCCGGCGAGGCGATTGCGATGCGGATGGCATCGAAGCTTTGCGGGCCTTGCACCTGGCCAAAGAGGTTCATCAGTTCGTTCATTTTTCTCTCCACATGTCCGTTTTACGGACCAAAAAATAACTTTTATGTCTGGTCGGTTTTGCTTACCAAAACCTCCCGTTGTCCCCGGCCTCAGCGGGCCGGGGTGATGAGCGGCTTAAGAGCCGGTATTCTTGAGGTCGACGTTGAGGCCGAGCGCCTTGAGTTCCTTGGTAAGAACGTTGAAGGATTCCGGTACGCCGATTTCGAACGTATCTTCGCCGCGGACGATGCTTTCGTACACCTTGGAGCGGCCTGCCACGTCGTCCGACTTGACGGTGAGCAGTTCCTGCAGGGTGTAGGCAGCGCCGTAGGCCTGCAGCGCCCACACTTCCATCTCCCCGAAGCGCTGACCGCCGAACTGGGCCTTACCGCCCAGAGGCTGCTGCGTGACCAGCGAGTACGGGCCGGTCGAACGGGCGTGGATTTTATCGTCCACGAGGTGGTGCAGCTTGAGCATGTAGATGTAGCCCACGGTGACGTCGCGGTGGAATTTCTCACCGGTACGACCGTCGTGCAGGCGAACCTGACCCGATTCCTGAAGACCGGCCTGCTTGAGGAGGACGTTGATGTCCGCCTCGTGCGCGCCGTCGAAGACCGGGGTCGCCATCGGCACGCCACCACGCAGGTTGCGCGCCATGTCGAGCATGGTCTTGTCGTCAAGCTTGGTGACCTTCTCGGAGAATTCCTTATCGCCGTAGACGTCTTTCAGTTTGCCTTTGAGCTGGTCCATCTCTTTGCCGGACGCTTCTTTGGCGTTGGCGAAGGTGTCGATCATCTCACCGATCTGTTTGCCCAGCGTGGCCGAGGCCCAGCCGAGGTGGGTTTCGAGAATCTGACCGACGTTCATACGCGAAGGCACGCCCAGCGGGTTGAGCACGATGTCGACCGGCGTACCGTCTTCGAGGTACGGCATGTCTTCCGACTTCATGATGCGCGACACGACCCCTTTGTTGCCGTGACGGCCGGCCATTTTGTCGCCGGGCTGGATTTTGCGTTTCACGGCGATGAAGACTTTCACCATCTTCATCACGCCCGGGGGCAGTTCGTCGCCGCGTTGCAGTTTTTCGACCTTGTTCTCGAAACGCTGCTTCAGGTTGTCGATGGCCTCGTCGAAGGTTTTGCCCATGTTCTCGATTTGAGACATGGTCTTCTCGTTCTCGAGCGCAATCTGGCGCCATACCCCACGTTTCAGCGGTTCGAGCGTCTTCAGCGTGATTTTTTCGCCTTTCTTGACGTCGACGCCTTTCGGAGCGGATGCCACGGTCTGGTCGACCATGAGGTCGGACAGGGCCGAGTAGAAGCCGTTTTCGAGGATGGCGCGTTCGTCGTCGCGGTCTTTCGCCATCTGTTCGATCTGTTCGCGTTCGATCTGCATCGCACGGGCATCTTTATCGACGCCGCGGCGGTTGAAGACGCGGACTTCGACGATGGTGCCGGTAACGCCCGGCGGGACACGCAGGGACGAGTCTTTCACGTCGGATGCTTTTTCACCGAAGATGGCGCGCAGGAGTTTTTCTTCCGGCGTCATCAGCGATTCACCTTTCGGCGTGACTTTGCCGACGAGGATGTCGCCCGGGTTGCATTCGGCGCCGATGTAGACGATGCCGGCTTCGTCGAGGTGACGGAGCGCTTCTTCGCCGACGTTCGGGATGTCGCGGGTGATTTCTTCCTGACCCAGTTTGGTATCGCGGGCCATGACTTCGAATTCCTCGATGTGGATCGAGGTGTAGACGTCGTCCTTCACGATGCGTTCGGAGAGGAGGATGGAGTCTTCGAAGTTGTAACCGTTCCAGGGCATGAACGCGACGAGCACGTTGCGGCCCAGAGCCAGTTCGCCGTACTGCGTCGACGGACCGTCGGCGATGATGTCGCCGGCTTTCAACTGGTCGCCCACTTTAACGAGGGGAACCTGGTTGATGCAGGTGGACTGGTTGGAGCGCTGGAATTTCGACAGGCGGTAGATGTCGACCGTCGGTTCGTCGGCTTTCAGTTCTTCGGTGGCCTGGATAACGATACGGGTCGCGTCGACCAGCGTCACTTTACCCGAGCGGCGGGCCGTAACGGCGGCGCCGGAGTCGCGGGCGACGATGGCTTCCATGCCCGTTCCCACGAGGGGAGCGTCGCTTTGCAGCAACGGCACGGCCTGACGTTGCATGTTCGAACCCATGAGCGCGCGGTTGGCGTCATCGTTTTCGAGGAACGGGATGAGGGCGGCTGCGACCGAAACGATTTGTTTCGGGCTGACGTCGATCATCTCAATCGTGTCGGGCGTGGCCATGATGTTCTCGCCGCCTTTGCGGGCTGCGACGAACTCGGCGGCGAACTTGCCGTCCTTGGTCATTTCGGAGTTGGCCTGCGCAATGGTGTAGCGGGCTTCTTCCATGGCGGAGAGGTAGATGACCTCGTCCGACACTTTGCCGTCGATGACCTTGCGGTACGGGCTTTCAATGAAGCCGTACTGGTTCACGCGGGCGAAGGTGGACAGCGAGTTGATCAGACCGATGTTCGGGCCTTCCGGCGTTTCAATCGGGCAGATGCGACCGTAGTGGGTCGGGTGCACGTCGCGGACTTCGAAGCCTGCGCGTTCGCGGGACAGACCGCCGGGGCCCAAGGCCGAAAGACGACGCTTGTGCGTGATTTCCGACAGGGGGTTGGTCTGGTCCATGAACTGGGAGAGCTGGGACGAACCGAAGAATTCACGGACGGCAGCCTGCACCGGCTTGGAGTTGATGAGGTCGTGCGGCATGTAGGTGTCGATTTCGACAGACGACATACGTTCGCGGATGGCGCGTTCCATGCGCAGGAGGCCCACGCGGATCTGGTTTTCCATCAGTTCGCCGACCGAACGGACACGGCGGTTGCCGAGGTTGTCGATATCGTCGATTTCGCCGCGACCGTCTTTCAGGCCGACGAGGTATTTGATGATGGACAGGATGTCGGCCTTACGCAGCACGCGCATCTGGTCGTCGGTCTCGAGTTCGAGACGCAGGTTCATCTTCACGCGACCGACGGTGGAGAGGTCGTAACGCTCGGCATCGAAGAACAGCGAGTTGAACAGGGCGTCGGCCGAGTCAACCGTAGGCGGTTCACCGGGGCGCATGACGCGGTACATGTCGATGAGCGCTTCTTCACGCGTGGTGCATTTATCAGCCAGCAGCGTGTTGCGGATGTAGGCGCCCACGTTGACGTGGTCGATGCCCAGCATCTGGATTTGGGTGACCTGACCTTTTTCGAAGGCCTTCATGGTTTCTTTGGTGATTTCTTCACCGGCTTCGTTCAGGACTTCGCCGGTCTTGGCGTCGAACATGTCGAGGGCGAGGTAGCCGCCGATCAGGTCTTCGTCCTGAACCAGAATTTCCTTCAGGCCGTCTTCTTCCATTTTCTTGAGCTGACGGGCGACGAGCTTGGTGCCGGCTTCAGCCGCGACCTTGCCGGTCTTGGCGTTGATGAGGTCGCTGACCAGTTTGACGCCACGGAAGCGGGCGGCCACGAACGGGGTTTTCCAGCCGTTCTTGTCCTTGACGTAGTTCACGACGTCGTAGAATTCGCCCAGAATTTCTTCGTTGCCCATGCCCTGAACCATCAACGGGTCCAGCGCCTCGCCATTTTCCATGGCTTTGGTGCGGTAGGCTTCGGTGTCTTTCGAATCCAGCGCGCGCAGGAAGGTGGTTACCGGCAGTTTGCGGCGACGGTCGATACGGACGTTGACGATGTCTTTCGCGTCGAATTCAAAGTCGAGCCAGGAACCGCGGTAGGGAATGACGCGCGATGCGAACAGGTATTTGCCCGATGCGTGGGTCTTGCCGCCGTCGTGGTCGAAGAACACGCCCGGGGAACGGTGCATCTGGGAGACGATGACACGCTCGGTGCCGTTGATGCAGAAGGTGCCGTTCGCGGTCATGAGCGGCATGTCGACGAGGTAGACGTCCTGCTCTTTGATGTCGCGGATGGAACGCAGGCCGGATTGTTCGTCGATGTCGAAGACGGACAGGCGCAGGGTGACGCGCAGCGGGGCCGCGAAGGTCATGTCGCGCTGGATGCATTCTTCAACGTCGTATTTCGGGGCTTCGAGTTCGTATTTCACGAAGTCGATTTCGGCTTTGTCGGAGAAGTCCTTGATGGGGAAGACGGTGGAGAGGACTTCCTGCAGGCCCTGCATTTTGCGGTTGTCGGCGGCAGTGTCCATTTGCAGGAACTGCTCGTACGAGTTGCGCTGCACCTCGATGAGGTTCGGCATTTCGCAGACTTCGCGGATTTTGCCGAAGGATTTGCGGACGCGCTTGCGGCCGGTGAAGGACGTGACGTCCACCGTGCCGAGGATGCGCGAGGCGTTGGTGAGGCCCGCCATTTTGGTCGGGGTCTGGGCGCGGCCCTGAACCGGCGCTTCAGCGGCCAGCGTTCCGGTCTTGCGCGATTTCATCGTGGCTTTTTTGGCTTTCGGTGCAGAAGCAGCCGGTTTTTTCGTGGTCATAGCCCTATCGTCCCTTTGGTCGGTCGTAATTATCTTTTGGTCGGTATTTTGAGCCCTGCCGGCAGGCTTACTGAAAAACGCCATTCGGCGGGAAGCTTAGAGCCGCCCGCCGGATGATTTTATCTAGTGTTTCGAACCGTTAATTTTGTTCACGTAAATCCGAAATTCAAAAAAGCGTTACTGGAAAATACTGCGATACCCGAACTCACTCCCACGGGCCTTGGACCCGTGGAAAAAATTACTTGAGTTCGACTTTACCGCCAGCGGCCTCGATGGTCGCTTTGATTTTCTCAGCTTCGTCTTTCTTGACGCCCGTTTTCAGGGGCTTCGGAGCGCCTTCAACGAGGTCTTTCGCTTCTTTCAGGCCCAGGCCCGTGATAGCGCGGACTTCTTTGATGACGTTGATTTTGTTGTCACCGGCAGCGGTGAGAACAACATCAAATTCCGTCTTTGCTTCAGCAGCCGGTGCAGCGGCGCCGCCAGCGGCAGCGACAGCAACGGGAGCAGCAGCAGACACGCCCCATTTTTCTTCCAGCATTTTCGACAGTTCGGCGGCTTCCAGAACGTTCAGTTCCGAGAGAGCGTCAACCAGTTTAGCGAGATCAGCCATTTAATACTCCATAAGTTAGAAAAGTGTTTGTTAAACCAATCGTAAAAAACCAAAAACCAATCTTTGCGGTCGGGACCTGATTACCAGGCCCGTTCCGGCGATTAAGCTTCCTTGCGACCCTGTGCAGCGAGGACGCCGACGACGTTCTGGGCCGGAGCCACGAGAACACGAGCGATCTTCGTTGCGGGAGCCTGCATGAGGCCTGCGAGCTGGCCACGGATCTGATCGAGCGAGGGCAGTTTGGCGAGCGCTTCAACGCCGGTTTTGTCCAGGACTTTCGAGCCCATGGCGCCACCGATGATGGAGATCTTGTCATTGCCTTTTGCGTAATCGTACGTGACTTTCGCAGCAGCAACCGGATCCTTCGAAACGATGATCGCGGTCGTGCCCTTGAACAGAGGTTCAAGCGCTTCAAAACGCGTACCTTGCAGGGCGCGCGCCATGAGACGGTTTTTAGTGACTTTGGCGGTACCGCCCTGGGCCCGTGACTTCACGCGAAGATCGGTGAATTCCGCAACGGTCAGTTTTCCATGTTGGAAAACGACCACGGTTTCAGCGTCGTTCAGCATGTCGCTAAGGGCTTGGACAGTATCGGCCTTTTGTGCACGGCTAATGGGCATTGTTACCTCTTTGCCAAAAAAGTTGTTTGCACAAACCTGTTACGGGACATCCCGCAACGGGCCACTATTACTGCTTACTTCAAGCCCTGCCCCGGATTGGTTTAGAAAATTCCTAAGCCATTTCCGTCTCTTACAGGGGATTAAGAACGGGTTTGACCCCGCGCGCCTGTAGTCTTGGACAGGTGCAAATGCGTTCCTAATTGTCGGTTTTTCTTATCAAAACCAGCGCTCAAGAAAATACTTGCAAGCGCGCCCTTATAGGTGTGGATAACCAACGAGTCAACACTTTTTTAACCTTTTCAGGGAACTGGAAGAACGAGTCAGATGTCACTGTAGTTATGTTAATTTAATGACCGGACGATCTGATAGCCTGCATAGGCGATGGCGGCGATGACGATGAGCGTACGCCAGGACACGGTGATGCCGCGTTCCCCCACCTCGCCCGCGTCTTCAGCCTTATCGTATTTGTGGTATTCGGTGTCGGAGATGCCGGTGCCGGGCAGGCCCACGGTGGTGCGGGTGCCCTTGCGCCCGATATTCCATGTGGCGCCCTTGCCGCCGACGCTGAGGGAGCTGAGGCCCTTTTTCGTGACGTTCAGGCGGATGCCGGGCAGGATGCGGACGGTTTTTCGGAAGCGCAGGACCATGGGCGGCAGCATAGGCGCCGGGCCCGCGCGTGGCTAGAGATGAAAATGGATGAAGGACGGCAGGCGGTGCGCCAGCGTGTGCGCATGCACATGGAAGAGCCGCAGCCACGGCACGCGGGCCATGCCCACCAGCGCCATGATGCAGCCCGCGATTTCGGTGTTGCGCGCGGATTTTGCGGCGGCCTTTTTATCCCATTCGGGGTCGGCCACGAAACTTTCAGGATCGAAGCCGCCGAGATGGTCGCGCTGGTCTTTCAGGGTGACGCGGGTGCGGTTGTCTTCGGTCATGCGGGCATCATGCGCGGGAGGGCGCGGCTTTTGTAAGGCAGGTCAGAGGGGCGGCATGACAAAGGCGTTGGTGCCGCCGGCGGAGCGTTTGCGGAAGCGGATGAAGGCGGGATCGTTGTTGGCGAGCAGGGTTGCCACTTTTCGCACGCTGCCGACCAGCAGCGCCTGTTCCAGCGCGCGGGACTGGGGAATGGTTTCACCGGGGGCGGCGTCGTTGCGGTTATAACGGTGGACCCAGGCCAAGGGCCATTTGTCGACATCGTGCAGGGCGGCGGTGTTAAACGCCTCGTACGTTGCGGGCGTGCCGATGACGGAACCGCGGGCGACGATGGCGTCGAACAGGTTGTCGAGGCCGACGAGGGTGTAGTCTTTTTCCTGCGACCAGAGATTTTTCTGGTTCAGCATGAAATGCGGGAAGCGGGAGAGGAAAAAATTATCGGCTACGAGTTTTGTCATAAGTATTTTATGGCATGGCGGGCGGGGACGGCGCAAGTTTAACGGTGCAAGTTTAGAGGCTTCGGGGCAACCCGGCCCGTGAATGACGCTTCAAAACTACCATGAAAAAAGCCCGGCGCTGAGGCCGGGCTTTTTTTGAAGTGAGGTTTTATCAGGCGACGGCCAGAAGTTCGGCCAGGTCGAGCTTGATGCCGCGACCCATGGTCGAGGAGACCGAGGCTTTCTTCATGTAGGTGCCTTTGATGCCCGACGGCTTGGCTTTGTTCAGGGCGTCGACGAACGCCTTGATGTTTTCAGCCAGCTGCTTTTCGGTGAAGGACGCGCGGCCCACGCCAGCCTGGACGATGCCAGCCTTTTCGACGCGGAACTCGATGGAACCGGCTTTCGCGGATTCGACGGCCTTTTTGACGTCCATGGTCACGGTGCCGAGTTTCGGGTTCGGCATCAGGCCTTTCGGGCCCAGCACCTTACCGAGACGGCCGACCAGCGGCATCAGGTCAGGGGTTGCGATGACGCGGTCGTAGTCGACGTTGCCAGCGGTCATGCTTTCGAGCAGGTCGTCAGCGCCGACCATGTCTGCGCCGGCCTTCTTGGCTTCTTCAGCCTTGGGGCCACGTGCGAACACGGCGACTTTCAGCGATTTGCCGGTGCCGTGCGGCAGCTCGGTCATGCCACGAACCTGCTGATCTGCGTATTTCGGATCGGCGTTCAGGTTGACGGCGATGTCGATGGATTCGTCAAACTTGGTGGTGGCGTTCGCCTTCACCAGTTTCACGGCCTCGGCCAGCGTGTAGATTTTGCTACGTTCAACGGCGGAAAATTTCTTCTGACGTTTGGTCAGTTTTGCGCCTTTTGCTTCTTGCTTCTTAGCCATTGTCTTAACCCTCCACCGCGATGCCGGCCGAACGGGCGGAACCTTCGATCATGCGCATGGCACCACCGAGGTCTTTCGCGTTCAGGTCTTTCATTTTCAGTTCAGCGATTTCCTGAACCTGCTTCTTCGTCACTTTGCCGACGATCTCTTTGCCCGTCGTTTTCGCGCCCTTGGAAATCTTGGCCGCTTTTTGCAGCAGGTAACCAACCGGGGGCGTCTTGATGATGAAGGTGAAGGAACGGTCCGCGAAGACGGAGATGACGACCGGGCAAGGCATGCCTTTTTCAAGGTCCTTGGTCTGGTCGTTGAAGCCTTTGCAGAATTCCATGATGTTCAGACCGCGCTGACCGAGGGCGGGGCCGATCGGGGGCGAGGGGTTGGCCGCACCAGCCGGAACTTCCAGCTTGATGTAGCCTACGGGCTGTTTGCCCTTAGGTGCTGCCATTTTAAACTCCTTATAGCAGTAGGTTGCTTAACCATCTGGTCGGATTTGCTTACCAAATCCTTCCGTTTGGGTCGTTGTGGTCACGGCCTGGAGGGGCCTCCCACAAGAAGACGTGGGGTTTATACACAGGCCGCGAGACCAAAGGCAAGCAAAAGCTTACTGCCCTGCGGCCCACATATTGTCGACGAGGTTGGGATAGGGGCGGCCTGCCTTGCGGGCGCGGTCCTTCGCCATGGCTTTCTGGTTTTCGGTCAGAGGCGTGCCGCGCCCTTTTCTGGGATTTTTCTTATTCCACGGGGGCGTCTGCGATGCCATTACGGGGCCATTACTGGCCGACGGGGGCGGTGACGGCGGGGATGACCATGCCGTCGGAACGGCGGACATAGACTTCCGGGGCCGGGACTTCCGGATTCAACCGGGGGCTGGCCAGCGGAGCCATGGGCATGGCATTGCCCGCGGCAGGCTCGACAAGGCCGAGCGATGCGGGGGCGGCGTCGGCCTGCGGTTCAGGCCGCGGGGTTGCGGCCATAGCCGAGGATGTGATGGCGGACCGGGGCATCAGTTCCTGCGGGGCGCCGCGCTGCGCGGCGGGCTGGGCCACGGATTGCCGCGTCGAAGCCTTGTAGGCGGCGACGTCAGCCTCAAGGTTGCGCATGGGCTGGGCGTTGGCGGCGGCGGGCAGCAGCAGGGCGGCGGCGAGAATGAGGGCGCGGAACGGGGTCATGGCAATCGTCTTCATGTTCAGGGATTTTCCGATGAATTCAGTTAAGGCCCGGCAGACGGTTTGGCAAGAATTGCTTTATTCGTCGCGGAAGTCGCGCGAGAGCAGATTGTCGATGACCGTTTCCACGTCGCGCCCCTCGTGCAGCAGGCTGTGGATGGCGTCCATGACCGGCAGGTCGACATTCAGCGTACGCATGAGGTTCTTGACGGCGCGGGCGGTGTGTACGCCCTCCGTCACGGCGGTGCGGCTGTTCATGATTTCGGCGAGGGTGCGCCCCTCGCCCAGCGCGTAGCCGAGGGAGAAGTTGCGCGACTGCATGGAGGTGGCGGTGAGGACCAGATCACCCAGCCCGCACATGCCCATGAGGGTTTCGCGCTTGCCGCCGAGCGCCTCGTTCAAACGCATCATCTCGGACATGCCGCGGGTGAGCAGCGCCGCGCGGGCGCTGTCGCCGTATTTCTTGCCGGCGACGATGCCGCAGGCGATGGCCAGCACGTTCTTGGCGGCACCGCCGATTTCGGCGCCGACGATGTCGTCACTCGCATAAGGGCGGAAGGTTTTGCTGCCCAGCATGCCCGCCAGTTCGCGCGCGGCGGCGATGGTGTAGGCGGCGACGGTGACAGCGGCGGGCAGACCCTGCGCGATTTCACGCGCGAAGGTAGGCCCCGTGAGCACGGCGACCCTGGCGCCGGGTGTCGTTTCATTGACGATGGTGGAGAGCAGTTCGCCGGTTTCGATTTCGATGCCCTTGGCGCACAGCACCAGCGTCTTGCCGTTGAGCAGCCCCTCGCCCGCTTCCTTCAAAATACCGCGCAGGTATTGCGCGGGGACGACGAGGAGCAGGATGTCGGCGCCGCAGGCGGCCTTCAGGTCGGACGTGGCGTGGATGTTGCGGCTGAGCGCGACGCCGGGCAGGAAGGGCGTGTTTTCCCCGTCCATGTTGATGGCGTTCACGACGGCGGCTTCACGCGCCCAGAGCGTTACTTTGCGGCCTGCGGATGCCTGCACCTGCGCCAAGGCCGTGCCCCATGCGCCGCCGCCGATGATGTTTACAGTTTTTGTCATACAGCGAGTGTCTCACTTTTCGTGTGAAGGGGCCAGCGGGGGCGGGCGGGAATATCGAAGCCATCGGTGTGGCCGAGGCGGAGGCGTTCGTAGCCTGCCCACGCGATCATGGCGCCGTTGTCGGTGCACAGGGCGGACGGGGGGGCCATGAAGGGCAGGCCGGCGTTGGCGGCGACGGTTTGCAGGGCCGTACGTACGGCTGTATTGGCGGCGACGCCGCCCGCCGCCACGAGGGCCGTGGGACGGGACGTACAGGCGTCCAGCGCGCGGCGGACGCGGTCGGACAGATGGTTTGCGATGGCGGTTTGCAGGGCGGCGGCGAGGTCGGTCGCGTCGTTGCGGGGGATGGTGTTGTCGGTGGTGGCGCGGTCGACGGCTTCGCGCATCGCGGTTTTGAGGCCGGAGAAGGAAAAATCGTTCCCCGGCTTGCCGAGCAGCGGGCGGGGCATGGTGAAGCGGGCCGGGTTTTTGGCTTCGCGCGCCAGGGCTTCCAGCGCGGGGCCGCCGGGCTGGGGGAGGCCCAGAAGTTTTGCGGATTTGTCGAAGCATTCGCCCGCCGCATCATCAATGGTGGCGCCGAGCTGGCGGTAGCGGCCCACGCCTTCGGCCAGCAGAATCTGGGTATGGCCGCCGGAGACGAGGAGGAGCAGATAGGGGAACGGCACGTCGTGCGACAGGCGCGGGGACAGCGCGTGGCCTTCGAGGTGGTTGACGCCGATGAACGGCACATCGAGATGCGCCGCCATGGCCTTGCCGGTCATGAGGCCGACCATGACGCCGCCGATGAGGCCCGGCCCCGCGGTTGCGGCGATGGCGGTGAGGTCGCGGGCCTGAACGCCCGCGGTGTTCAGGGCTTCGTCGATGACGCGGTTGATGGCGCCGAGATGGGCGCGGGCGGCGATTTCGGGGACGACGCCACCGTGCACGGCGTGGTCGTCCAATTGCGAGAAAACGGCGTTGGATAAAATGGCGCGGTCGCCCGTCACCACGGCGGCGGCGGTTTCGTCACAGCTTGTTTCGATGCCTAAAATGATTTCGGTCAAACAACTCGTCCCATAATTTGCTTCCCTTGGCGGGGAAAGGACACTAAACACGAGGGCGTTATGGAGTTAAAGCCTAAAAAAATCCTGAGCGGCACCGACCGTAAAATCCGTGTCGGCACGCGCGGCAGCAAGCTGGCCATGACGCAGACCGAGATGGTGTGCGAACGCCTTCGCGCCGCGCATCCCGGAATCGACCTCGAAACCGTCATCATCAAGGCCAGCGGCGACTGGCGCCCGCAGCAGGGCGAAGTGCGCCTGTCCGAAACGGCGGGCGGCAAGGGGCTTTACGTTCAGAATATCGAGGAATATCTGCGCGAAGGGCATATCGACATCGGCGTGCATTCGCTGAAAGACGTGCCGACGGTGATGCCGCCGGATCTGGCGCTGGACCATTTCCTGCCGCGCGGCGACGCGCGCGACGCCTTCATTTCCAAAAAAGCCGTATCGCTGGACGAGCTGCCCGCGGGCGCCATTGTCGGCACCAGCAGCGTGCGGCGGCAGGCGGTTATCCTGAACCGCCGCCCGGACCTGAAGGTCGTCACCTTCCGCGGCAACGTGGATACGCGGCTTGAAAAACTGAACGCGGGACAGGTGGACGCCATCATCCTCGCGGCCATCGGCCTCAAGCGCATCGGGCGTGACAATGTCATTTCCTCGTATATCGAGCCGGAAGCGATGCTGCCGGCGGTGGGGCAAGGCACCGTGGTCATCGAAACGCGCAAGGACGACGCGGTTACGCGCGGGCTTCTGGATGCCATGACGCACCATGAAACGCGTGTGGTGACCGCCGCCGAGCGTGCGCTGCTTGCGGTGCTGGACGGGTCGTGCGGGACGCCTATCGGGTCTTATGCGGTGCTCAGCGAACCGGGCATCATGCGGCTGCGCGGGTTTATCGCCACGCCAGACGGGGCCGAGATGTTCCACGCGGATGAGACCGCGCCCGTCGCCTCCGCCGAAGATGCGCATGCGCTGGGGCTGCGCGTGGGCCGTTCCCTCAAGTCCATGGTGCCGGAAGCGGTGCTGCTGGCCTGTGTAGGGTAATGATTGTTCGGGGGCTCAACCGCCGCCCCCGCGTCGCCCTCTAACGCGGGCTCCCCTGCTCGCTCCGCTGACGCTGCGCGGGCCCTCAACGGGCCATTTTTTGTGCGCCTCAGCCGCCGGCGCGCGTTGCCTGCGCAACGCTTTGGGCTCGCTCCGCTGACGCTGCGCGGGCCCTCAACGGGCCAATTTCATTTTGTGCGTGATGGTTATACATTCTTCCTGAGATGAAACCGTTGATCGTCATTACGCGCACGCAGCCGGATGCGGATTTGCTGGCCGGGCGCTTGCAGGTGCTTGGCTACGATACGCTGGTGTCGCCGATGCTGGCGGCGCGGCGGACGCATATGCCCACGCCGCACGACCCGATGTGCGTGGAGGGGCTGGTGGTGACTTCGGCGCATGCGCTGCGGCACCTGAACGCACTGGTGCGCGAGGTGGCGCTGAGGCACAAGCCGCTTTACGCGGTGGGGCCGCGCACGGCGCAGCTTGCCGCCGAGATGGGGTGGACCAATGTGCATGACGGCGGCGGCGACGTGCGGCGGCTTGGCGATTTTCTGAAGAGCCGGGGGGAAATCACCCCCTCGTCCCGCCTTTTGCACATATGCGGGCGGGAGATTGCGCGGGACACGCGCACACTGCTGGACCAGGTGCCGGGCCGGGTGCTGGACTGGGTGGTATACGAGACGGAACCGGCGGACGGGTTCGACCCCGAAACGGCCGCCGCGCTGGCAGCGGGCCATGTGCGGGCCGTATTGCTGCATTCGGCACGGGCGGCGCGGGCGTTCGCGGCCAACGTACAAACGTACAAAGGCGCGCCAAGCGATTGGCAGGGAATCATTTTCTTGTGTCTGTCACAGGCCGTGCTAGAGTCCCTTTCAACGGTGGATTGCGGCGGTACGTACGCTGCCAATACACCTGACGAGGACACACTGGTGGCGCTGCTGCAGGCGCGTGTGCCGACCAGTCGACAAGGAGAGAAGCGATGAGCGAACAATTTGCCCCCGACGATGTCATTCCCCACGGCGAGGCCATTGTCGAACGCTTCGGCGGCATCCGCCCCATGGCATCGAAACTGAACGTGCCGGTGACGACGGTGCAGGGGTGGAAAAAACGCGACGCCATTCCCGCCATACGCCGCGATGAAATTCTTTCAGCAGCCGCGCATTACGACATCGACCTGAAAGGGCTGATGCCGGTGGCCAACCAGAACACGCGCCCCGTTTCCGGCATTGCAGAAGACCCGGCGCTGACGGCCGCGCGCGTGGCGCCGCAGCCGCAGCAGGCACCCGTGCAGCAGGCGCAACAACAACAGCAACAGCCGCGCCCGGCGCAGCCCGCACAGCAGGCGCAGGCACAGACCGTGCCGCCGCAGCGCCGTTTCGACACGCAGGGTTACACCAGCGGCGCCGATTTGCGGCAGGTACGCAGCGCCGCGCGCCGCACCAGTTTCTGGACCACGGCAGGGCTGGTGGCGGTTGTCGCCGCCGCGGGCTTCATGCTGTTCGGCCAGCAGGGCCCGGCGGAGACGCAGCGCATCCAGAGCCTTGAATCGCGCCTTAACGTGGTGGAACAGCGCGCGCAGGGCACCACGCCCACGGACGATGCGGGCGTGAGCGCGCAGATTTCGAATTTGCGCGCGGTTATCGGCGCATCGACGGAAGGGCTTACCGAAATGGCGCGCGGCGTGATGGACGGAAACGCCCCTATTTTGCAGCGCCTTGCGGTTATCGAACAACAACTGACGCAACGCACGGGCAGCCCCGCGGGCGCGCTTTCGGGCATGGCGCAGCGCATGGAAGGCATGGCGCAGGGCGCGCTGGGTTCGGCCGGTACGGGCGAATGGCAATCGGCCGTGGCCGACCTGCGCCAACTTGTGACCGGGTTGCAGGGGCAGATGGGCGGGCTTGAAGGCGCGCTTCAGCAGGCGAAGGAAGACGACAGCGCGCTGGGCCGCCAGTTGCAGGACGTATCGAGCCGCGACCTTGGCGCCGCGGCGATGCTGCTGGCGCTGACCGAGCTGCGCGATTCCATCAACCAGCAGACGCCGTTCGCGGACGACCTTGCCCTGCTGCGGCAGGTGGCGACGGGGACGGACCCGGAACTGGCGGCATCCGTCGACAGGCTGGCGCCTTATGCGGAAACGGGCGTGCTTTCGGCTTCGGGCCTCAAACGCGAATTGCAGGGTTCAGCTAACGACATCATCACCGCGAAGCTGCGCGGCGAGGATGTTTCGGTGAAAGAAAAAGTGGTGGGGCGTTTGCAGGGCCTCTTCTCAGTCCAGAAAGACGGGGAGATGGTGACGGGCGGTGCGGAACAGGACGTCATCCGCCGCGCGAGCGCGCAGCTTGACCAGAACGACGTGGCGGGCGCGATGGCGACGCTGAAGCAGCTGGACGGCGAAGCCGCCGTGGCAGCGCAACCGTGGGAGGCGAAAGCCGCCGCGACGCTGGCAGCGCAGGCGCTGGACGGGCAGCTTGTGAACGCCATTACATCCAAAATCCGCAGCGGGCTTGAGACGATGAAGGGCGGCGCCGGTGGCGGCGTCGGCGGCATCGCAGGGGCAGCGCCCATCAACATGAACCCGGGCATGAGCGTGACGCCCAGCATACCGCAGGTGCCGGGCGTGATGACGCCGAACGGTCCCGCCATCAGCGGGCCCGCCGGTTCGGCAGACCCGGTGCCGCCGGCGAATGTGCCGCCTGCCGTCAATCCGCCGGTTCAGGCGCAACCGCAGCCGGCGCCGACCATTCCGGCACCGACCGTCATCATCCAGCAATAGAGAAAGGCGCGCACGATGTTCAAGACGATATGGACATTGTGCTGGCTGGCCGCGCTTGGCGCGGCAGGCGTGTGGCTGGTCATACAGCCGGGGCGCACGTCGCTGCACTGGATGGGATATGACATCGAAATCCAGACGGGGCTGCTGTTTTTCGGCGTCATCATCATCGCCATCGTGTTCGCGTGGGTTTACCGGTTCTGGCTTGCGCTGAAAGCGACGCCCAAGGCGATTGCACGGCGCATGGACGCGCGTTCGCAGGACCAGGCGCTGCAGGCCGTGAGCCACGGCCTTTCGGCCATCGCGGCGGGCGACGCCGCGCAGGCGGAACGGCAGGCGGAACGCGCGCGCAAGCTTATCAAGAACGATTACGGGCTGGTGCCGTTGCTTTCGGGCATGACGGCGCGGCTGAAGGGCGACCCCATCGCGGCGGAGGCCGCGTTCCGCGAGTTGCTGAACACGAAGGAAACGGCGTTCATCGGCGTGCGCGGCCTGCTGCAACTGGCCATCGACCGGCACCAGCCGGATCAGGCGCTGGTGCTGGCGCGGCAGGCGTACCGCATGCACCCGCGGCAGGGCTGGATTCTGAAGACGCTTTACGCGCTGGAACTGCGCCAGCGCAACTGGAGCGAGGCGCAGGACGTGCTGGCCAAGACCACGCGCATCAAGGCGGTGGACGAAACGCATGCGCGCGCCGACCGCGCCGCAATGTTCCTTGCGCGCGCAAGCGAGGCGCAGTCGCGCGGGCTGGCCGACCAGGCTTATTTGCTGACGCGCGAAGGGTATGACGCGTCACCGAATTTCCTGCCCGCGGCACTGGCCTATATTCCCTTCCTGATGCGCCGGAACGAACGCAAAGGGGCGCTGCGCATCATCGAACGCGCATGGAAAGCCGCGCCGCACCCGGACCTGAAAGATTCATGGGTGAAGCTGGCGCCGGAAGACGCCACGACGCCCGCGCAGGTTTACCGCTGGCTTGAGAAACTGGCCGCAACAAACCCGGACCACGAAGATTCACACCTGATGCTGGCGGAAGCGGCGCTGGCGCAGAACCTGACCGGCGAGGCGCGCGCGCATATCGACGCGGCGCAGCTTATCCGCAAGAGCCACAAATCCTGCCGCCTGATGGCGAATCTTGAAGAAAAGCTGGGCAACCACCACGCTGCCGAAATCTGCCTTGAAACAGCCACCAGCGCCGCGCCCGACCGCGTGTGGGTGTGCCGCGAAACGGGGCGCATCTACCCGGCGTGGATGCCGTTCGCGCGCCCGCATAACTCATTCAACACCATCGTGTGGGACGACCCGACGCAGGCGCGCAGAGAACCGAACGTCATAACCGCCCTGCCCGATGCCGGAGACGCGTTGCAGTTGATAGAGAGCAGGGTCGCTTAAAAAAACAGCCGGTTTTCCCGGCTGTTTTTTTGTTCGCTTAATCGTTGGTCTGGTGTTTCTGGCGATGCGTTTCCAGCGCCTGACGACGTGCAGCATCCGATGCGCGGATAGCCTGAATTTCATCAGCCACGCCGCAGTCTTTTTTGATGGCGACCTGTTCGAGGGCATCGAATTCACCTTTGAGGCGGCCCAGTTCGGCGCGCTGGTCGGTGTTGTCGATGAAAAAGAGCGCGGGCCAGAACAGAATGAGGCCGACACCCATGGCGGCGGAATCATTCGAGGCGGTTTTATCCTGCACGCCTGCGACTTCGTTCATGCGGCGGCCGACGCGACCGACTTCGCCTTTGATTTGCGAGCAGGTGTAGTCGTCATATTGCAGCGGCGAAACGTAGGACGGCTGGATTTTTTCAGAGCTTTGGGCGCAGGCAGACAATGCCAGCGCGACAAGAAGTACCAGTTTTTTCATGTGTAGAGTCCCCTCAGACTGTTGATCTGATAACCCTATAAACAGTCTGGCTTAGTATCAAACGTTTTTGGCGATGGGGCCGTCGGCGCGGCCGTGGATGAATTGTTCCACGTAGGGGTTGCCGGATTTGTCGAGGTCGGCGACGGGGCCGGTCCAGATGATTTTGCCTTCGTAAATCATGGCGACGTAGTCGGCGATTTTGCGGGCGGAGGCCATGTCGTGGGTGATGGTGAGCGCGGTTGCGCCCAAATCCTTCACGCACTGGACGATGAGTTCGTTGATGACGTCGGCCATGATGGGGTCGAGACCCGTGGTCGGTTCATCGAAGAAGATGATTTCGGGGTTGACCGCGATGGCGCGGGCGAGGCTGACGCGTTTTTGCATGCCGCCCGAGAGTTCAGCGGGGAACAGGTCGGCCACTTTTTCGCCGAGGCCTACGCTTTTGAGTTTTTCGACGGCAATGGCGCGCGCTTCTTCACGGCCCATTTTCTTGCCGTAGATGAGGCCGAAGGCCACGTTTTCCCAGACGGGGAACGAGTCGAACAACGCGCCGCCCTGGAAGAGCATGGAGAAGCGTTTCATGACGTCGTCGCGCTTGCGGCCACGGGCCTTGTCGATGCGTTCGCCGTCGAGCAGGATTTCGCCGCCGTCGGGATTGATGAGGCCGAGCACGCATTTGAGCATGACGGATTTGCCCGTACCCGAGCCGCCGATAATGACCAGCGAGGAGCCTTTGGGGACCGACAGGTCAATGCCGCGCAGGACGTGCTTGGCGCCGAACGACTTGGTGACGCCCTTCAGTTCCAGCTTAGCGTGTTTGTTTGCCGCGTTTTCTTCACGCAAACCTGTTTCCGCGATGCTTGAAAACGATTGGCTCATGAGAAGAAGATCTGGGTCAGCAGGTAGTTGAAGATGAGAATAAGAATGGAGGCGGAGACCACCGCGTTGGTGGTGGCGGCACCGACGCCCTGCGCGCCGCGGTCGGAGTTATAACCGTTGTAGCAGCCCATGAGGGTGACGATGAAGCCGAAGACCGCCGCCTTGACGAGACCGGAGCCGACGTCGATGGGTTCCAAAAACTGGATGGTCTGGCTGACGTAATGGGTGGGGTTGAAATCAAGCCGGAAGACGGCAACGATAAAGCCGCCGAAAATGCCGATGACGTCGCCGATGAGGACCAGCACCGGCATGATGACGGTGCCCGCCAGAATGCGCGGGGCAACAAGGTATTTGAACGGGTTGACCGAAAGGGTCTTGAGCGCGTCGATCTGTTCGGTCACGCGCATGGTGCCGATTTCGGCGGCGATGGAGGCACCGATGCGGCCCGCGACCATAAGGCCCGCAAGCACCGGGGCCAGTTCACGCGTGATGGAGAGGGCGACGACGTTTGCAATCGCGCCTTCGGCGTTGAAGCGGGCGAAGCCGGTGTAGGATTGCAGGGCCAGCACCATGCCGGAGAACAGCGTGGTGAGGCCGACGACGGCCAGCGAATAATAGCCGATGTCGATGAACTGGCGGCCGATTTGCTTGCCGAAATACGGCGGCAGGACCATGTGGACGATGGCGCGGGAAGCGAATTCAGCGAGGCGGCCTACGGAGGCAAAAAAGCGCATGACCGACTGGCCGACCGTTTCGCACAGGTCGAGTACGGCGGGGCCGATGTTTTTCAAAACGTGGAGGTCGGTCTTGGAAAGGTCCATGGACCGCCATTTCGCACATTTCGTGTCGCGATGTAAAGGGGCTCAGCCGCCGCCCCTGCCGCGTGCAGGCACGCGCCCGCTCGCTTCGCTGACGCTGCGCGGGCCCTCAGCGGGCCAGTTTGTGGTTAGGCGTGACCGGCTGAGGCGGCGAGGAGGCCCGGGTCGATGCCCAGTTTGCGCAGGGCGCGGTCCCATTTGAGGATGGCGGGCGTGCGGAAGACGAGTTCGGGGTCGGCGTCGATGACCAGCCACGCGTTGTCGGCGATTTCCTGTTCGAGCTGGCCCGCGGTCCAGCCCGCATAGCCCAGGGCGAACAGTTTTTCGGTGGGGCCCTGCCCGTTCACGATTTCGCGCAGCGCGTCCACCGTGCCGGTGACGGCGTAGTCGCGATCGATACGGATGGATTCGGTTTTCAGCACGTCGCTGGTATGCAGCAGCAGGCCGCGCGCGGTTTCGACCGGGCCGCCCTGAAGGACCGGGAAATCTTCAAAATCGGGCCTGGTGGGGAGCGAAAGCTGGTTCAGCAGCACGGACAGGGGCACGTGTGTCATTTCATTATTGATGACGATGCCCATGGCGCCGCCCGCGTCGTGGGCGCACAGGAAAATGACCGATTTCTGGAAGCGGGAATCGCCGATGGCGGGCATGGCGGCCAGCAGCTTGCCGGACAGCCAGTCACGGGCGGGCGATTTGCCCTGTTTATCCTGACTGGGGGCATCTTGTGGCTGGATGGGGGGCTGCATCATTTCAGAATGGCATATAAGCCGGGTTTGGAACAAGCAAAGCCATTGGGGGCGCCGGTTTATCGCCCGCCATTTTCGATAAAGGTGCGGACGGCGGCGGCATCGGCGGGCAGGACGGTAAACCGTTCTTTCCGTTCCATCAGGTCGGCCAGTTGTTCGGGCAGGGCCGGGTGCTGGCCGGTGGCTTTGTGGACCGCGTCGGGGAATTTGGCGGGGTGGGCGCAGGCCAGCGTGACGGTGGGGCCTTCGAGCGCGTGGCGGAGCTGTTGCCATGCGTGGAAGCCGACGGCGGTGTGGGGGTCCATCAGGTAGCCGTAGTCGGCGTGGCACTGGGTGATGGCGGCCAGCGTCTGGGCATCATCGCATCTTGCGCCGGAGAAGGTCGTACGCACGGCATCGTAAGCCGGGCGGGGGATGGAGAACTGGCCCGACGTGGCGAAGCCCGCCATGGTGGCGCGCAGGGCGGTGGCATCGCGCCCCAGCAGGTCGAACAGGAGGCGTTCGAAGTTGCTGGAGACCTGTATGTCCATGCTGGGGGACAGGGATGGCTCGACCCCCCTTGTCTGCATGCTGCCGGATTCGAGGAAGCGGGCGAGGATGTCGTTGCGGTTGGAGGCGACGACGAGGCGGCCGATATTGGCGCCCATTTTTTTAGCCACGTACGCGGCATACACGTTGCCGAAATTGCCTGTTGGAACAATGACATTGACGGGTTTATCAAAGCTGTACGCCAGATGTACGTAATAAACGACCTGCGCTGCGATGCGGGCCCAGTTGATGGAATTGACGGCGGAAAGATTGTGCGCTTCGCGGAAGGGTTCGTCGTTGAAAAGGGATTTCACGATGGCCTGACAATCGTCGAAATTGCCTTCGACGGCGATGGCGTGGACGTTGGGGGCGTTTACCGTCGTCATCTGCCTGCGCTGGACTTCGGAGGGGCGGTTATGGGGGTAGAGGATGTAGATGTCGGCCCCGGCAGCGTGGCGGCAGCCTTCGATGGCGGCGGAGCCGGTGTCGCCCGACGTGGCGCCGACGATGGTGATGCGGCGGCCGGTTTTTTTGAGGTTGGCGTCAAACAGGCGACCGAGCAACTGGAGGGCCACGTCCTTGAACGCCAGCGTGGGGCCGTGGAAGAGTTCGAGCACGGAGAGGTGATCGTCGAGGCGGACCAGCGGGGTGACTTCGGGGGTTAAAAACCCATCCGTACGTGGGGCATAGGTGTTTTCCAGAAGCGTACGAAGGGCGGAGGAGTCGATGGACGGGGCGCAGAAGGCGGAGAGGACCGCGTGGGCGGTGTCGATATAGCTTTGAGGGCCGGAGACGGGTTTGATGGCCGGGTAGCTGGCCGGGACGTACAGGCCGCCATCGGGGGCGAGGCCCTGCATGAGGACGGTATCGAAACCGGCAGCCGGAACGCCGCCGCGGGTGGAGATGTAGGTGGTGGAGGTGTAGGTCATGACGCTCAGGATAGGGTATTCTTTCGCGGTATCCAACCGGGTGGGAACGTCCCTGCCCGCCTGTTCATTGGTGGGGCTTCAACGAAAGGATTTTGCCATGCGCGGTTTGAGAATGATGGGCCTGTTGGCGGTTTTGGGGCTGTCGGCCTGCGCGGGGGGCATGACGTTCGACCAGCATCTGCGGCAACTGGAGGGGAAGCCCGTCAACGACGCCGATTTGATGCTGGGGCGGCATTCCACGGGGCAATACCAGGACGGGAACGCGACCGTTTATGTGTGGCAGGCGCGGGACGCGGAGAGCATTTTCGGGCGCAGCGTATCGTCCGGGCGCGGCTACGGCCTTGGCAGCCCCATGGATGACGGGCATGAATTGCTGTTATCCGGCGTGCAACTGCATAGCTGCGTTATCCGGGCGCGGACGATGGACAACATCATCCAGCGCGTGACGTATGAGGGCAACCCGGGCGGGTGCGAGACGATTTACGGGTATAAGCGCAAGCCGCTGGGCGTGAATTCGAGCGATTAAGCCCAAGAGGCTTATTCAGGCCGCCGGGTTCTGGGCCAGCAGGGCCTTGTAGTAGAAGACCAGCATGTCGGACCGGGGCAGCAGGTTGTTGCTGAAGCTGTCGCTCAGGTCGCGCAGGGTTTCGGCGTCGAAGCGCATGTCGCGGTTCAGGTTCACCTTGTCCATGGACCAGCGGCGGAAGCCGCGGGTTTCGACTTCGGTGTCGATGAGATATTCGACCCCGGTATGACGCGGGTCGGCCTCGATATTGCGCATGAGGTTGCGCAGGTCCGCCTCCCTCCCCTCGATGACCTGCAGGAACTGGCTGTCGAGGAAGAACATGACGCCGGTGACGTTGTGGGCCTTGTTGGCGCGTTGCGCCACGGCGACGATGGCGTCGAGGGTTGCGTCCACGTCCTGCGGCTGGCCGGTGTAGGTGCTGGTGTAGGCTATCATGTGCAGGGGCATGGGATTTCTTCAGTCGCGCGGGGGGATGGCGAGGCCGCGCTGGACGGCGGGCCGCGCGAGGCCACGTTCGAGCCATGCGGGGACGTTCTTGAGCTTATCGTAATCGACCACGGCGGCGGCATCGTAGAAGCCGACGAGGTTGCGGACCCAGCCGAGGACGCTGATATCCGCAATCGTGTACTCATCGCCCATCAGCCACTGGCGGTTTTCGAGGCGTTGTTCGAGCACGCCGAGGAGGCGTTTGGATTCGGCGGCGTAGCGGTCATGCGGGCGTTTGTCCTCATACTCCTTGCCGGCAAATTTGTGGAAGAAGCCGAGCTGGCCGAACATGGGGCCGATGGCGGCCATCTGGAAGAAGACCCACTGGATGGTTTCATACCGCGTGGCGGGGTCGTCGCTCAGGAATTTGCCGGTTTTTTCGGCGAAATAGAGCAGGATGGCGCCGGATTCAAACAAAGCGAAGGGCTGGCCGCCGGGGCCGTCGGGGTCCAGAATCGCGGGAATTTTGCCGTTGGGGTTGAGGGAGAGGAATTCGGGGGTCCATGACTCATTCTTGGTGATGTCGACCAGATGCGCCTCATACGGCAGGGCGCATTCTTCCAGCATGATGGAGACTTTCACGCCGTTGGGCGTGGGCAGGCTGTAGAGCTGGATACGGTCCGGGTATTTGGCGGGCCAGCGTTTGGTGACGGCAAAAGTGTTGAGATCGGCCATGGCCGCCTTCCCCCCTTATTGTTTGGTATCTCATGGTTATATGGTTGTCTCAGGGAATAAGCAAAGTTAACCCAAGGAGACCCGCCCATGACCTTCAACCCGAAACTGGACCTTGTGCTGGAGCGCGTGGTGGATGTTACGCCCGAAAAACTCTGGGAATGCTGGACCAGCGAGAAGCATATTCCGCATTTCTTCGTGCCGAAGCCGTGGACGATTGCATCATGCCGCGTGGACCCGCGCCCGGGCGGCGCGTTTGAAAGCGTGATGCGTTCGCCGGACGGGCAGGAATTTCCCAACAAGGGCTGCTTCCTCGTGGTCGATGCGCACAGGCTGGTGTTCACCGACACGCTGGAAGCGGGTTACAGGCCCAAGGCCGAAGGTTTCTTCACGTGTGAGCTGACGCTGGTGCCGGAAGGTTCAGGCACGCGGTACAAGGCTGTTGCCATGCACGCGACCGAAGAGGCGCGGCAGAGGCATGAAGCGATGGGGTTTCAGGAGGGGTGGGGGATGGTGCTGGACCAGTTGGTGGAATATGCGAAGACGCTTACTTCTTAAGGAGAGTTCTTAGTTCTTCAATATCAAGCCATGGCTTTCTAACATGCACCATTCGATGACAATTCGCACACAGCAGCGATAAATCCTCTAGCTTGGTTTTATCGCCAGGCTTAAGGCTGCTCACAGGAATTATGTGATGAACCTCGATAAAATTCTTTCCTCTGTCGCCATAGATAGAGAAATCGAAATCGCATGCTTCACAAACAAGTTTGCCCTTTTCATTTAGCGTTTTTCGTTTCTTGTCAGATGCTAATTTAGAGTCTCGCTCTCTAGACATATGAAGACGAAGTATGAGATCGCCTTCCAAAGCTTCCTGCACATACAAATATTGCAACGCTTCGGGTTGCTCGTATTGGATTGTCTCTGTCGAGTTATCGTAAGCTTTTAAATATTGAACGTATTTTGATACGGCACTGCCGTACATATTATTACCTCTCATATCATGCTCTTGAATAATCGGCATTTTTCGAATGAGAGCGAACAGCGGCGAGTTCGGATCGCGAATATCAAATATGGATTTTTCTAATATTTTTTCCTCTTTAGCCCATGCCGAGATGCTACCGTTTAAGGCATTCACATATTTATAGATTGTTGCGCTAGAAAGCCTTTGGCTTCGCATCCAATCTTCGAAATCCATTTTTACTCCCACTCAATCGTGCCCGGGGGTTTGGACGTAACGTCGTAGACGACGCGGTTGATGCCGCGGACTTCGTTGATGATGCGGGTGCAGACGCGGGCCAGGAAGGCGTGTTCGAAGGGGTAGGATTCGGCGGTCATGCCGTCCGTTGAGGTGACGGCGCGCAGGGCGCAGACGTAGTCGTAGCTGCGGCCGTCGCCCATGACGCCGACGGTTTTGACGGGGAGGAGGACGGCGAAGGCTTGCCAGATTTTGTCGTAGAGGCCGGCTTTGCGGATTTCGTCCAAATAGACCGTGTCGGCTTTGCGGAGGATTTCGAGTTTTTCGGCCGTTATTTCGCCGGGGAGGCGGATGGCGAGGCCGGGGCCGGGGAACGGGTGGCGGCCTACGAAATCGGGGTGGAGGCCGAGTTCGACGCCGAGGGCGCGGACTTCATCTTTGAAAAGTTCGCGCAGGGGTTCGACCAGTTTCAAATTCATGCGGTCGGGCAGGCCGCCGACGTTGTGGTGCGACTTGATGGTGACGCTGGGGCCGCCGGTGAAGGAGACGGATTCGATGACGTCGGGGTAGAGCGTGCCTTGCGCGAGGAAGGATGCGCCGCCGACGCGGGTGGCGCAGGCGTCGAAGGTTTCGATGAAGAGGCGGCCTATGGTTTTGCGTTTGACCTCGGGGTCGGAGACGCCGTCGAGTTCGCCGAGGAACAGGGCGGAGGCGTTTTCATGGATGAGGGGGATGTTGTAGTGGTCGCGGAAGAGTTTCACGACCTGTTCGGATTCGCCGGCGCGCATGAGGCCGGTATCGACATAAATGCAGGTGAGCTGGCTGCCGATGGCTTCGTGGATGAGGACGGCGGCCACTGAGGAATCAACGCCGCCGGAGAGGCCGCAGATGACTTTGGCATCGCCGACCTGTGCGCGGATGCGGGCGATGGCTTCGTCCTTAAACGATTTCATCGTCCAGTCGCCGGAGCAGCCGCAGATGTTGAGGACGAAGTTGCGGTAGAGTTTGGCGCCGTCGGGCGTGTGGACCACTTCGGGGTGGAACTGGACGGCGTATTGTTTCTTTTCCTCGTTCGCGATGGCGGCGAAGGGGGCGTTTTCGGAGGTGGCGACGACCTTGAAGCCTTCGGGAATTTTGGTCACGCGGTCGCCGTGGGACATCCAGACCTGATGGGTTTCGCCGACATTCCAGACGCCGTCGTATAGGGCGGATTTGTGGTCGACCTTCAGCATGGCCTTGCCGAATTCGCGGTGGTGGCCAGATTCGACCAGGCCGCCGAGCTGCATGCACAGCGTCTGTTGCCCGTAGCAGATAGCGAGGACGGGGACGCCCATGTCGAACACCATTTGCGGTGCGCGGGGGGAGCCTTCGTCCACCGTGGAGCACGGGCCGCCCGAAAGGATGATGCCGCGCGGGTTGTAGGCGCGGATTTTTTCTTCGGTGGTGTGGTTGAAGGGCCAGATTTCGCAATAAACCCCGGCTTCGCGCACGCGGCGGGCGATGAGCTGGGTTACCTGGGAGCCGAAATCGAGGATGAGAATATGGTCGTGGGTCATATTCAGGAATTAAAGATTATCCGGCACGGTGTAAAGCCCGCCGGATGCAACGCTGTAACCTGTTGATATATCAGGTGGTAGAAGAGATCTGGATGCCGTAGCCGCGGGCGACTTCGGCAAGGCCGCCCATAACGGGTTCGACCAGCGGGACGAAGTGCCACTGCACGCCTTCGCGGTAGATTTCAGCCATTTTCACCGCCGTTGCGTCCGGCACACGGGTGCCGGGGATGGTGAGACGGTGGATTTCGGCGCTGGATTCGTGGTTTTCGACGCGCAGGACGAGGTTTTTTATCTGGCTGAAGTTCTGGTCGCGGTCGTTGCCCTGATAGATGGAGGCGACGAGGATGATGCGCCAGACGTCGAAGGACATGTTATCGAGATCGACGATGATGGATTCGTCGTCATCATCGTTGGGCGAAAAGCGGTCATCGCCCAGGTGTTTGACGGCGAGGCCGGCGCCCTGCGGGTTGTTGTAGAAGACGAAGTCTTCGTCTTCGCGGGTCTGGCCGTCGCGGCCGATGAGGAAGCAGCAGAAATCGACATCCGGTTTTTCGGTGTCGTTGGGAATGTAGGTCCAGCCGGTGCCGATGAGGAGTTTTCGCAAACCGGCGGAGGCCATGGTCAGGTTGATGTCGTCGCTGGCCTGGTCTTTTTTCTCGGTCATGGTCGCAATCGCCTTGTTTTCCCCGGAAGGGCGCTTAGAATCACGTAGTATCAAGACCATAGCATATAAACCGTTAACGGCAACCTGATGAGCGACCTGCATCTTTCCGACGAATTGTTTTACGAACGCACGGGGCTGGACCCGGACACGGCGCGCAAGACCGTGCGCGAGGCGTTGCAGGGCTGCGACGACGGGGAGCTGTTTTTAGAATACGACGCATCGGAATACCTGCTGAGGGATGACGGGGTTCTGAAATCCGCCTCGTTCGACGTGCATTCAGGTTTTGGCCTGCGGGCGGTTGCGGGGGAGTTGACCGCGTATGCGCATGCCGGGGAAATAAGCCAGGGGGCGCTGAAGCGCGCGGCGGAGACGGTGAAGTCGGTCGCGGGAGGGTATGCGGGCAGCCTTGCGCTGGCGCCGGTGTTGACCAACCGCAGCCTTTACACGCCTGAAAACCCGCAAGACACCCTGCCCTTCGACAAAAAAGTGGCGTTGCTGGCAGAGATTGAGGATTACGCGCGCGGGCGCGACGCGCTGGTGAAGCAGGTTTCCGTTTCCATGGGCGGGACGTGGCAGGTGGTGCAGATCGTGCGGCCCGACGGGTCGCGTTATGCGGACACGCGGCCTTTGGTGCGCATGGATGTGACGGTGACGCTGGATAAGGGCGGGCGCATCGAATCCGGCCATGAGGGCTGGGGCGGGAGAACAGGTTACGAGGTGTTCAGCGACCCTGCCCGCTGGCAGGCTGCCGTGGACGAGGCGATACGGCAGGCGCATGTGGCGCTGGAAGCACGGCCCGCGCCCGCGGGCGAGATGGACGTGGTGCTTGGCCCCGGCTGGCCGGGCGTGATGCTGCACGAGGCGGTGGGCCACGGGCTTGAGGGCGATTTCCACCGCAAGGGCACGTCGGTGTTCAGCGGCATGATTGGAAAGAAAGTGGCGTCGGAGCATGTGACGGTGGTGGATGACGGAACCATCGACGGGCGGCGCGGGTCCATCACCATCGACGACGAGGGAACGCCGAGCCAGCGCAACGTGCTGATTGAGAACGGCGTGCTGGTAGGGTTGATGCAGGACCGGCTGAACGCGCGGCTGATGGGCATGAAGCCCACGGGCAACGGGCGGCGCGAGTCTTACGCGCACAAGCCCATGCCGCGCATGACCAACACGTTCATGCTGGCGGGGCCGCACGACCCGCAGGAGATTATCAAATCGGTGAAGCGCGGAATTTACGCGCCGCATTTCGGCGGGGGGCAGGTGGATATTACGTCCGGCCAGTTCGTGTTTTCGGCGGCAGAGGCGTATCTTATCGAGAACGGTAAAATCGGTGCGCCCATCAAGGGGGCCACGCTTATCGGCAAGGGCGCGGACGCGCTGACGCGGGTGAAGATGGTTGGGAACGACATGGCGCTGGACCATGGCGTTGGCACCTGCGGCAAGGACGGGCAAGGCGTGCCCGTGGGCGTCGGGCAACCGACGCTGCTGATGGGCGGCATTACGGTGGGTGGAACGGATGCTTAACCGCGCACGTTCGTAAAACACGGGTTCATAAAGGGGGATTTCATGATTACGGGTTTTTACGCGGGCATTCTGGCGCTGCTGTATGCGGTGTTGAGTTTCACGGTCATCAAGACGCGCATACGCGACGGCATTCGGTTCGGGGATGACGGGCAGGACCGGATGGTGCGCATCGTGCGCACGCACGGGAATTTTGCCGAGTATGCGCCGTTCACGGTTTTGCTGATGGCGTTTTACGAGATGCAGGCGGGCAGCCTGTATGTGCTGCATGCGATGGGCATTACGCTGGTGGTTTCGCGGCTGCTGCATGCCGTGGGGTTGCGCCGGGATATTCTGGCAGCGCGGGCGGGCGGCACCGTACTGACGCTGCTGCTGCTCGTCATCCTCGGCGTTACCCTGATTTATAAGGGCTTTATTTTGATGACAATCGTGTAAGGAAGGCCGCCACGGCGGTTTCCGAGCGCAGGATATTGGGGCCGAGCGAGACGGGGATGATGTTGGCGTAGTCCGCGAACGTCGCCCGTTCACGATCGGTCCAGCCGCCGGCGGGGCCGACGATGGCGGCGCAATCGCCCGCGGGCACAAGCGCATCGTTCAATACTTTTGCATCGCTGCGTTCCAGCCCCGCGAAGACCGGGATGGAAAGGTGCGTGAGCGCGCGGTCGAGCGAAAGCGCGTCGTGCAGCACGGGCAGGTCGAGGCGTTCGCATTGTTCGGCGGCTTCGCGGATGTAGGCGGACCATTTATCGCCTTTCACCTCGCGCACTTCGGTGCGTTCGGTGATGACGGGGTGGAGGTCGGTCACGTCAAGCTGCACGGCGCATTCGATGAGGGATTCGAGGCGGTCTTTTTTCAGCGGGGCGAAGAGCAGGTGGACGCGGCGGGCGCGCTGTATTTGCGGGCGCGACCGGCGTTCCAGAATTGCGGTGGCATCGCGCTTGCCGGTGCAGGACAGCCGGGCCAGCCACTCCCCATCCCGCCCGTTGAAGAGGCGGACATAATCGCCGTTTTCACGGCGCAGCACGGTGCGCAGGTAATGCGCGTGTTCGGACGCTATGGGCATTTCGCCCGCGCTCAAGGGCGCATCGACGTAGAGGCGGGGGAATTTGTAAAGCGGTTCGGCCATGGTAGAGGTATAGCATGGCGCATACGGATATTACCAACCCACGGTGGTTTGACGTGCTTTCGATGAAGGCGCGGGGTTTCGCGCATCTGATGCGGCTGGACCGGCCCATCGGCACGTGGTTGTTGCTGCTGCCGGGGTGGTGGGCGATTGCGCTGGCGGATTACACGCGGTGGGATTTGTTTTTGCTGTTCGCCGTGGGTGCGGTTGTGATGCGCGGGGCGGGCTGCGTCATCAACGATTTGTGGGATCAGGACCTTGATGCCGCGGTGGAACGCACGCGCGGGCGGCCGCTGGTGACGGGGGCGGTGACGCGCCGGGAAGCGTTCGGCCTGCTGGCGGTTTTGCTGGGCACGGGGCTTGGCATTCTGCTGACCATGCCTGCGATGGCGGTTGCCATTGGGGTGCTTTCGGTTGCGTTCGTCGTCGCCTATCCGCTGATGAAGCGGTTTACGTGGTGGCCGCAATTGTTTTTGGGACTGACGTTCAATTTCGGGGCGTTGATAGGCTGGGCGGCTGTGACGGGTGAATTGTCGGCAACCGCGCTTTGGCTTTATGCGGGCGGGATTTTCTGGACGCTGGGGTATGACACGATTTATGCGCACCAGGATAAAGAGGATGACGCGCTGGCGGGCATCAAATCCACCGCGCGGCTGTTCGGGGCGCGCAGCAAGTATTGGGTTTCCGGGTTTTACGCAGCGGCGCTGGGGTTGTGGCTGGTGGCCGTGCCCAGCCCCCTGCTGGCGCTTCCGGCGCTGCATTTCGCGTGGCAGGTGTATGCGTGGCGGATGGATGACCCGGCCAGTTCGCTCAAGTTCTTCAAATCAAACCGGGATGCGGGGCTGCTGGTGCTTGCGGCGCTCTTGGCCGCGGCTGCAATGTGGTGACCGTAGCGGTGCGCGCCGGTTTTTCCGGTTCAGGGGCGCGGTCCAGTTCGCCGATATGGGCTGCGAATTTTTCGCGCGCGGGTTCTATCTGGTCGGCGGCGATGGCCAGCAGATAATGGTTTTTATCGTATGAAAGAACGGCGTAATCGTTGCTGTGCAATGCCAGTTCGGTGCGCGCGGTGCTGCGCATCAGCATCGCCACGCTGGTGGACGCACGGACCAGCATGGCGTGCCATTCGCGGCCCGTATGGTCCTGCACGGGCTGGGCCATGGCCAGCATGTTGACCAGATTTTCGCCGGACATGTTGTTGCGCAGTGAGGCTACGGGCGCGTCGTCGCCGGTCAGCGTGGCGTTCAGGACGTGGGCCTGCGACCAGACGGTTTCCCGTCGGTCGAACGGCATCCAGACGCTGTAGCCTTCCGTTTCCTTTTCGACACGGAAATGACGCGGGGCATCGACATAACCGCGTTCGGACATGTCGGTCGTGTCATCGACCGGCTTGACGATGGTTTTGCCTTTCAGCGACATCTTGACCTTGGGGCGCCATTGCCATGGCCCCTGCCAATCCATATCCCACGGGTTCTTTTCGTACTCCATCATGGCGGCGAGCGCGGAATTTTCGTCCAGCTCGTTCTGGACGACGAGGTCCGGTTCGATGCCGAAATCGCGCGCGAGTACGAGGTTGGAGGCCATGCCAAGATGCCCGATGGGCATGTCGAGGTGCTGGGCCAGCGTCCGGTCCAGCGGGATGGCAAGGCTGAAGGCGTGGTGGTTGTGGGCCTGCGTTTCGCGCACGGCGCCGGACCAGCGGGCTTCGAGGCCCTGTTTTTCGAACAGGACGGTCTTGCTGCCGGTTTTGGTGAAATAGACGTGCAGGCCCATGGGTTCGACATGGATGACGTGCGATTCCGGCACGGGCAGCGGGCGGATGGGGCTAATTTCAACATCGGGCCCGGCGAGGATGCCGCAATTGGCGATGGCCATGCTACGGGCAGATTCATCATGCAGGGCAATGCCGGCGTGAGTTTTTTCGATGTAAAGGACGCCGAGGTCGGTGCTGGCGAGGCCGGTATGGTCAACCACATGTTCGAGGCGGGCCTTGGTGCCCTTGTCGTTCAGGTTGACGTTCACGTCGCCATGGCGGCGCGTGTTGCCCTTGCGGGCATCGTCCATAAAGAACGCGGCGTCAAAATGATTGGTCCAGTTCGCGCGGTTGGCGAAATGGTCAATGAGGCCGCGCTTCTGAAGATAGGAAAGAAGCATATTCCCTGTTCAAACTTTTTTGTGTTTGAACAAGCTTAGACAGGCCGAAAACGGCCTGTCAAAAAATTTATTCCGAAAAAAGGTTAACCGGCAATCTGGCGCAGGCGCTGTTCGGCCAGCGTGAGCATGGCGAGGTCAAGCTGCGGCAGGCGGCGCATGTCGGTGAGGAGCGCGTCGAACTGCTGGAGCGTTTCGGCGTTCTTCTTCTTCCATGCGGCCAGACGCGCGAGGGCGTCTTTCTTTTTGTCGGTTTCGCCGAGCACGCGCTTGGTGATGGCGGCCTGGGTCGAATAAAGCTGACCCAGCACGCCGTCGCTTGCTTCCGCCTGCCAGAAGGAGGCACCGGACAGGGCCCGCGCCTGTTCGCGCAGCCAGTCGAAGTGCATGTCTTCGCCGAGGTGGTAGAAGATGGTGGCGGTGGTCGGAATCTGCTTTTTGTCGTTTCCGGCAATGCGGCAGATGTCGAGCGAGGAGCGAAGCGGACCCAGATGCGCGAGGATGAGCGCGAGATGGTCCGGCAGGCCCGATTCCTGCGCGGCGGTGATGTGCTGCTCAATCCGCGCGCGGCGTTTGGGCGGCAGGGCCGTGGACAGGTTTTCGAGGATGACGCGGACGCAGGCGCCGAGGTTCTTGCTGGTATCGGCCAGCGAGCCTTTGCGCAGGGATTCCATGTCGAAGCGCAGGAACCAGAGGGTGAGCGATTCCACCAGCTTGCCGATCTGCTTCATGGCCTTGAGCTGGCTTTGGGCGGAGACCAGACCGTCCAGCCCTTCCAGCGCGTACCAGAGGGGGCGCAGGTGGAACGCTTCGCGCACCAAAAATGCTGCGCGGGCGATGTCTTCCACTTCGGCGCCGGTTTTATCGGACACGGTCATGATGAAGGTGGGGCCGAGGCGGTTGACGATGGAGGCGGTCATCTGCGCTGCGATGATTTCGCGGCGCAGGCGGTGCTTGAGAATCGCCTTGGC
>JAMIFL010000036.1:0-14515 GCA_035906295.1 Alphaproteobacteria bacterium | reverse complement strand
CCGGCCTGTCGCGCCTGCCCTTCGTGGCGGTCATCGACATCGGCCCGTCATCATCGGGCCTCATCTCCCTCATCAAGGAATCGCTGCCGCAGGAACGCCGGCACGAGGCGGCGTATTACCGCCTCCAGATGTCGCCGCAATACGCCATCAACCCGTTCGACACGCAGCTCGGCTGCCGCTACCCGCTGATTGACGAACGTTCCTACCTTATCGAACTGCTGACCCTGCTTTGCACCCCGCCGGGCGCCGAACGCCCGTATGACGGCATCCAGCAGCTCGCGGGCCTCGTGGTCGATGAAATGTACCGCTGGCGCGACGACAGCATGGCCAACGCCGAAGCGCGTCCCTATCTCCCCCGCGTCGACCACGACATCGACGACGCCATCAAGAAATACAACATCCATCTGCCGGTAGACCCCTACTGGTGGGACGTCGTCGATGAATTCTTCGACCGCGAACTCTGGCACCTCGCAAACCTGGCGCAACGCCACGCCGTGCCCGTGCTGGGCGACTCCATCACCGCCGCCCGCCGCCCGCAGATTCGCGCGCTGCTGGAAGAAACCCAGATCGGGTCTTCCGCCGAAACCGTCATCAACGCGTTCGAGCGTATGGTCACCTCCGGCATCCGCGAATACCCCATTCTGGCCTCCGTCACGCGCTTTGAAATTACCGACGCCCGCGTCTGCTCGCTCGACCTGATGGACGTCTGCCCGCAGGGTGACGAGGCTGCCGACCGCCAAACCTCCATCATGTACATGCTGGCCCGCCACGCGCTGGTGCGAAGCTGGTGGATGTCGCAGGACACGTTGCGCGCCATCCCCGAAAAATACCGCAAGTACCACGAATCCCGCCTGGTCGACATGGGCGAAACGCCCAAGCGCCTGTGCTACGACGAATTCCACCGCACCTCGAAATCCAAATCCGTGCGCGGTCAGGTCATCCGCGACGTCCGCGAAGGTCGTAAACGCGCGGTCCAGATCGTTCTGGCCTCCCAGCTTCTCGACGACTTCGACGACGACATGATCGACCTCGCCACCGGCGTGTGGGTTCTGGGTACCGCCGTGTCCGAACGCGCGGTCGAAAACGTGCAGCAGCGCTTCGGCCTGTCCAACACCGCCCGCCACGTCATCCGCCACCGCCTGACCGGCCCGCGCGCCTCCGGCGCGCCCGCGTTGCTCGTGCTCGGCACCAACGAGGGCCGCTACGAACAGCACCTCATCAACACCATGGGTCCGGTTGAGTTGTGGGCGCTGTCCACCTCGTCCGAAGACGTGGGCATCCGCAACCGCCTCTACACGCGTCTCGGCGCGCGTCGCGCGCGCCAGCTTCTGGCGTCCAACTTCCCCGGCGGTTCCGCGCGTTCCGAAATCAAGCGCCGCGTCTTCGCCCGTGCCGAGGCGGGCGAAACCCAGACCGCCGCCGTCAGCGCCGTGATTGAGGAAATCGTCGAGGAACTGGTCACAATGTCCCACCAGAATCCCGAGCATACCGACGGCCCGCCGTCATGAAAAAGAAGGGCCTGAAAGACGTTCTGGCCGGGAAATTTTTGAAAATCCCCGTCTTCGTCTGGCTGACGGTCGTGCTGTTCGCGGCCGGCGGCGGCATTGCGTGGCTGTCCAGCCAGCCGCAACACGCAGGCTGGCGCTACGGCGCCTGCCGCGCTTTTCTTGAACTCTACGTCCGCTTCCCCGACAGCATCGAAATCGAGGAAGGCGGCGAAACCCGTACCTCCGCCATCATCTCCTATATCGACGTAAACCCGTTCGGCTCCCGCCAGTTGCGCATTTTCGAATGCAATTACACGCAGGAACAGGGCCGCATCGTCCTCTCCCGCATCACGCTGGACCGCCGCGCGCTGCCCACCCCCATCATCGACCGTTTCAACAACATGTTGCCCGTGGTCACTAGCCTCGAACTCAATACCGCGCTACCTAAGGACATTCCGGACGCCCTGGAAGACCTGAAAGACTAGAAGAAAGACTCCCCTTCCGATGAAAATGAACAAGCTTGGCCGCACCGGCCTTGACGTGACCGACATCTGCCTTGGCACCATGACCTGGGGCAACCAGAACACGGAAAGCGAAGGCCACGAACAGATGGACTACGCGCTGGGCGAAGGCATCAACTTCTTCGACACCGCCGAAATGTACGCGGTGCCGCCCTCCGCCGAAACCTACGGCAAAACCGAAACCATCATCGGCACGTGGTTTCAGGCGCGCAAAAACCGCGATAAAATCATCCTCGCCACCAAAATCGTCGGCCCCGGCGTGGCCTATGTGCGCGGCGGCTCCAAGCTCGACGGTCCCAGCGTCACCGCCGCCATCGACGCCTCGCTCAAGCGCCTGCAGACCGATTATATCGACATCTACCAGCTCCACTGGCCCTCGCGCCCGTTCCCGCATTTCTCCAACCACGGCGCGGGCCGCATCGACTTTACCGCCACCACGACGGAGCTTGAGGAAGCAAACCTCCTCGACATCCTCCTTGCGCTCGAAAGCGCCGTGAAGGCGGGCAAAATCCGCCACCCCGGCCTGTCCAACGACAGCGCGTGGGGCATCATGAAATACCTCTGGCTCGCCGAAAAACACGGGCTTCCCCGCATGGTTTCGACCCAGCAGGAATTCGGCCTCCTCGACCGTGTCGACGACCCGCATGTCGCCGAAGTCTGCGTACGCGAAGATGTCGCCTACCTGCCGTGGTCGCCCCTGGGCGGCGGCGTCCTCTCCGGCAAATATGCCGGCGGCGCACGCCCCGCGGGCGCCCGCTGGACCGTGGACCCGCGCAAACCCCACCGCGACACGCCGCAGACGCATGAAGCGGTTAAGGCTTACGGCGATGTAGCAAAAAAACACGGCCTCGACCTGTGCGAAATGGGCATCGCCTTCTGCCGCCAGCAGAATTTCGTGACCTCCACCATCATCGGCGCCACGTCCATGGCCCAGCTCAAATCCAACATCGCGGCGGGTCGGCTTACCCTCTCCGCCGACGTGCTGGCCGACATCGACGCGGTGTTCCGCCAATACCCGCAGCCTTACTAAATTTGACGAAACCGCATCCCCCCGCCTAGCGTTGGGGGATGAAAAGCCTGGTCAAGACAATCACCCGCCCCGCGCGTTCCCTCGCGGGCCGTTTCCTGCGCGACGTGTTCGGTCAGGTAAGCACGCCCGATGGTTATAATTTCAAGGTGTATCCCACCATGCACCCGATGGATTGTCTGGCCCTGCGCACAGGCCGCTACGAACGCGCCGAAACCGCCATCCTGCGCGGCCATTTCCAGCCGGATGACACCATCATCGAAATCGGCTCCAACATCGGTGTCGTGGCCTCCGTCGCCTTCAGCGAAAAACTCAACGATGGCGGCACGCTTGTCTGCGTCGAACCGAACCCCGACGCGCTGCCCGCGCTGGCGTTCAATATCGCGGCGCTCCGTCCGCGTTTCCCGGCGCGCAACGCCGTCATCATCGCCGCCGCCGTCGATGCGCCGGGGGCGGAAACCGGCACCGCCGAATTCCGCATCCGTCCCAATCTCGGTTCAGGCCTTGCCGCCGTCACCGCGCCGCGCAGCAACGAACGGGTAACCGATGTCGCCGCAACCTCCCTTTCGGCCCTCGTCAAACGCTACGCGCCCAACGGCGCATCGCTCATCTGCGATGCCGAAGGCGGTGAAATCCCCATGATTCTGGAAGACCGCGAAGGCCTGCGCCATATCCGCCAGATGGCCATAGAACTGCACGAACCCGGTCTCACCGGCCGCCGCGAAACGCCTGAAATTATGCTCGACCACCTGAAATCGCAGGGTTTCAGCGTCGGCGCCCGCAATTTGAATACCTGGTATCTAACCCGCGCATCCCTCTGACCCTTGCGCCCCTGAAACCGGCCTGCAATGCTCAACCTCAAAAAATAAATCGGGACGGGGATGCTGGCCGAAACGCTTAAAGCCGAATTTTTTATCGCGGCCCTGCCGCCTGCGCCTGTCGCACGCGCTTTGTACGATGCGTTCGTTCCGTGGCACGACCACGGCCCCGACGCCCCCGCGTGGGACTGGAAACACCCCGCGCACTATCACGTGACCTTGGGCATCGCCGGTGAAATCCGGCTTGACGATATCGACCTCATCGAACGCAGCATGGAAAACGCACTGGATGTCGGTCCCTTTACCGCCCGCATGTTGCGTTCCGGCCATTTCCTCAAGAACGCGAACAACCGGTCCAACCGCCACGTCCTCTGGGCCGGGTTCGATAATGAGGGCGACCACGGTTTCGCCGCCGCTGCCCGTGCCGTCGGCGAAGGCCTGCGCGATTACCGCCTCAACGCCGCCCGCGAAAAAGGCGAACCGCACCTGACCGTCGCCCGCCCGGCCAGCCGCCTGCGCCATCAGGTGCAGCATCTGGTGCAAAGCTACGGTACGCTCCGGCGCCTGCCCGAATGGGATGTCGGTGAAATCTCGCTCATGCAGCGCCTGCCGCGCAACTGGCAGGTCCAGAACGGTCTGTCGCATCGCTTCCACGAAGTCGCGCGCCTGTCGCTGCACGATGGCCGTATGCGTGATGTCGAACCGGTTATCGTGCCCGCTTCGCCTTCGCGGCAACCGGCTTTGACGCCCGCTTGGAAAACGCCTTAAGCCCCATCGCCTGCCGCATGAAGAACTGCTTGGCGAAGGGCAGGCGCGCCACGGCCCTGAGGCCGAAACGCCGCGCCATGCGCACCGGCGCGAAATCGTTTGAAAACAGCATGGTCAAACCGTCCGTCGCAAGTGACATGGCAAGGTTATCGCCGCGCCTGCGGCTCTGGTACGCCTCAAGCACATCCATGGCGCCCACGTCGCGCCCATCCTCGCGCGCCTGCACCAGCAGGTCCGTCAGCGCGTCAAGGTCGCGTAGACTCATGTTCAGGCCCTGTCCCGCAATCGGGTGCATGCCGTGCGCGGCTTCCGCCACCAGCACCGCGCGGGGGCTGATGTAGGAATAACTCTTAACCAGCGTCAGCGGCCACGCCTCGCGCCGTCCGGCGGCGTGAATGCGCCCGTACCGCCCGCGTGAACGTTCCTGCAATGCCGCGTTGAAAACATCTTCGTCGCACTTCACCCACGCTTTCGCGTCCGGGCCGTGCACGGTCCATACCAGCGCCGAACGGTGCGTCCCGTCCGGTAAATCGGTGAACGGCAAAAGCGCGAACGGCCCTTCCGGCATGAAATGTTCCACCGCCATGCCGTGGTGCGGCTTGTCATGCGCCACAAGGCACACCACCGCCGTCTGCCCGTATTCCCGGCCCCACGCGCCCACGCCCATGATGTCGCGCAGAATGGACTTACGCCCGTCCGCCCCCACCACCAGCCTCACGTCAATCCGGCGCCCGTCATCCAGCACGATGGTCGCGGCGTCCGCGCCGAACGTCACGTCCTGCACCTGCACGCCGGTAACATGCTTCACCGTTTTCAGGCCCTGCACCCGCGCCAGCAATTGCCGCCGCAAATCCGCGTTGTCCACGATCCAGCCAAACGCCTCGGCCCCTGTTTCCCGCGCGGCGAAATTCAAAACCGCGTCGCTGTCGCCGTCCAGTATGTCGATGGTTTCGATGGCGGCGCTTTTGCCCGCAAGCTCGCCCCACACGCCCGCGCGTTCCATCACCTGCCGCGATCCATACGAAATGGCCGTGGTGCGCCCGTCATACGTGCCTGAAATCTGCTGCGCCAAAGGTGCAGCGTCCACGCACACGACGTTGAACCCTTCCTGCCCCAGCAGGGCCGCCAGCGTCAGCCCCGCAAGCCCCCCGCCGATAATGCCGATGGTGTTTGTATCCTGTTTCATACCGCCTGCTTACGCTCACGCGCGCCGAATAACAATGACCCTATGCGCACATGCGTGGCCCCGTGCGCGATGGCCGTTTCAAAATCGCCACTCATGCCCATGCTTAAGGTAGAAAGCCCAAGCGCCTTGGCCATTCCCGCAAGCCGGGTGAAATGCGGCCCCGGGTCGCCTTGCGCGGGCGGAATGCACATCAGCCCCGCGATGTTCAGCCCGATGGCGCGGCAATGCGCCACCAGCGCCGCCGCATCCCCCGGCATCACCCCGTCCTTCTGCGCCTCTTCCCCGATATTCACCTGCACGAGGAAGGTGAGGGACCGGCCCTGTTTCTTCATCTCCGCCGCCAGCGCATCGGCCAGCTTCACGCTGTCCACCGTCTCGATGGTATCGAACAGCCGCACCGCGTCTTTGACCTTGTTCGTCTGCAAATGCCCGATTAACCGCAGCTCAAGGTCAGGGTACGCGGGGCGAAAATCATCCCAGTGCGTCCGCGCCTCCTGCACCCGGTTTTCCCCGAACACGCGCAGGCCCGCGTCCAGCGCCGCCTGCAGGGCCTCGGCGCTCTGCGTCTTTGACACCGCCACCAGCGTCACATGGCCGGGAATGCGGGCTTTTATTTCAGAAATATTGGCACTTATATCCATGCCCGGCAGTTTGACAGTGCCCCGGACCTGTGACAATGAATTAACCCACACTACGAAAAAGGGGGCCGACACATGGCTATTGTTAAGGAATTCCGCGATTTCATTACCCGTGGCAACGTACTCGACCTCGCGGTCGGTATCATCATCGGCGCGGCGTTCACCGCCATCGTCTCCAGCCTTGTCGATGACATGCTGATGCCGGTCCTGGGCCTGCTGCTCAAAGGCATCGACTTCTCGAACCTGTTCGTGAACCTCGCCGACCCGATTAACAACACCTACCCGACCATCGCCGCCGCCAAGGCCGCGGGCGTCGCCACCCTGAACTACGGCCTGTTCATCAACGCCGTCATCAAGTTCGTCATCGTCGCCTTTGCGGTGTTCTGCCTGGTCAAGAACGTCAACCGCTTCATCAAGAAGCCGGAAACCCCGGCAGCCCCGCCCGCCCCGCCGGAAGACGTGGTCCTGCTGCGCGAAATCCGCGACCTGCTGAAGAAATAAGCAAAAACCCGGCCCAAAAGGCCGGGTTTTTTACGCCACCCAAAAGACTCTTGCAATTCCACCCCGCATCCCCTAACCATATGGCCGATTGATGGCCCAATACGGGGATATAGCTCAGCTGGGAGAGCGCCTGCATGGCATGCAGGAGGTCGTCGGTTCGATCCCGATTATCTCCACCATCAATGAAAAAGGGACGTTCATCGCGTCCCTTTTTCATTTCGGCGCTTCGATCAGCGTCAGCACTTCGTTGTTCCTGAATGCCTGCCGGTACAATACGGGGTATTTCACCGGCACGTCCGTTTCCTTGAACCGCGCGATGACAACCCCGTCCGGGTGCTTGGCGAACCACGGGTCCATGTCTTCCGTCCCGATGGATTCAATCCCGTGGTGAATGCGGAACGTATACCCGTATTCTCCGTCATATTTCGGCGCCGCCGCCAGTGGCCGGTCAAGGTAAGGCTGCACCGCCTGCGCCACCGCCGTCAGGTCGTACCGTTTCAGGAATTGCTGGCCCAGTTGCGCATGCGCCACCACCACCATCATCATCGCGCCCAGCGCCATGCCCATGGCGGCGCGGTCCTGCTCCGCCGGGCCGCGGCACGCCCACGCGGCCAGCGCCGCCGTAAGCGCGATATGCGCCACCGCAATTTCAAGGCTCGCCCCGTCCAGCACCATGTGCGGCACCGCGATGCCGAACGCCGCGCACCCGATGACAATGGCTGACGGCACGGTCATCGCCGCCAGCGGCCACATCACCCCGCGCGCGTGCCGTCCGGTCCATTCCAGCGCCAGCCCGGCCAGCACGGCGAACCCCGGCAGCACCGGAATCATGTAGTGAATCTGCTTGCTGCTGATGGCCGAGAAAAACAGCACCGGCGGCAAAACCCAGCACAGCACGAACCGCACCGCCTGCCGCGCTCGCGGGTCGACCCGTGTTTCATCCCGCACCGCCCGCGCGCCCGACCATATGGCCGGCCACAACAGCAGCGGCGCAATGAACCCCAGAATTACCGGCACGTAAAACCACACCGGCTCCCGGTGGTCGAAGGCCTGCACCATGCGCCCCGCCGACTGCGTCACGAAAATCTTCTGCGCATAGGCGGGGCCGCCTTCCAGCGCCGCGGGCACCGCCCATGCCAGCGCCATGGCGCCGCCCACCGCCACCGCGAACGCGGCCCCCGCATACCACCGCCCCCATGGCCGCTTTTCGGCCCATAGCGGCGCCAGCAATGCCACCGGCAGCATGTACACCAGTGCCACCGGCCCCTTGGCCAGAATACCCGCGCCCATGCACAACCCGTACGCCGCCCATAAATGCCATTGCGCCCCGCGCGCCAGCCGCCATAGCACAAGCATGCCCGATACCGCCCAAACCGCCAGCATCGTGTCGAACATGATGGTGCTGGAATACACCAGCAGCATGGGCATCGCGCCCAGCGCCAGCATGGCGAATGCGCCCGCCCGCACATCCCCCGTGCTGCGCCACGCAATCTGCCCCGTCAGGAACGCGAGGATGCCGAAAAACGCGAACATCACCACCTGCACCGGCCACACGCCTTCGCCACCCACCGCCCACGCGGCGCGGATAAGCCAGAACAGCATCGGCGGCTTGTGCGAATACGGCTCGAAATTGAGGAGGGGCAGAATCCAGTGCCGCTGGGACATCATCTCCCACGCGACGGAAAGGTAACGGGTTTCATCCACCGGCATCAAAGGGCGGAAGAACGCGACCGCGGCGAAAACAATCGCCCACCCCGCCGCCAGCACCGCGCCTGCGCGCCACAGCGGCCACAAATCGCGCGTCACTTAAACGCCCTTCTCAAGCGCGCGCGTCCGCCGCACCAGCATCAGGTTGCGCATATACACGAACAGGCCGATGCCCTGGCCCATGATGAACACGGGGTCCTGCCGGTACACGGCGTAGGCCAGCAGCACCAGCCCCCCCGCCAGCGAGAAATGCCAGAACACATCCGGCATCACGCTGCGCCCCTGCTTTTCGGACGCGATCCACTGAATCAAAAACCGCATGAAAAACAGCGTCTGCCCCAGGAACCCTATCACGATCCACAAATCACTGGTCGTAAACGGCCCATGGAAAATCGACAGCACGAGGTGGTGTGCGCCGCTGCCGCCCATGCTATTGCCCTTCCGTCAGTTGCAGATGCGCCGGTTTCGCCCGCGCCTGCAGCCAGCGCACCCCGTACAGGTCCACGATGCCGACGAACAGCCGGTTCATCACCCCGTATTTGGACGCGCCGCGCACGCGTGGCCTGTGCTTCACCGGCGCCAGCGCCACGCTCACGCCCTCGCGCATCATCAGCGCGGCCAGGAAGCGGTGCATGTGGTTGAAATACGGCAGTGCCAGATAATCGTCGCGCCGGAACATTTTCAGCGCGCACCCCGTATCGCGCACGCCGTCGTTCAGAATGGCCGCGCGCACCTTGTTCGCCACGCGCGACGACAGGATGCGCAGCACGTTGTCCTCGCGCCGTTCGCGCTGCCCGGCCACCATCACGCGCGCCGGCTGCTGCGCCGTTTCCATGAAAATCCGGAACATGCCGACACTGCCCTCCGGGTCGTTCTGCCCGTCGCCGTCCAGCGTCACGCAGATGGGCTGCGTCGCCGCCATCACGCCCGACCACGTCGCGCAGGACTGGCCGGAACGGGGGGACTGCGTAATCACCCGCAGCATCGGCACCTGCGCCTTGAGGGTCAGCAGCGTTTCCAGCGTCGCGTCGTCGCTGCCGTCATTGACGTAAACGATTTCCATTAACGGAACCCGGTCTTTCAGGGCCACGATTTCTGTGACGAGAGGAACGATATTCTCCGCCTCGTTGAACACGGGAACGACAACGCTCAGCATGGCCGAAACGGTAACCGAACCGCCTGTTTCGGGCAATACCCCGGCAAATCTAGCCGGCGGCGAAAAGATTGCCCTGCGGCGCGACGGTTTCGGTCAGCAGGTCGGCCGAATTATTCGCAACATCGTTCACCGCGCGGCTTACCGGGTACGCCCGCATGCCCGGCATGGGGGGAATGACGCCGTCCATCAGCCATTTGCGCGCGTCGTCCGGCGTGGCTGCCAGCGGCATGCGCGGGTGGATGGGCGCAAGGTCCGGCCCCGCGCCCTGCGTCAGCAGCGCAAACCGCACGGAATGGTCGGGCTCCCGCACCCACAATCCGCAAAGGGCCATTAGCGGCGCATCCGCCGATTCCACGAAAAACGGCTGGCCCGATGAATCCCACTCGAAAAACCCCGAAGCGGGCGCCACGCAACGCCTTCCGGCCCGTACGCTGGGCGCGAACATGGGTTTCTCCCCCATGGTTTCGTGGCGGATGTTGATGACCGGCGAAAGCCCCGCAACCATGGGCCAGCCCCATTGCCCCATGCCCACCCGGTCGCGGATGACGATGGGCCGCGCGCTTTCCGGCGCTGCGTTGAAATCGGGGCCGAATCCCGCAAGCGCGGTATTGGCTCCGAAAGCGGCGCAAATCTCTGCCAGTGAATGTTTAAGCGCGTAACGTCCGCACATTTTTCGTCGATTTTCTAGGGCCTGCGGGCATTGCTGCGTTGTCCCTTGTGGCCTGCTCTCTTTCACACTATTGATGGGGCGCGTTACAATACCCGTCAATCGTGAACCCGCATTACAAATCGGTTATCCCGCGATGTCTCTTCAGACCGTTCTCAAATCCCTCCCCAAAAACAATGGCCCGCTCTTCGCCGGTTTCGCGAAGTCCTTCGTGGAGGGGCTTCAGGCTGAAGACTTCCGCGACCACAGCGATGAAGCCATCGCCGGCATGGTGTCCGGCATCTGGAATTTCGGCAAAAAGCGGGAAGGGGCCAACACGCTGGTCATGGCCGACGTGGTCGAAGGCCGCAAAAAAGGCTGGCTGCATGAACGCACGCGCCTGTTCGTCGTCTCGCCGGACCGCGCCTTCATCATCGATTCCGTGACCGCCGAACTCAACCGCCGCAACCTCGTCATCCGCACGCTGCTGCACCCGGTGCTTTCCGTCGCGCGCGATGCGAAAGGCAACATCACCGACGTCCAGCCGCGCGACAAAACCGCCGCCAACGAATCCTGGCTCGTCATCGAAGTGCAGGGCGCCATGGGCGCCAACGCCCGCCGCCTGCTGGAACAGGACCTGCAACGCATCATGGCCGACGTCGTCCTCGCCACGCGCGACTGGCAGGCCATGCGCGGCGAACTGCGCGACACCATCGCCGACGTGCGCAAATACCGCGGCCCCCTGCTCAAAGGCGATTCCGGCACGGTTGATGAATACGTCGCCTTCCTCGAATACCTGCACAACAACAACTTCACCCTGCTGGGCTACCGCGAATACAAATTCGCGGAAAAGGGCGGCGAAATTGTCTCGACCCTCGTGCCCAACAAATCGCTGGCCCTGCTGTCCGATGAACGCATGCCGGTCTACATCAACAAATCCGCCATTCCCCTGCCGCAGGATTTGCAGGAACTGCGCCGCAACGCGCCCATGGTGTCGGTCTACAAGGTCAACCGCCGTTCCACCGTCCATCGCCCCGTGCCGCTGGACGCCATCACCATCAAGGTGCTGGACGACAAGGGCCGCGTGACCGGTGAAAAACTTTTTGTCGGTCTCTTCACCTCGGTCACCTATTCGCGCTCCGTCGCCGACGTGCCGCTCATCCGCCGCAAGCTCAAACAGGTGGTGGAAGACGCGCATTTCGCAAGCGACAGCCACGACTACCGCGCGCTCTCGCACATCCTCGAAAAATACCCGCGCGACGAACTCTTCCAGATGCCGGTCGAACAGATCCGCGACCACGCCATCGGCATCCTGCGTTTGCAGGACCGCCCGCGCGTCGCGCTGTACACCCGGGTTGATGATTTCCGCCGTTACGTTTCCTGCCTCGTCTACGTCCCGCGTGACCGGTACGAAACCAACCTGCGCATAGCCATCCAGAAAATCCTGGAACGTGAACTCGAAGGCGTGTGCGAAAACTTCTACACCACTTTGGATGACAGCCCCCTCGCGCGCGTCACCTTCATCGTCGCCACCGACCAGCGCATCCAGCGCAAGCACGACTTCGCGGCGATCGAGAAAAAACTCGTCGACGCCTCCCGCACCTGGACCGAACGCCTGCGCCACGCGCTGATGGAAAAAATCAGCGACGAACGCCGCGCCATCGAACTGGCCATGATGTACGACACGGCCTTCCCCGTGTCCTACCGCGACCACTTCACTCCCGACGACGCCGTAACCGACATCGACAAGATTGAAGAAGCCTTCACCCGCCACCGCATCGCGCTCGACCTGCGCGCCGCACCCGGCGGTGAACCGGGCGCCATGCGCCTGCGCCTCTACCACCCCAACCACGCCGCGGCCTTGTCCGACGTGCTGCCCATCCTCGAAAACATGGGCTTCCGGGTCGAAGCGGAATACCCGTTCGAACTGCGTCCGCAGGAAGGCCTGTGCACCATGTGGATGCATGAATTCCACCTGCATCTGCGCGGCGCCGTCCCGTCCGCCGACATCGAAGACCTGCGCGGCATCGTCGAAGCGGCGCTCACCGCCATCTGGTACGGCCACGCGGAATCCGACCAGCTCAACACGCTGGTCCTCACCGCCGCGCTCGACTGGCGCGACGTCGTCATCCTGCGCGCCTACACCAAATACATGCAGCAGGCCCGCGTGTCCTACACGCCCGCCTACATCATGAACGCGCTGGTCGCAAACCCGCTGCTGTCGGCGGCCCTCGTCGGCCTCTTCCACGCGAAGCACGACCCCGCCCTCCCCAACGGCAAACGCAAGGTCGAACAATGGCAGGACGCCATCGCAAAGGGCCTCGAAGCCGTGGCCCTGCTCGATCAGGACCGCATCATCCGCTTCCTCAAGACGCTGGTGGACGCTACCCTGCGCACCAACTTCTACCAGCGCGACGCCGAGGGTAACCCCAAGGCCGGCCTGTCCTTCAAGCTGGACAGCAGCGTCGTCGCCTATTTGCCCGAACCGCGCCCGTGGCGCGAAATCTGGGTTTATTCCCCGCGCATGGAAGGCATTCACCTGCGTGGCGGCAAAATCGCCCGCGGCGGCATCCGCTGGTCCGACCGCGCGGAAGATTTCCGCACCGAAATCCTCGGCCTCATGCAGGCGCAGATGGTCAAGAACTCCGTCATCGTGCCGGAAGGCGCGAAAGGCGGCTTCATCCTGAAACGCCTGCCCGAAGGCGCCGCGCGTGACGTCGCGCAGGCCGAAGCCATCGAATGCTATAAAATGCTCATCCGCGGCATGCTCGACCTGACCGACAACCGCGACGGCGATAAAATCGTCCCCCCCGCCAACACCGTCTGCCATGACGGGGAAGACCCCTACATCGTCGCCGCCGCCGACAAAGGCACGGCCACCTTCTCCGACATCGCCAACGGCCTCTCCGCCGAATACGGTTTCTGGCTGGGCGACGCCTTCGCCTCCGGCGGTTCTGCGGGGTATGACCACAAGGAAGTGGGCATCACCGCCCGCGGCGCGTGGGAATGCATCAAGCGCCACTTCCGCGAACTCGGCCACGACATCCAGTCCGAACCGTTCGATGTTATCGGCGTGGGCGACATGGCGGGCGACGTCTTCGGCAACGGCATGCTGCTGTCGAAGAAAATCCGTTTGGTCGGTGCCTTCAACCACCAGCACATCTTCTGCGACCCCACCCCTGATCCGGACAAAACCTGGAAGGAACGCGACCGCCTGTTCAAGGCCGTCAAGGCATGGGGCGATTACGACCAGAAACTGCTCTCCAAGGGCGGCAAAATCTATTCGCGCTCCGAAAAATCGCTGACGCTGACCAAGGAAATCCGCGAACGCTTCAACATCGACTCTGAAACCCTCAGCCCCACCGAACTCATCAACGCAATGCTCAAGACGCGCTGCGACCTGCTGTATTTCGGCGGCATCGGCACCTACATCAAGGGCACCAGCCAGACCGACGCCGAAGTGGGCGACCGCGCCAACGACGCGCTGCGCGTCAACGGCAACGACATCAACGCCCGCGTGGTGGGTGAGGGGGCGAACCTCGCCGTCACCCGCAAGGCCCGCGTTGAAATGGGTCTTAAAGGCATCAAGCTCAACGCCGACTACATCGACAACTCCGGCGGCGTCGACTGCTCCGACCATGAAGTGAACATCAAGATTCTCTTCCAGCAACTGACGCAAGGGCCCAGGCCGGTCATGACCATCAAGCAGCGCAACGTGCTGCTCGAAAGCATGACCGACGAAGTGGCGGCCCTCGTCCTGCGCAACAACTACCAGCAGTCGCAGGCCATCTCCATGACCGCGCTGGACGCGGTGGAACAGCTTCCCACCCATGCCCGTCTCATCGACCAGCTTGAACATAAGCACAAGGTGAAACGCTCGGTCGAAGGCCTGCCCACGGCCACCGAAATCGAGGAACGCGCGCGCGATCAAAAGGGCCTCACCCGCTCCGAACTCGCAACGCTCATCAGCCTCGCCAAAATCCGCGTGACGAAAGACCTGCTGGCCACCACCCTGCCGGACGACGCGCTGGCCGAAGACTGGCTGATGCACTACTTCCCC
>JAMIFL010000035.1:0-2715 GCA_035906295.1 Alphaproteobacteria bacterium | reverse complement strand
GCAGGTCGGTGGTCGCCATATACCGCATGCGCAGGTTGCGGCGGCGGGGGTAGCGGGTGAGCATGAAGGGGAAGACGCGCTGGGGCGTCATATCCACGAAGGTGAAAAAGCTTTCGCCCATCGGGGCCACACGCTGCACCTCCACGTCGAACTGGTTTGCGATGTAGCTGCGGGCCGCGTCCATGTCCGTAATGGTGGCGGGCAGCGGCAGGGTCGGCAGGGTCAGCATCGGCTGGTCCTGCCCCAGCCGCGACGGCACGGGCATTTCCGTGAATTCAAAGCCCACCAGCGTGTTACCCTGCAAATCCTCCGTCAGCGGCATGATGGCGGCGATGTTGATGAGGTCGCCCGCAGGCCACGCATAATCGGTGTCGTGGCTCGAAAGCCCGCGCAGCGTGCCGTCCACCCGGCCCTGTTCCACGAAGCTGGAACGCTGGGCGCTGATCTGCCCCGCCTTGCCGCGTATGGGGCGGAACGCGCCGGATGTCAGCGGCCATTTGGTGCCGCCGCGGCCATAGGTGTAGATGTCGGATTTCGTTTTCTCGTCCGGTTTCTTCGGCTTCTGCTTCAGGATTTTGGACGCGCGCAAAAGCTGGTCTTCCGGCGGCGGGTCGTAGGACAGCGGCACCGCTTCGTGCAGCCACGGGGTTATCTGGCGGCCCAGTTTCTTGAGCAGCGTCTGCATCTGGATGTCCAGCCACGCGCTGGGGATGAAGCCGCTGCCGGTGGCGCGCAGTATGTCTTCGGCGTCGAACTGTTTCAGGCCCAGCGCGTCGGCGGGCGTCGCCACGCGCAAAGGCCCCCCTTGCGGCGGCTGGATGTTGATGAACAACGTTTCCAGCCGTTCATCGATCATGCCGGGGGATGGGTAGCCCCTGGGGCCGGTCTCGAACGCCTTGCCGTGTTCCGGTTTCAGGCCCAGTTTCTGCGCCATAAGCCGCGCCACGGCGCCAAGGCTTGCGTGGTCGAAGCCTTCAAGCTCGGCTGCTGAAAGGGTCGCGGGCGCGGGCATATGCCCCGACCAGCGCTTGCCGTCGATGTTGGAGCGGGCGCGCGGCATCAGGTTGGCAAGGTCCTTGCCCGCATCGGCGCGCAGCATGATTTTGACGCGGCCGTCCGGCGTCTCAAAATAGGGGATGATGTCCGCGCGCGGCATGTCGCGGCTGACGATGTCGGTGGTCTCGCCCGTGCGCTCGTCGCGCACGGCCTGAATGGTAAGGGACTGGGCGGCTTCGGGCGAAGGGCGCAATTCTTCCAGCCGCAAGGCACGGCCCGAGGGCACTTTCTGCGCCACCACGATGTGGCCCGCCGGCATGTGGCCGCGCGGGCGGCCATCGGCGGTGTACAGGCGGAACGACCCTTCGAAATGCGTGCGCGTCACATACGGGTTGCGCCACGGCGCGGTATACAGCACGCGCGCGCCGATGCGGCGGTTGAGCACGCGGTCGTAATCGTTCTCGGTCAGGCAGGTGAACTGGTGGCCGACATGGTTTTTGAAGCTGCGCACCTGGATTTTGCGGATGATGAATTCATACGCCCAGCGCGCCTGCAAGCGGAACAGCCGCGTGTTCGGCACGTGCGGGGCAATCTCCTCAAGGAAGAAGCCGCGCACGGTGTCGCGGGCGCGGGCGTTCTGTGAAAACCATTGCAGCAATTCTATCTCGCGTTCGCCTTGCGTGCGGGCCATGGGGCTTGCGTTGAGGCGGAAGGCGCGGGGGTCGCGGTTGGGCAAAGGGAATTCCATCTGCACGTATTCGTCCGCCTGCGGGGCGGCGTAATCGCACACCACCAGCGTGCCGTCGTTTTTCAGCACCTGGAACAGGCGTTCCATGGCGTCCACCACCTTGCCGTCGTCGTAATGCGCGCGGGTGTAGATGTTGCCCAGCATGGCTGATGCGACAATGGCGTCGGCGCTGTCATTGGCGCGTTGCGGGGCGGTCGCTTCGCCCACTTCGAATTTCAGGTTCGGGATGTGCCTGAACCTTGCGCGGGCGCGCATCACCGCCTGCCGCGAACGATCAAGGCCGGTAAACGTCACCCGCCCGTTCATCAGCGCCATGGCGGCGGTCAAAGCGCCCGTACCGCAATCGAGGTCCAGCACCTGCGCATCGTCCTGCAACAGCAGGTGCGACACGATCTGCCGCGCGCGCAACGTCACGTCGTGCGGCAGGCTCTCAAGTCCCGTGGCGGGTGTGTTTTCCATGTGCTAGCTATATAGACCATGGAGCGGGCGCTTTTCAAACATGCTGGCAACCTGTTTGGCGGTTTGCGCCTTTCAGGCGTGATTCCTGTTCTGCGCCTTGCAGGCGCAATGCCCATCCAGCGCCTTTCAGGCGCGGTGCATTACGCTTTGGACTGGCTGCTGCCCCCGGTCTGCCCCGCCACGGGCCGCCATGTCACCGCCCACGGCACGGTGGACGCCGATTACTGGGCCACCCTCAAATTCATCCGCGCGCCTTTTTGCAGCCAGTGCGCCATGCCCTTCCCGCACGGCATGGGGGGCGGGGAAGGGGTGCTGTGCGCTGCCTGCCTCGACAATCCGCCCGTTTTCCGCCACGCCCGCGCGGCGCTGATGTATGACGACGCCAGCAAGGCCCTGATTTTACGTTTCAAACACGGCGACCAGTTGCAGGCCGTGCGCACGCTTGTGCCGTGGATGCAGGATGCGGGCCGCGACGTGCTGGCCGCCTGCGACGTGGTGGTGCCGGTGCCGCT
>JAMIFL010000034.1:0-3250 GCA_035906295.1 Alphaproteobacteria bacterium | reverse complement strand
GGGGGTCGGCCTCGATGGCGATTTCGGCTTTGGGGCTGATGCGGAAGGCCGCGGAGAGGTGATCGAGCAGGTCGGCGAAATCAGCCGCCGCCAGCATGGTGGGGGAGCCGCCGCCGAAATGGACGTGAGTTACCAGTGTATCGCGCGGAACATGCGTTGCCGCAAGGGCAATTTCACGCCGCAGGCATGCAAGATAATCGTTAATGCGTCCGTAGTCGTTGGCGATAGTGGTGTGGCACCCGCAGTAATAGCAAAGCCGGGCGCAGAACGGGATGTGGACGTAAAGCGAAAGCGTACCGTTCTGAGGCAGGGCGCGCAGCCATTGCATGGTGGTCTGGGCCGTAAAGTCCCGGCTGAACGCCGTTGCGGGCGGATAGCTGGTATAACGCGGTGCGGCCGCGTCGTGGGCGAGGATACGATCCTTGAAAGACGACGTCATGGTTGTAAAGTAAAACCGTCCATCGTCCGGTGGATTTGATTTTGGTCAAAACCTCACATACGCGAATGGCTTAATGTCGCGCACGTAACAAGGAAGACAAAAGCATGTTCGACCCCGTACTCGTTGAGCTGTCCCGCTGGCAATTCGCCGTGACCGCGATGTTCCACTTCATTTTCGTGCCGCTGACGCTGGGCCTTAGCTGGCTTCTGGTCATCATGGAGTCGGTTTACGTGATGACGGGGAAGGAGATTTACCGCGACATGACGCGGTTCTGGGGCAAATTGTTCGGCATCAACTTCGCCATCGGGGTGACGACGGGGCTGACCATGGAATTCCAGTTCGGGACGAACTGGGCTTATTATTCGCATTACGTGGGCGATATTTTCGGCGCGCCGTTGGCCATCGAAGGGCTGGTCGCGTTCTTCCTTGAAGCGACGTTCGTGGGCCTGTTCTTCTTCGGGTGGGAACGGCTTTCCAAGGTGCAGCATCTGGGCGCCACGTTCATGGTGGCGCTGGGCAGCAATCTTTCCGCGCTCTGGATTCTCATTGCCAACGGGTGGATGCAGAACCCGGTGGGGGCTGAATTCTCCTACGAAACCATGCGCATGGAGATGGTGAATTTCGCCGAAGTCATTTTCAACCCGGTGGCGCAGGCCAAGTTCATTCACACCGTGGCCGCCGGTTACACGGCCGCGTGCATGTTCGTGCTGGGCATCAGCAGCTGGTACATCCTGAAGGGGCGCGACCTTGCGTTCGCCAAGCGCTCGTTCGCGGTGGCGGTGGGGTTCGGTTTAGCGTCCATCCTGTCGGTCATCGTGCTGGGGGATGAAAGCGGGTACACGGTCGGCAAGGCGCAGCAGACCAAGCTGGCGGTTATCGAGGCCGAGTACGAGACGCAGGAAGCGCCGGCGTCGTTCACCGTGTTCGGCATTCCGGACGAAGAAAAAATGGAAGTCACGCACGCGGTTAAGGTTCCGTGGGCGCTGGGCCTTATCGCCACACGCTCGACGGATGAGCAGGTCATGGGCATCCGCGATATTCTGGTCGACAACGAGGAGCGTATCCGCAGCGGCATCATCGCCTATGGCTTCCTTGAAAAGCTGCGCGCGGGCGACAGGTCGGAAGCGGCCAAGGCCGGGTTCGACGCGCATAAGAACGACCTTGGATACGGGCTTTTGATGAAACGGTATGTCGAAGACCCGGCGACATCCACCGATGCGCAGATCGTGCAGGCCGCGCGGGACGCCGTGCCGATGGTGACCCCGATGTTCTGGAGCTTCCGGATGATGGTGGGCCTGGGCTTCTACATGCTGGGGCTGATGGTGCTTGGGTTCTGGTACAACGCGCGGCGCGTGCTGGAACAGAAGCGGTGGTTGCTGAAGCTGTTCTTCTACAGCATTCCGGCGCCGTGGATTGCGATTGAGCTGGGCTGGTTCGTGGCCGAGTTCGGGCGCCAGCCGTGGTCCATCAATAACGTGTTGCCGACCTTCCTTTCGGTGTCGGACCTGACGCGTGCCGACCTTGTGTTCAGCCTTGCGTCCTTCGTCGTCATCTACACCATTCTGGGCATCATCGAGATGTTCCTGATTGTGAAGGTTGCGCGGCAGGGGCCGAGCGCCCTGCATCTGGGCCGTTACCACCATGAGACCAATAAAGCCGTTTAAGCCATAAGGGGCGAAACATGATTTTCGATTACGAGACACTGAAGCTCATCTGGTGGATGCTGATAGGCGCGTTGCTGATGGGGTTTGCCGTGATGGACGGGAAGGACCTTGGCGCCAACGTGCTGCTGCCATTCCTGGGCCGCACGGACGGGGAACGCCGCGTCATCATCAACACGGTGGGGCCGCACTGGGAGGGCAACCAGGTGTGGTTCGTGACCGCAGGGGGTGCGCTGTTCGCGGCGTGGCCGCTGGTTTACGCGGCGGCGTTTTCGGGGCTGTACCTTGGCCTGCTGCTGGTTTTGTTCGCGCTGTTCTTCCGCCCTGTCGGTTTCGATTACCGCAACAAGCTTGAAGATGCGCGGTGGCGGAATGCGTGGGACTGGGCGATTTTCGTTTCCGGCTTCGTGCCGTGCCTGATTTTCGGGGTGGCGTTCGGCAACATATTGCAGGGCCTGCCGTTCCATTTCGACAACATGTTCATGCCGCGCTACGATCTGAAATTCATCTGGGCGCTGCTGGCGCTGCTGAACCCGTTCGCTTTGCTGTGCGGGGTCATCAGCCTTGCCATGCTGACCATGCACGCGGCGATGTGGCTGCAAATCCGCGCGGATGAGGTGATTGCGGCCCGTGCGCGCAAGGTGGCCATGATGCTGGCGCCGCTGGTCGTCGCCGGCTTTGCCGGGGCCGGGTTGTGGATTGCGTACGGCATCGAAGGCTACCGCGTGGTGGGCGACATGGCACGCGACGCCAAGCCGGACCCGCTGGCCAAGGACGTGACGATGGCGGTGGGCGCGTGGCTTGATATCTACACGACGTATCCGCTGTCCATTCTTGCACCCATTGCCGGGTTCGCCGGGATGGCGGGGGCGTTCCTGCTGTCGTTCCTGCGCCGTCCGGGCGTGGGCATCCTGAGCAGCGCGCTGGGCATCATGGGCATTATCGGCACGGCGGGGCTTTCGATGTTCCCGTTCGTCATGCCGTCATCCACGGTGCCGAATTCCAGCCTGACGCTGTGGGACGCGACGTCGAGCCATATGACGCTGACGCTGATGTTCTGGGTCACGCTGTTCGTGCTGCCGCTGGTGCTGGGGTACACCATCTGGGCGTATGTGCGGATGTGGGGCCGCGTTACGCGGGATCGCATTGA
>JAMIFL010000033.1:0-5688 GCA_035906295.1 Alphaproteobacteria bacterium | reverse complement strand
CTGGATACGCTGATGACGCAGGCTTTGGCTGAAAACAACGAAATACGCGCAGGTGTACACCGCGTGGAACAGGCGCGGGCGGATTTGAAAATCGCGGGCGCGGATTTGCTGCCCAGCGTGGGCGGTTCGGCGGGCGCGGGACGCACGTTCCAGCGCAACCCTTCGGCGGCGCGGTCCAGCGTTTCGCTGGGGGCTGATATTTCGTACGAGCTTGACCTGTTTGGCCGCAACAGCGCCACGGCGGAAGCGGCGCGCGCCAGCCTCGACGCCACGACGTTCGATCAGGACGCGCTGAACCTCGTGGTCATGGGGGATGTGGCGAAGGGGTATTTCACGCTGGTGAATTTGCGCGAGCGCCTTTCAATCGCGGAAGAGAACCTGAAGAACGCGCGCGAGGTGCTGCGCATTGTTGAAGCGCGGTTCGACGCCGGTTCGGTTTCGGCGCTGGATGTGGCGCAACAGAAATCATCCGTTTCCACCCGTGAGGCTTCACGCGCTTCGCTGATTCAGCAGGTGACGCAGGCTGAGAACGGGCTGGCCGTGCTGGTGGGGCAGCCGCCGCAGACGCTGACGGTCAAGGGTTCGGCGCTTTCGGGCATGAACATACCGCGCGTCACGGCGGGGCAACCTTCGTCGCTGTTGCAGCGCCGCCCGGACATTCGCGCGGCCGAGGCTGGGCTTGTGGCCGCCAATGCCAATATCGGGGCGGCACGCGCAGCCCTGTTCCCTTCCGTCACGCTGGGCACGAACTGGGCGACCAGCGCGGCTGGTTTCGGCAACCCGGCTACGTCGGCGCTGGCGCTGGCGGCAGCGCTTTCGGTGCCTATTTTCCAGGGTGGGCGGCTTGAGGGCGGGGTTGAACGCGCCACGGCGCGGCAGGCGGAACTGGCCGAAACGTACCGCAAGGCGGTGCTGGTGTCGTTCCAGGAGGTGGAGGACGCCATTGCGTCGCTGAAGGCGGCGCACCAGCGCGAACTTTCGTTCGGCGAAGCGCTGACACAGGCGCGGCGCGCGTATGACCTGTCGCGCCAGCAGTATGATGCGGGCGCCATCGACTTCCAGCGTTTGCTGGACACGCAGGACACGCTGCTTTCGGCGCAGGACGGTTATGCGCAGACGCGGCTTGAGGCGCTGTCGGCGTCGGTTGACCTGTATAAGGCACTGGGCGGCGGCTGGCAGGGGTAAGCACGTATGTTCGCGATTATCGGCATCAGCATTCTGGTGGTGGCGGCGGTGGTGCTTCTGCACTTTGAAGGGTTGACCGCCATCAACCGCTTTGCCTTGCAGGGGCCGGTGCTGTCGCGGCTGCACCTGTTGACGGCCATTGTGTTCATCCTGATGCTGCACCTGACGGAAATCTGCATATTTTCAGCGGGGATGTATGTGGCGCACCATGTGTTCCACCTGGGCGATTTCATGGGGGCGCGGGAATTCGCGCTGATCGATTATTTCCATTTCTCGGCGGAGACGTTCACGACGGTCGGGTATGGCGATTTGTACCCGGTGGGGCCGCTGCGCATCCTGTCATCGCTGGAAAGCCTGACGGGGGTGTTGCTGGTGGCGTGGTCGGGGGCGTTTTCCTACTTCACGGTGCAGCGCCTTTGGGACGCCGGGCGCTAAAACCCAATCAACCCAGTTTCGGGCGGGCGTAGACGGGCGCGCGCAGCGGCACGACAGTGGCGGTGTTGGCAGCCTTGTTGGCGGCAACCGGCGCACGGCGGATGACGACCTGACCGGACGACCGGCTTGCGCCGTTGAAGATGGCCTTGCCGAACGCGCCCAGCACTTTATCGCCCAACGGCATGGCGCGCAGGGTTTTGGCGCGGGTTTCGATTTTAGAAACCAGTTTATCGGCGGCGGGCAGCGTGAAGGTGACGCGCGCGGCGGTAACGGTATCGCCCGATACTTTGGTTACGCTGGTGGCGGCGATGAAGGTGCGGTCGTCGCCGGCGGGTACGAAGCGCGACTGGTTTTCGACGGCCTTGGTGAAGGACGTGAAGCTGCGGTCGGTCGATTTGCCGAAGGTGACGGTCTGGCTTGCGACGTCGCCGTAGAGGGTGACGGCGGCGGTTTTGCGGTCGATTTCGACGGCGTTGATTTTATCCAGCGCGATGGCCGTGTCGGCGGTGAGTTTGGCCCATGACCGGGCCTGTGCCTCGATTTTACCGGCGACGGTTTTTTCCATCAGCGGCTGCGGGCGCGTTTCGAGACCGGCGACGCCGAGCTGGACGATTTTGCCGGTTTGCAGGTCGGTCTGGACGGAGGTGATGGCGGACGCCTTCGCCACGGCGGCGATGCCGGTCTTGCGATCGATGGCGAGCATGTCGCTGCGGGCGGCGAGTTTTTCGACGAACTTGGCGCCCTGCTCCCACGAGGTGCGGACGGTGCGGACGCCGGCAGGCGTTACGATGGTGGTTTCGGCGCGGGCGAAGGCGCGGCTGTCTTTCACCACGACCTGCGCCGCGGTGACGGTGGCCGGGTTGTAGCGGTGGCCGTTCTTGATTTCGGCCCATGCCAGTTTTTCGACGCCGCGTTGCAGTTGCGGGGTTGCGGGCAGCGCAATCCAGTTGCTGCCGGTGTCGAGCCTGACGGTGGCGGGCTGGGCCGCGGCCACATGCGCGCGGGCGGCCTTGCCCAGCGGGGCTGCCTTGATTTCTGCCAGCGGGGCTGCCTTGATTTCAGACTGCACACCGTAGACGCGGGCGGTGTTGATGGTGGTTTTTTCGTCCAGCGCCACGAAGGTGGATTTGCCGCGCAGGGACTGGCGCAGGGCGTTGCCCTCGTCCCGCGTGAGGACGATGGGGTTTTCGGCGGGCATGTCGCGCAGGAAGACCTGCGTCTTATCGGCGCCCTTGTCGGCGATGACGGCGATGTCGGACACGCGCAGGGCGGTGTCTTTACCCGTTTTGACCCAGTTGTCGGACAGGGTCAGGGTTTCGAAGAGTTTGGCGAAGGATTTATCGTCGAGCGCGAGGCGCACGGGCGCGCCGTCCTGCACCGCGCCGGCGGGGCTTATGGCGGACAGGGATTGCAGCGCGACCTTACTGTCTTTCGCGGGGCCGTCCGTTACGGGGCCGTCTTTCACGGGGACGAACATGTCCATCATGGTTTCGGCAACGGCGGTCAAGGTGGCGGCGTCGTTTTTACCCGCGGTCTGCGCGGCGCGCAGGATGGTGTCGACACGGGCTTTCGTGTCCGGCAGGGCGGCCAGCAGGTTCTGGGCCAGCATGGGTTTATCGAGCAGCGTCGGCACCTGCGCGGTTGCGAGCACGGGCGCGCCGCGCTGGACCAGCGTTTCGACCAGCGTGGGGCGGGCGGTGTCGTGCGGCATCAGTTTTTCAACGGCGGCGGTCCAGGGCAGCAATTTCGCCTGCGCGCCCGCTTCGGCGACGTTGACGCCCAGCGGCAGGATTTCGGCCACCTGTTTTGCGGGCATGCGGTCAAGCGTGGCGACGAATTCGTCTTTCTTGCCGCCGAGGACGGCGGCGTAAAGCGTCAGGTACGCGCCCATGGTGGCGGCGTTGCCGTGCAGGGTGGTGTCGTTCGCGGTGGCGTTGCCCTGTTTGTCGAAGCGGACCATGTCGTCCGGCATGCGCTTGAGCGCGGCCAGCATGGTCGAGAATTTCGCGGGTTCGGCCATCAGCACGGGGGCGAGTTCGGCCCACATGTCCTTGATGACTTTCGGATCCTGCGTTTTTTTCAGGCCGCCGGAATCGCCTTTGCCGGATTTGCCGCCCTCGGTTTTACCCGTGTCGGTGGAGCCGGTTTCGGTTTTGCCCGTGTCCGTTTTGCCCGTGTCTGTTTTTCCGGTGTCGGTTTTACCCGTGTCGCCTTTGCCGGTTTCGCCCGATTTGCCATCGGATTTGCCGGTATCGGTAGTGCCCGTGCCGGTGCCGGTTGCAGCGCCGCCGCCGGATTTGCCGGTTTCGCCTTCGTCGTCGCCGGTTTCTTTACGGTTGGTGTTGGCGGACCAGAGGGCTGCCTTCACGTCCACAGGGGTCGCGACCGGCGTATCTGCCGTTTGCTTGCCTTGTTGCGGGAACGCGTGGATGCTCATGCCCTGACCGTTTTGCCCTTAACCGTTTCTTAATGGTGGATATATGTATCACAAAACTTGGTATTATGTCTAATAATGCTTGGGGAAATACCATCCGGATGCTGAATTTCCTTTCTATTCAACTGGATAGGCTGATTTTTTGGAGGAAACGGCCATTTTGTTTGACTTGGGTTGGGAAATGCTTATAAAAAGCGCCATTCCTGTGAATGTGGAAGCCACTTCCCGCCCTTGACTGGGACTGAGCAGGACAACAACTAAACAAGTGAGAAAACCATGAGCGACAAGCGTCCTCAGTCCAAGCATAAACTCGACCGCCGCCTCGGCCTTAACCTGTGGGGCCGCCCGAAATCCCCCGTCAATAAGCGCGAATACGGCCCCGGCCAGCACGGCCCGAACAAGAGCCGTAAACTGTCCGACTACGGCAAGCAGCTGATGGCGAAACAAAAGCTGAAAGGCTATTACGGCAACATCGGCGAGCGCGCTTTCCGCCGCTACTACGAAGAAGCCATGCGCCTGCGCGGTGACAACTCCGAGAACCTGGTGGGCCTGCTGGAGTCGCGTCTGGACTCGGTCGTCTACCGCATGAAATTCGCCGCGACCCCGTTCGCAGCACGTCAATACGTTTCCCACGGCCACATTCAGGTCAACGGCAAGCGCGTGACCATCTCCTCCTACCGCGTGGAAGAAGGCGATGAAATCACCCTGTCGCCGAAAGCCCAGAACATCGGCCAGATCCAGATGTCGCTGGAATCGGCTGAGCGTGAAGCACCGGAATACGTCGAACTGGACGTGAAAGCCAAGAAAGGCAAATTCATCCGCGTTCCGAAGAAAGACGAAATTCCGTACGCCGTTCAGATGGAACCGAACCTCGTCATCGAATTCTACTCGCGTTAATTTTACGCGAGACCCAAACAAAAGCCCGGCTTATGGCCGGGCTTTTTTTGTGTTCGCTGTTGTGGGGGGCTCAACTGCCGCCCCCCACGTCGCGCGCGTGAACGCGCGCTCCCCCTGCTCGCTTCGCTTACGCTGCGCGGGGCCTCAATGGCCCACTTCATTTGTGCCCCTCAAGCGCCGGGCGGCGCACTTACGTGCGCCTTGGCTTCGCTTCGCTTACGCTGCGCGGGGCCTCAATGGTCCACTTCATTTGTGCCCCTCAAGCGCCGGGCGGCGCACTTACGTGCGCCTTGGCTTCGCTTCGCTTACGCTGCGCGGGGCCTCAATGGCCCATAAAGAGTGTTAGGCGGCGAGGCCTTCGAGGTAGTCGGCGTAATCGGTGTAGATTTTGCGGGAGTCGAAGTGGCGGGCGTAGGTGGCGCGGGCGTTTTCGGCCAGCGGTTTCAAATCCACTTTTCCGTCGATGATGTCGGTGCAGAGCTGGCCGAAGGATGCGGCGTTGCTTTCGCGGTACATGACGCCGCAATGTTCGGCGCGGATGATGTTGCCGACCACGCCTTCGAGGCAGGTGAGGACCGGGAGCCCTGCCCCTACATATTCGCCCACTTTATTGGGGAAGGCGATTTTGAAGTCGGGCGTGGAGTGATAGGGCAGGATGCCGGCGTGGGCGCGTTTGAACAGCGCCTGAATTTCGGCGAGGTTGCGCCAGCCTGCGAAGACGACGTGCGGCAGGTCTT